>NZ_UZAC03000001.1:937089-1249452 GCF_900538055.1 Pasteuria penetrans
GCGGATGGTTCGTAACAACCGACGCATACCGGGGGATTCTACCTGGAAGAGTCCTACTGTATCCCCCCGTGCGAGAAGCTGATAGGTGGCCGCATCCCCATCGGGAATATGGGACTGTACGGACCGAATAGAATCTAGGATCGCAAGATGACGTAGTCCTAAAATATCCAATTTGAGAAAACCCAATTTTCTCAAGACATGCATATCATATTGAATACGCCACATCGCATGGGTACCCACTTCCAGGGGGAACTGCTCTACCAACGACCGGCTCGTTATGATCACACCCGCTGGATGGGTGACTACCTGACGCGGTAAACCCACCCAATGCTGCAAAAAGGTACGTAATGTCGTATAAACGGGTTCCTCCAACTGACGCCGGAAAGCCGGAGCGGACTGAAAGGCAACCTCCAACGTGGTCGACGTACGGGGGATCCACTGTAGCCATTGCTTCAGAAGTTCCTTCGATACCTTACACTGGGGGGCAAGCGCCTGCAGGGCCAGACGAGGGGTCCAGGACCCAAAGGCAACCATCTGCGCGACATTTTCTTCACCATATTGTGTCTTGAGATAGGAGAGGAGCTCAGGACGCCGTCGATCGTCAACATCCAAATCGATATCAGGAAATCCCTTCCGCTCAGCGTGCAGAAAACGGGCAAAAAGCAAATCACACTGAATGGGATCAACGTCCGTAATACCCAGGGTATAAACCAACAGACTACCCGCGGCAGAACCCCGACCCGGTCCACACGCAATGCCCATACGGTGGGCGTATCGGACCACATCCGCAACAATGAGGAGGTAGGTGGTCATACCCAGGGAGAATACCGTAGCCAATTCTTCCTCCAACCGCTGCTGAACCTCCTGGGGTAAAGGATCAGCATACCGGATACGGGCCCCCCTATAGGACAAATCCCGTAAATGATGGTGTTCCTCCCTGCCCACGGGCAAGGGGGCTGCAGGCAGGGAGGGAGAAAAACAAAAGGACGAAGTCGCTTGGGAACAACGCTCAGCAATCCGAACGGTTTCCGCAAGGGCTGCAGGAAGTTCAGCGAACCTCTGCCGCATCGCCTGTACCGACAATAAAGCGCAGTCGTGATTGAAAAAGCGCCAACTGGCCGCTTCCCCACCACGGGCCGCATGAACGACCATAGCTGCACGGGCGGCCTGATCTTCTTCCCGTACCGCACACACTGTATGTGTGGCTACAACAGGCAGGGCCCATTGGCGGGCCAGCTGAAGAAGATCCCTGTTCATTTTTCTTTGTATCGGCCACCCATGATCCTGTACTTCGATCCGTAACTGCTGAGGGGACAAAATCCGCCTAAGGGAACGCAGTACACGACGCACCCCCTCCTCCCCCCCCGCTAGCCAGGCCTGGGGAAGCAAACCATCCCAACTACCACTCAAAACGATCAAACCTGTTGCATTCTTCGCTAGGACCGCATAACGAAGTGCCGGATTCTGGGATCGTCGTTCCCCCTCTGGTACCCTGAGCTGTTGAACGATTTGCAGCAAATTACGGTATCCAACTGGTGTTTCTGCCAATAAAATGAGACGTGGTATCACCCAATTACGAGCAAAATGAGGGGGCCGTTCCATTCCCCACTCTACCTCAACCGCTAAACTTACCTCACAACCTATGATGGGCTGAAGATCGTGTTCACGGCACGCCCACACCAGAGCGGGGAGACCATAGAGCCCATGATGGTCCGTAAGGGCTAAGGCAGGCATACCTGCCGCCTTCGCTGCTAGGGCAAGGGATGCAACGGGTGCTATGCTAACCCCAAAACTGTAAGCACTGTGCACACGCAAATGAACAAAGGATATGTTCATCCCCTCCCCCCGCTTTTCCTAAACCCCCTATGGGTAGGTTGCACAAACCCGAAGGGATGCATAGTTTCTGTAGTATGATTAAGACAACAAACCTGCTCAATAAAAATTCCTCATAGGACTAGGACGACAGAAACGCGATCCAAAAACTCAGGAAAAAATCATCCCTCCCACTATGCAGAAACGAGGAACCCATATAGCAAGAAAATAATAATATTTCACTCATTATCAAATATTTTATTATATTATTTTCTACAAAACAGGGGATAGAAACAGGCCACGGTTCCCACCGGCCAAGCAGAACTGGATTCCGCTCGCGTTTTATACTACAATACAGTATACAATTGGGATATTTCACGGACAGTGAACCCTACTCGTTGGGGGGGTCACCGCTTTACATAATGTCCGCACGTTCCGTACCCATATCCCACCACCATAGGAGTACACATTGTTGCCTACATTTAGGGCCCATGAATGCACCAGGGGCTCCGCGTTTGCAAAGGAATCTCAAAATCTCTCCAAATGATCATACAATAAAAACACCTAAAGCTACAAGGGGATGAAACCGCCCCCTCCCCCTGCGTTCCTCCACCTGGTACTTTATGCATACCATCGTTGCATCCTGAACAGGCTGGTGGATAAAACCATTCTATCCATCCCAGGAATCATAGTACTGAATTTCATGCCCGGGGGTTGTCCAAGGAAGTTCATGAACATCCAATGAAACCCTTTTACCCTAAGGTAGTACACGCCATGGGCCAATGGAACTACTAAGGACCCCTGATGTGGGCCTAGTGAACCCGCAAAATAGGAAATCATCGTAAATCAATAGATTCCATAAACCATCCATCCGCAATGGGACCTATTCCTCCACAAGAAATCCCAGACAAATACATTTGCGGTTCGTAGGCCGACAGAGTGGGAAACCTGTGAAAAGGACACCGGGACCCACCCACAGAAAGCAAAGAAAAAGAAGGAAGGGTGTATCCCCCCGGGGAACCCTATCGGACGATGGATTCGTCACCCCTGATTTTTAGATCCATGGGGTTTGATCCTACCTCACCTATACCTAACAGGGATCATCATGGGACATCCGTGATCCGATACCATGCAGGGGATCTCAGAGAATGAGTGAATCCGATCGTTTCCCCCTCAGGGGAGACGGATGGAAGAATATGCAAGAACATATTTTATCCTTCCTTACGTGGTCTGTCCTTCAGCTTTGTGATATACCAGGTACTTTTGCCGCCGCTTAGATTAGGGAAAAAGGGGGTTATGGTCGATGATCATCAATCGAAAAAGAATTGCCCGTGAAAAAATTGAGCGGCTCAAGCGAGGGTACTCGGCTTTTACAGAATCGGAGGAAATCGCTACCCGGATTGAACGGGAACTCAGCAAAATCCCGCTCGAGGTCCATATTGATCGAACCCCACTTGGTTGTTGGTTCATTCCAGAAACCCATCAAACCACCGATACGAACAGTTCCTCCCCTTCCCACATCGGTAGAAACTCCTAGCCAGGGCGAAGGGACTCACCCCCCGAACGATCCATCGTCCTGCCTAATTTTTCCCTTTCTACACAGAGGAGACCCTGGGATTGTGTCCCGGTTGTGACATCGTTTACGAAAATCTGGGATTTTCTTTGTGGCGGTCCCCCACCTCCGTAGTCCGTGGGGGGTTCTCCGGATCCCGTATGGGTAGAGAGACGATTGCATCCCAAGTGTGCAGTGTCCACAAAAAAATTGGGTCCTCTTGAGCCCCTTACGCTGCCCGTGGATCCGCCCCCCGGGGATACTTTCTTACCAATGATACTATTCGTAATGGATATAAAAGGTAAAGTCCGTGGGACACTAGGAGGACAAAAAAGGGACCCTGCGGGGCCCTGACACCAAATTTGGGATGCAACCCCATTGTAGGGTCGCTACCCAGACCCCACCACGAATTCCTTCTAAATAGGGATCCCGGTTCTGAAATGGGGAACCCTATCCAGGGCCCGTCCCTCCCCATAGGTTACGGTTTCAACGGATGAGGGCCCTACAACGTTGCCAATACCAGGTAAGGGAGAGGAAGGACCCCCCCTATGGCCCTGTCTATATAAAACGATATACCACAGTCCTAAACCACAAAAACCTATGTGTATGTAGCGTTCCCCTGCATAGGGTTCCCCTGCATAGGGCCCGTCGTCACAGAGGGGAGACGTTGATTTCATGACACGTAGGGAAATCATAAGTAGCATCCAAAACCGATGGAAGAGAGTGGAACGGGAAATCATTGGAACCCATCTTGCAAATACACCCAATCAGCACGAGGGAACTACAGTTTTTCCAACCCACAAGGACCCCTGATCACGCGTTCCACAGCTGCGAATTCCCCCCTTCGTAACGTAAGGGGGGCCCAATATCTAATTTTTATCATAGGTCATGATTCCGGCTACGGAGAGCGAGGTCCAACTTGTGGTTGGAATGGTTCACGGACGATGGAACATATATTATGAAAGTATTTTAATTCCTAATAATTATACAATGGGTACTTATTACTAGATATATGGTATGGAACATTACATGAAAATTCATTTTTATCGGCCGACTTGGACCCTGCATACCCTCATCGTGGAGAACTACCTACAACGCAGACCACAAGACACACGGAAAGGATGCGGAGGACCTAGAAAAACGCAAACCAATCCAACGAGTCGCCACGGTGGATAGGATAGGGCATTGTCCCAAAAAGGGTTGAAAGAGCAAGGGAACTTCCTACAATGATAGAGGACAATCCTTTGGGGGTACAAATCGGAAATAGAAGGGTCATGGGGAAACTAGAGGGGAACCCGCATAAGGACTGGGGTCCTCTGTGTTGCATGCGGTAAAACCCTTTCTACGTACATTACAACGATCACACTGTCCACAAGCCTCCTCTAATCCCCGATGACATGAGATCGTGAGATGATAGGGCACTTCCAACTGTAACCCCCATGCAATGATTTCCGACTTACTGCAATGCAGGAAAGGGGAATGAATTTTCGGTGTATGTTCCCCCCGACCCGACCAAGTTGCCTCCCTCACTACAACCCGGAAAGCATCGAGGAAGGTCGGACTACAATCCGGATCACTACTATCATCTACAACGCTGATACCCAGGTAAACTTCAGAGGCCCGAATCATCTTTGCATAAGCTATAGCACAGGACAGAAAGACAAGATTGCGTCCCGGTACATAAGTGGGAATGCCCTCGTCACCCCTTGTCTTAGGAACAGGGCAACCCGGATCCGTCAACGCACTGGATCCCCTCTCGGTCCACAAGGGAAGCGGAATCCATCGATGCTGCTTGGCAACCCCATAATGTTCTGCCACCTCACGAGCCGCCGTAACTTCACGAGCATGCCGCTGTCCGTAGATAAAGGTAAGCGGATACAGAGAACACCCTTCCGATTGGGCCATTCCCATACAAGTTGTAGTATTCAAACCCCCACTCAGTAAAACAACCGCACGCTTGCTCATCTCCTGTTCCTTCCCCCCATTGAGAAAATCCAACCTAAAAAGAATAGAAAAAACGACCCCGGGGCGACTCAAAAAAACCGGAAACCATCACATACAAAGACCGCCTATGAAATATACACTAGCAACCCAACGAATCCGAAAAAACACATCCAGAGCCTTCGTGCAAACACTCCAGCATGCATTCCCTATCAATTAGCTATTTCCCTACCCCCACAATGAGGAATGGACGAAATAGTATCGTAATGATGATCGTTGCGGAATCTTTGCCCCGGGGGCAGAGAGTTCCTCACCCGGAGATGTTCAGGAATTCCATAGAGAAAAACTTCGGGATGGGTACAGGGACCTTAATTTTCATCAACACACCTGCAAAATAAGCACTATCTACAGAAAATAAAGAAAAATCGTTGAAATCCCCCTATCCGTTCGGTACAGGAAAAAGCTAGATGAACAGAGGAGGGTCCTTTACCAGGAAAATTTTGAAGGGCACATACCCCACGAATCCTACCTCTGAAATTCGGGGACTCATGGGTATCTCACCCTATAGAAAATAATGGGAAATAGGGCGGATATTTCCCTCTTTCGAATGAATCATAACCCGAAATGGGTATAAAGAACAAGATGAGAAAAAGATCCTGGGACACTATGATCATCAGCATCCATAAATGACAGTATATATAATTATATTAGATAAGAGTATGTTGAATAAAACGTTGTGAAAGTGGCAGTATCCCGTCGGGGGTGTGAATTTATGAACAGGGTCTTTGAGGGATATTTCCCCCTATTCTGGGGGCAGCATCCGAATGGGTGTGTGCATTCATAAAACCATCATTTCAGCTAAACCCCCCACAAGAAAAAAAACATGGAATGCACCGGGGTGAAGGTGAGTCCGCGGGCATCGATTTTCTCATTGTATTGAATATTTTATCAGGAAGGTACCCTGACCTCGAATGGTTGGGTTCATCCCAATAAAGCATATGTATACCATGAAGTACTATTTCATACCAAGTACATAGGAAAGGGCCATTCGCACCCCTCTTGACATAATTTTTAATATTGTTATAGAATTGCGAATGAGGAGGTGGAATCCTGCAAGAGAGGAAAATTTCCGGCCGGAATCCTTAAGATTGCAGATGGAATCTGATGGTGAGAATGGCTGCGGCTCAATGATGAGAATATATCGAATGATCTTTTCTGCATTGGGTTAGCAAACAGAAGGAGTGTGCAATCTATGGATATATCACGAAAGTGGCATACGAGGGCTGCTGTTGGTCTTGTTTTATCCAGTGTGCTCGGTTCATTGGTATCAACCCAAGTTTCCTTGGCCGACGTTAGAACCCATTCCTCCTCACAATCCCTCCAACATGTGGATGAGCCATGGCGTTGCGGTGATCATGGAGATTCCCTTTGGGCGGGGGATATTAGAAAAACCGAGAACGGTAAGGGGTTCAAGTTATACTACGATACTTTGTCCTATAAGACAAAGGCATGCAAAGCGGACCATATGAGGATGGGGGGTATAGTGGCTACCCCAAGGTTTTCCTTTGTTAATTATAAAGAGGAAAATGGTAAGAGCATGGGATTGAGTTATGATCTTGTGTACGAAATGAGTGAGGGTGTTTCTGTTGAGAAAGCGGAATATGCAGAAGCACATAGGGAGGGACTACATCTCACCCTTCGTGTCTCCGATGGGAGGAAGTTGAGAGAGCTTAGGAGGACGATGAATTTGGAGGGAGCTCCCCCGGGATTTGAAAAGGGCCAGATATTTTCGATCAAGGGAAAGATCGTGTATGTTGTATATCCCGTTAGTAAGGGTTTCCCTGTGTGGAGATAGGAAATAGATAGTTAGTGGAAGATATCCGCTGGAGTGGCCTTGTAGATACTCTGTATTTTTTCGGAGTTCGTTATATGTTAGGGTTGCATCCCCAATTTCATGTCGGGGCTTCCAGAGGGTCTCCCCCTTGTCCTCCCTGTGTTATCTGATGATCCATCCCTGAATCTATTTTTTGTTCATTTTTTTCAATATAATATTTTATAAAATTTATTTTAGTAAAAATATATATGCCTGTCATAGGACACCCTCTGATATCAACGCAACCCCTGTATGGAGCGTGAATGGGGGGAGCTATTCCTTCCTCTCTTTGGATCCATGGGGGGGAAATCAAGGATCGTTTGGACATAGTTTTCTAAAGTTATGATATAAAGTTACGGTGGGGGATCCATCCCTCTAGAAAAGGAAGGGGTGTACGATTCATGAGTATATGGGTAACACGAAAATGGCATATGAAGGTTGGTCTTGTTTTGTCCGGGGTGCTCGGTCCATTGGTATCAACCCAAATTTCCTTGGCCAATACCAATGCTGGAACTGATTCCCCCTCACAATCGCTTCCGCGTATGGATGAGCCGTGGCGTTGCGGTGATCATGGGGAGACCCTTTCGGCTTCACCTACTAGAGAGACCAGGGAGGGTAGAGGGTTTAGGTTATACTATGGCGGTATCTTGTCCGGCAAGACTGAAACATGTGGAACGGACCCTATAAAAATAGGGGGTATAGTGGCTACTCCGAGTGTTTCCTTTGTTAGTTACAAGGAGGAGAAGGGTAAAAGAACAGGAATAAGTTATGATCTTGTCTACGAGATGAATGAGGGTGTTTCTGTCGAGGGAGCGGAGTACGTAGATCGGTACAACCAGGAGGGGCTACTCCGTGGGGAGCTACAGCTCGTCCTCCGTGTCTCCGATAAAGAGAAGTTGAAAGAGCTTGGGAAGACTATGAATTGGGAGGGGGCTCCCCCGGGGTTTGAGAAAGGCCAGGTATCTTCAATCGAAGGGGATACTGTGCACGTTGCATATCCCATTCGCAAGGACTTTCCTGTGTGGGGAGATCGGCGGATTGAGAACACCAACCCTGTCTCCGATGAGAGTCTGACCCGTACTGGCAAGGGCAAGGATAGTACAACGGAAACACCACCCGGAGGGATCACTGGAACCCAAGAGCAACCCCCCTCGGATCGGGATAGGACCCCATAGACAGTCTGAAAATTGGGATTGGATGGGAAATTCGTATGACAATTCTACGGTAGGGTTGGCTGAGACGCCAGCCCTACCTTGCGTGAATCAGGGGGATTCGTAGGGCAAACTATGGGAGGAAAGCACGGAGAAAAGCGCAATCAATCTCGAAACAAGGGTATCCTTTCTGGAAGGAACCCTTTGTGCGCAAAACCCTTCTCCTCAGGGGTTGGGAAGCACACAATCCGGCAAATTTACATTCTCCATAATTGTACCCGCTCTAGGAGATCGTTCTCCATTTTTTTATCACAAATAGGGGCCGGTAAGGCGGTATAAGTAGTGTGGTTCATCAATCCATATCCCCCTCTATTCCATAAAATTTTCAATTTTTACGGAATAGTATAACAGAAAAATAAACAAAAAGAAAATGGAAATTAATTACCATTTTTAACGAATTAGGTTTAACGAATTAGGATGGGTCAAGTACTATAGTGACATAGGTAAAAAAGGGGGGGAAGAGCTAGAAAACCAAAATATACGTTTTATATTTTAATATAGTAAATTTATTTTATATAGCAGTCCATGGGGGAAGCACCTCAAATGGGGGGAAATCCTCCCCCAAAAACCCTGTTCAGAAATTCACACCCCCAACGGGATGCTGCCGAGAATCCAAATCTAGGCAGATATAAACACAGAAACCTACCACGATACATTCGGTCTATCGAACCATGGTTCAACCCTCACTCCTGATACTGAATCCCCAGGTCCGATATACGGCCAAGATCCAGAAAATCAACGGGGATATCACCGATTTTTGAATAGTGATACTTATAGGCATAAATCAGAGGGGGGTTGTTTGCACCCCTCCAGTAGGCATTAAAGTCCGGGGGCCCTTGAACGGCCAACCAGCGTCACCCATACTTTTGAACTGACACCTCATTGAAAAACCAAAATTCATTATGTTTTCCAATCGAACACCATGATCATTACAATTAAACCATAAAATTATGGTACATATGCAACACTATAGAAAACCATATGGAATAGCGGCGTGCAATCCATCCAAGGAACAGTGAATCAAGAAAAACAATAAAAAGATCGTGCCAATCATACTGCACATGTTTCAGAGTAAACAAAATACTGGTAATCCAAATACCCACACGCGGCTGGAGGGCGCCCCGAAAAAACAACTCTTCCCAAATCCCCGGTCCAATTGTTACTGCTATAAGAGCCGGCCAATCCAATGATGGGATCGGAGGATTACTAGATTTATATGAAAATAAATATAAAAATAAAAAATAATATGTTTTTGATATTAAAAAATCATACCCTATTTTAGAGAGACAAACCCCCAAAGAATCTATTACTGTGGGTTTTCTATTCAGTCCTAACCGAACTAGCATTTCCCCCCAGTTACGAGTAACACCAGCACCTAAAGCATACACAACAAGTAATACTTTTTGGCAACATGTAAGCAATACAACCTGACCATCCACAATCCAATCCAAATATTCATAAATGGTATTTGGGTAGAAGGACTTTACGCATATAAAATCAATGAAACAGGAAAACACCCACCATACCAAGATGCGATGAAGGTATCGCTGGGGATTGAGTCGCAATTGGGATAGTATATACGATCGAAACGAAGGCCACACAAAAAATATACCTAATGATGAGTACAGAATAATGAGGCCACAAAGAGAGAGCTGCTCAGGGACTGGTAAATAGAAAAGATGGGCAGGTAATGACCATTTCTCGATAACAGGTATAAACTTAGTGGATACATAGTGTACCACCCAAACACCATATAGTACCGCTAAGAAAATGTCCACTACCCTACCCCATCTTTGGAGTGATTCCCAACAGGAACTATCCTTCAACACCACTGTATGCTGATAGTAAACACGATCGAATCGTACAACAAACAAAACAAGTAACACCTCAAGCAACATTCTTCCTAAAAGATCTATTGTAATATTCTGAGACAATATAAACCTCCGTATTTCTGCACTATTCTCCCAGAATTAGTCCCTTTTTCAAACCCGGACCAGGTCTCTAGATCCCCAGGTTGTAAAAAATGCAATGGTTCTTGCGTTAGCAATCCTTTGAATCAAAGGGAAAAGGGAAGGTATTCATGTAGATCCCTCACGCTACAAAGGAACGCACCAGCCCCAAATAACAGTATATAAACTACATGAAAACGAAGGAATCCAGAGGGTCCATTATGATAATTCAAAACAAAGCGTCTTCAGCAACATAACAAATCCGTTCATTTGCAAAGGGCCTAAAACAAAATAACCCTTTCCCTTGGGGTAAATAACTCCGAAAAGTGCCCCGGAAACAATGAATGCCATGGCCCAGAGATAAACGAAAAAATCGTGAGGTCGCCTATCGAAGTGAAAGATAGCAACCCCATACAACTATGTTGGCAGACCCCCCCTTCCTGGTTTGAAAACTACCTCCTTCGAAGATCTCTAGGACCGGACGCCCCGAAAGGTCTTTTCGGATGAACCATCCCGATATCTCTTCTCTGTCTCACAACCGGCGGACCAAAGTGTAACTCCCGTTAGAACTAGACCAGCGAGTACTGGTACCAATCGCTTAGAACGCTTATGTGTTTTTTCTCCTGGATTCCCTTCAGACATACCGGTAAAGGGCCGTTCAGAACCCGACAAAACGTCTTCCTGACGATTTTCCCCTGTCATAGATCCTATACCCATAGTTTCCCCCGCAACAGACACCTGCCCAACGTTTGTTGTAAACGACCCTAGCATAAGAAAGGAGCACGCAACAGTAATAACCGTCCCTCTAATACGGGTACCTTTAGTCAACACTAAACTCAACCACCCTTTACACATCAGTATTTGAATATCACCGGGCTCGAAAATGGGGGTAAAATCCCACCTGAAAACCCCGTCCAATCCACTTACACTCACACCCACAACGGAATGCTGCCCAAAATCTAGTCGGTGTCAATCGATGTCAGATTTTACCTTGTCCCCAAGAAAAAACGAACCAACCACAAAAAATTGTAACTTATCTGATAAATGAAGATCAACCCCCAGCAAAACAAGTAGAGGGTGGCTAACGAAAGGTGTATATGTTTTTATTTAAATAGAGTTTATACAATATTTTATTATATAATTCTATTTTTATTCATATCGGTTGTTTCTTTATATATTCAATATGAATTTATATTTCAAGAATATTGCTTTCTCCGGTCCCGTAGTTGACGGGGTTTCGACTCTCATATAGTGTTCTTTCGCCCATGAGTGGTTTACCCTTTGTACCGGCAGCATCCCGTTGGGGGTGTGAATTTCTGAACAGGGCTTTTGGGGGAGTATTTCCCCCCATTTGAGGTGCTCCTCCCATGGACTACTATATAAAATAAATTTACTATATTAAAATATAAAAAGTATATTTTGGTTTTCTAGCTCTTCCCCCCCTTTTTTACCTATGTGACCTATGCAGTTGGCATGAGGATCTGCGAGGATTATAAAGAAGTGGACCCGAAAACGGTAAAAGTATTGCGAAAGGGCCTGCGAGATATCACCATCCACCTCGGACACGACCTTACCCATCAGAAGTCGAATCGGAGTACCAACATCCTGGAGAATTTAAACGGTAATTTAAAACATATTACGAACAAAGCTCGCTGCTATCCTGATGACAGGGCTGCTTATCGGATATCCACCCTCTTCTGTCTCCGTGATCACCAAAAACGGCAGGAAACAACGGACTAGAGGATAGCATGAATCATAGGGATTAGGAAGAAAGCAGAAATAGTATGGAATCATGTGTTTTTTGCGATTTAGATTGAAAATTTGGTAAAGTAAGAATCGCCTTTTTTCCAATCCCTATAGGATTCATAATAAGAATGGACGAGAGGAGGTTGGAAGACAGGAACGAATTTTCTATCTATACAAATTAATAAGACAATTATGCTTAAAAAAATACAAGAAAAGGTCACCCAAGGAAGCAAAAAAGTGGGACTAAAAATCCCCTCCGAAAAATGCACACACCCGTCCGGATGCTGCCCCATCTGTCACCTATTCCCCTTATAATATTTTTTATTATAGTAGTGAATATTATACAATAATGACAGATGGCTTTTTCATTGCTTTTACCATAGTTTTTCACTCAACGACATATAGGGATTGCGTGTGAATGCATAATAATATGAATAAATCATCCATTACAAAATACCGTGTCGACATATTTCCAAAAGAGAGTACAGGATGAAAGAACGAGTACTATCCAACCAATACATCTAGTAAATTTTATTAATGATCGGGGAGGGTATCAAATTCTAGAAAAGGATACTCGGAGAAAAAATTGTCGAACCATTCTTTTCACAGTAGCACCATTTATATTTTAAAATGGACAAAAGAAGAGTGAGAAACAAGAACGGATTTTCTATCCATACAAATTAATAATAAAATTATTTCACAAAAAATATATGAAAATGTCCCCTGGGGAGGTAAAAAATTAGGACTGAAACCCCCCTGGAAAAATGCACATAACCGTTCGGATGCTGCCGGTACAGACCAACATTGTCATTAATTGATACTACTATGTTTCATATTTATTTATAAAAAAGTATGAATATATTTATAGATAGTACATTCCGCACAGAAAATTGCACGGTACCATCCTCATATAGTGGGTAAACATACCTGATTAAAAATTACAATAAATTCCCCCTGAGAATTTAGAAACCATACTGGGGACATCTAACTCAACACCCAAGGGCCCAATGAATTTCGCTTTAGCCCTCATGAACCGGAAAAACCCGCACATACGTTCACTACAGTTGTTTTAGGGTTTTCAAGGTGTGGGATTCACCTACTTTTAACAAAACGGGCTGAATACCCCGTTCCCGTAAAGCCTGCCCAAACCTCTCCGGATCCTGACGAATCTCGGGAAAGGTATCATAGTGGCAAGGGATTACCGCACGTGCACCGAGAAACTCTGCAGCCAAAACCGCGTCCTGTGGCCCCATCGTATAACAATCGCCAATGGGTAATAGGGCCAGATCCACTGGCTTTCCACGGTTGATCAAGCGCATATCTGAAAACAGAGCCGTATCCCCGGCATGATAGAGAGTCCGACCCCCTACGGTCCATAGAAACCCAACAGGGACCCCACCAGGGAGAATTACCTTCTCCTCCTCCCGTACCAAACCGGAAGAGTGCCAGGCCGGTATCATTTTGAGATGACCAAAAGGAAATTGGAAACTTCCTCCCATATGTAAGATTTTTGTTTTTACACCCTGCCATCCCAACCAGATTCCCAACTCATGCATAGTGACCACTGTGGCCCCATTCGCCTTGGCGATCTCAATTGTATCCCCTAAGTGATCTTGATGGGCATGAGTGAGTAGAATCCAATCCACCTGGACATCGTCGGGTCGTAATATCGCCTTCGGATTTCCCGTTAGAAACGGATCCACCACGATTTTGTGCATCTGATGTTCCAACAAAAAACAGGAGTGACCACAAAATGTCACCTTCACAACCCCAACCCCCTTCATAAAATCCCCCGAACCGCACACCACCCATGCCCATCCCCGCCCAACAACAGATCGTCCAAACTAGGCATAAACCAATAGAATTCAATCTACCTTAGTACCACTCGACATCCCAGCAAAGATCCCCCGAAACATAACCTCCCTAGCTCTACCCACCACGGCATCGAGAAATTATATCCCAAACATTGACAAGGACGCAAGACCTGTCTAGATTCGCATATCCTTCCATGAAGCCATCCACTTGGCCACCCTTTCGTGGGCCATAGGATGCCCCCTGCACCTCGTCCCCCCTACGTGCATACCATGAAGGCAAAGGGTTTTTCTCCATCCCACACAAAAGCTTTCCCCGACAATACATCATAACAAACCAATCCATACAACGATTACTAGTATTTACAATTCCACGGGGTGGCCGGGAAGGGGATTCGCATGGGGCTTGCAAAAGTTCAAGTAGAGGTGGTCGCCACCACACTCCATGGAGAAGGGAAATATATCCTACTCAATACCCTTACGACACAAAAGCTTGGCAAGATACCCGCCATCATCTCCATTTCCTATGGATCACTCGTGTCCCTCGCCACAGTCAGGAAACAGCCCTCATTCCCGACCCATAAGCTCGGCATCAGCACCGCCCTTGCAGCTAGTCTCAAGGTCCAGAAAGACTCCATCTTCCATGCACACTTTGATCCCAAGGCATCTCATATTCGACTAGGACCCCTCCTGGGCATCCTCTTCCATGAATCAACAAAAAAGCCCTTTGAACCACCCTTCGGAACGTCCGAAGACTTCCTTATCGAATGTGCCAAAACAGGCAAGAAAACCGGCCTCCAGGTGGCCATACTCACCACCCAACGTCTGGATCCTTCCCGTGGACAAACACAAGGCTGGATTCTCGCCAACCGGGAGTGGTTACCCGTTACCCTCCCCCTTCCCGACATCATCTACAACCGCATTGCCCCTCGCCATGCGGAACTACGGGAGCGCATACAAAAATTACTGCATATATTGCGAGATGAATATAGTATCCCTATTTTTAATGAATGTTTCTTAAGCAAACAACAAGTTTACGAGCAACTCCGACAGAATCGTCATACACGGCCCCTACTCCCCGAAACGATCCCCTTCACCAAACCCAATCTCCTTCGAATGCTACGACGACATTCCATTCTCTATCTCAAACCCAACCATGGAAGCTGTGGTTACGGAATTCTGCGTGTACTCCGCGCACCCTCCCGGCAATGGATCTGCCAACGCACATTGCCCAACGGCATCCATAATCACACCGCACCCTCGGCAACGAACCTACTTCGTTTCATACGAAATAACATAAAAAAACGGCCCTATCTCATCCAAAAAGGCCTTCAACTCGCCCAATGCGAGGGCCGTCCCTTTGACTTACGCGTCCTCGTACAAAAGGATGGAAGGGGAAGCTGGTGTACCACCTCCTCTGTGGCCCGGGTTGCTGGTCCCCAACAGTTCGTCTCCAACGTATCACGTGGGGGAACCATCCGGAGAACGACCGAAGTCATCTCCCAATTATCACTTCCACCCCATAACCATTCCCATGTATGGCATCATCTGGCATTACAGGTAGCACAAGCCTTCGAGGAGCAAATTACGGGACACTACGCTGAACTCGGTATTGACCTTGGCATCGATATCCATGGAAAATGGTGGCTCATTGAAGTGAACTCTAAACCCTCTAAGGGGGAGGGAACCCTTCCTAATTCTGATGCCTTGTCTTCGAACGCACCAAGGCCCTCCGTACGACGTTTGCTGGCCTATACCCTATATCTCGCTGGAATGGCAGCCAAGGAAGGAGGGCACGAGAAATATGGCACCACTCCTGAATCCCAATAGAACACTAGGGATTCTTACCTGTGAACGTCCGGGACTCCAACCACCCTTTTCTGAAGCCGCCTTTTTTTCACAGTTGACCACAATTGGCCGTCTCCACAACCTACGTGTAATCATTCTCCACCCCGATTCCATTGACTGGCAGCAACGAACGGTTACAGCATGGCACCACAATTCCAACGCAGGAACCAAGGAAAAATGGTCTTCGCAACGTGAACCCCTCCCCTCTCTCCTATACGACCGTTGTTACTATCGAAGTCGCGAACAGCACTATCGTTATCGAACCTTCATTCAACGGCTCCGCCAGGATCCCCAGGTCCGGTTTCTGGGTAGACCGTTAGCAGGAAAATGGAAAACATACCAATTGCTACAAACACAGAAAGAAATTTTGCCTTTTCTGCCACTCACTGAGTTATGTGAAAATACAGAAACTGTAATAGAATTCCTGCAACAACATACATCCGCCCTCCTCAAACCCGATATGAGCAGCCTGGGACGGGGTGTGGTAGCTATTGAGTGCCTTGGAAACCCATCCGAATCACTATTTCAGCTCCGCGGACGCACGTTCAGCAATGAGACCTTTCATAGGAAGGTACGTGGTCTAGCATCCTTACGTAAATGGATCACCTCACGTCTACGTTTCAAAAAACACATCGTTCAAACCTTCCTTCCCCTGCAAACACCCTCCGGAAAGCCCTTTGATATCCGCCTACTCGTCCAAAAAAACGAACGATGGCAGTTCAACATTACAGGAGCGGGCGTCCGAATTGGTAAACCCCATACCATTACTGCTAACTTGCATGGTGGTGGACAGGTTGAGGTCCTGGCCCGCTTTCTCAGCCAACACTACCCCACCTCCCTACGCGAATCCATTTATGAACAATTTGAAAAAATAGGAAACCTTGTTCCAGGGGCATTGGAGGCTACTCACGGCAAATTGGTAGAACTGGGTATCGATATCGGCCTGGATCCCGGAGGACGGGCTTGGTTGTTAGAAGTAAACTCCAAACCGGGGAGGGCCATTTTTCTCCATACGGCGGAACGGGCTGTCCGCAGGAAATCGATCCACCTACCCATTCGCTATGCTGCTTCCCTGCTAACACAGATGCACGGTGGTGCCTAGGAGGACGGGAAACTTATGCACGCTTCAATTTGCAAAATCCTGCTCACCCATAAAGGACCCGCCCAACGACTGACAGTAACGAAAGCACTCAACAAACGCATCGGATGCACGCATGGTAAACAAATATTGTTGAAACTGGGGAATCGGTTCACACAGGTACAAATTTTCCAGGTCCCAGGGAACAGGCCCCAACTAGCCCTTTCCAACACATTGGCACAACAACTACTCCTCCCCTATGCGGGACCCATACGAATTGTCTACGACGCGGGAATTCTGCGTTTAGGACCCCTGATTGGTATTCTAACCACAGGTTACACCGGTAATCAGACCCATCCATTTGGAAAACGCTCCTCCCTTTTCCGTTGGTTCCTTGAGGCAGGGGCCAGTGAAAATGCCTTCTTGTTCGTTTTCACACCTGAAATGGTAGACGAAAAACAGCGTTCCATCTCGGGGTGGTACTATCGGCATATGGGAAAGGGACCAAAGCGTTGGGTCCGATACATCTCCCCCTTCCCCGATGTTGTCTATGAACGTGTCCCCAACCGACGTTCCGAAAATCTGAAGCATGTCCAATCTTGTCTTCTCCGTCTCCGCGAAACCAGAGGTTGCCAAATATTCAATCAGGGATTTTTTGACAAATGGGTAATCCACCGCCTATTGAGCCAACATCCCGTTACCCACTTTTGGATTCCGGAAACCTTTCTTGCCCCTTCTCTGAAAACCATTGAGGATATGTTGGAACGACATCATATTGTCTACCTCAAACCGAGCCGGGGTAGCCTAGGACTAGGTATCCTACGTATTACGAAACCCCCTGACCATTCCTATCTGTGTCGTTTTCACTCGCGACGAACGGTCCTACACCGTTTCGAACGCTTGGACCAGCTGTTGCATCACCATTTTGGTCATCAACCGGAACGTTTCCGGAATTACCTTGTACAACAAAATATTGCCCTGATTCGGTACAATGGTAGACCTATGGATTTTCGTGTGCACATGCATAAGAACCGTCAGGGCGTCTGGAAGGCAGTCGCCCTTGGCTGCAAAATCGCTGGACCAGGTTCCATAACGACCCATATACGCACAGGGGGACATATCACCTCCTCCAAAGATGCCTTGGCGGCTATTTTTGGCCCTCAATCCACAACGGTTTACAAGAACATCGTCACTGCCTCCATCAAGACGGCGGAAACATTGGAATCGCAAACTACCACGGGCCCGCTGGGTGAATTGGGACTAGACATTGGCATCGATAAAAATGGCCATGTATGGTTATTTGAGGTCAATGCTAAGCCTGGACGCCATATCTTCAACCATCCCAGCTTACGGGAGGCAGGTAGGGAGTCCGCCAAATGTATTACTGATTATAGCCTACGCCTAGCTAATTTCATTCAGTGAAATTGTGCTTTTGCCGCGGAAGGAGGGATCTTGCGTGACGAAACTGGATACCATCCCTATCTCGTTTCCACAAACAGGAAAATTCGGAGAATTCCCCTGTCTCGGCATTCTCACCGCAGACGGCCAAACACTCTTTCGTGGCAATCATAAAAATTTTGCTGACATTGCCCGTGTCGGAGAAAAAATGGGCGTTTCTGTCCTGATCATCACCCCACGCAGCTTTCTGCGAAAAAACTCCAATGGCTGGGTAAAAGGATACCGTTTGCATCCTCGTACGCAAGATTGGTCACCTATTCTACTACCACTCCCCCGCGTGATCTACAACCGTCTCCCCAACCGAAAAATAGAACAACATCCACGTACACAACAGTTGTTACGATCCCTTCACAAATCCCCCCATATCCACCTCTTCAATCCGGGTTTCTTCAACAAATGGCACATCCATAAAAAACTCCTCGCCTCCCCCCAGCTTCGCAAGCTTACCCCACTCACCATGCCCCTAACCCCGCGCTCTTTGCAAAAAATGTTAAAAAAATTCCCAACCCTGTATATCAAACCGGTCGAGGGGAGGGCCGGTATCCATCTAATGCGTGCACAATCAACACCCAAAGGTTTTGAGTTGATCCATCAGCTGCGACAGCATCACATCCGACAACAACCCACTTGTTTTTCTTCCCTATGGTTACAGATCATGCGCCAACAAAAAAATAAGGGGGGATATCTTGTTCAACAGGGAGTTGAACTAGCCCGCTACCAAGGTCGCCCGTTTGATATCCGAACACTGGTACAAAAAAATGGCAAGGGGGATTGGGAAGTCACCGGTTCCGGCATTCGCATTGCTGGGGATACGTCCATTTCCACCCATGTGCCCCGTGGTGGGAAAATTGCACCCCTTCACGTTGTGTTCACCAATGTCTTTGGATCTAAAGCCAAAATGCTGGAGGAATGCATCAATCTAACCGCTATCTCACTAGCCCGCCATATTGAACAACAACAGGGCTCAACGATCGGTGAAATGTCCATCGACTGGGGGATCGACCCCAAAGGATCCCTATGGTTTCTAGAAGCGAACGCCAAACCCATGAAGTTCGATGAACCGGGCATTCGGGCCCGCTCCCTGCGAAATCTCATTGAATACTCTCTTTACCTCAATCAATGCCTGGCTATTACCTCCAACATGGGGGAAACAGAACCATGCGGTTGATCGCGGTATCCCCTTCCCAGTGGGATGTCGCACGTGCACCCATTCTTACCTTCATAAGGCGCTATGGGGAAGACCGCATCACCCATAGGACCCGACGTTGGTTGGGAAAACTATCGTCCACTGGTTTACAAATCAAAGGAACCTACATAGCAGCTATGTTCAACAGACGTACCTTGATCGGTGTACTTGCCATCCAACAACATGGTCGGCGCCACGCTTGCGTTGTCGTTCATCCTAGATTCCGCCGTCAAGGCGTCGGCGAACAGTTGCTGCAGGCCGCGCTGCAACAACTAGATTTCCTCTATGCCAGGGTAGCCATTGACAACATAGCCAGCTTGAGACTCTGTTTTAGCTGCGGGTTGTTAGCCTATAAGATGACCCGTGGTATTACCCAAAAATCCACCCTCCATTTCATCGGGGGCAAAGCAATTCCTTCCCTTGACAAAATAATGTTGGATCCTTAGGATTCTAAATTTATGGAATCATCCCTTTCCATCCCCCAGGCCCCTGATAAAAATACCCTAGTATCGGAGGACTCCATAGACCCATCCCCTATAAAAAAGCTCGGACACCACGATCCGGGCCTCTTTGCATTTCATTACCTGACATCCAGACTCCCCCCATCCTTATACAATAACAACATGTCTTATTACAAAACAATACTGTTTACGATCGTTGCGCACACAAAGGAAAATTCACCCATTGTAGTAAAATCATATTACATATAAATTATTTAAAATTACTATCAAAAGCCCAGGCAAAATACCCTAAGGAATGCCCTTCCTACCATAGGATCAAGGGACAAACGTCCCATGGAGGACGGAAACAATAGTGATATGATATGGAATATATAGGGGGTACCCACCTATTCCACCCTCATCCCATAAATTAGGAAACCATACCATACCTACCCATGGGCACAAACATGATTGAATATTATCCTCCCCGCGACATAAACCAAAACAAGGACTGCAATAAAGAACCCTGTTGGGGAACACGCTCACGAATCACAGAGGGTCCATTTATGGAGGAGGAAGGAATCATGCGGCATGTCGTGAAGCAACGACTCCCCTTACAACACCTCGTTCGGATTTCCCATTCCCATTGGGAAAAGGCGCACAAACCTATTCTGGCCTTCATCCATCGTTATGGGGAGAAACGCATCACCCTCGCAACCCTATGTTGGCTGAGACACCTGACACCAGCCTCCCTCAAAGTCAAGGGCACATACATGGCGACGGTCTTTGAAAACAAAAATTTGATTGGCGTATTTGCTAGTAGCCAACATGGGCATCATTCCTGTATCGTGGTCCATCCGGAGTTTCGGAGACAAGGAATCGGCAGGAGATTGCTTCACTCCTCCCTACAATGTCTCGATCTTCTCCATGTACAAGTAGCCATTGATAATACCCCCTGTATCAATCTCTTCTTTGGTTGTGGTTTGTCTGCCTACAAAATGACACGCGATGACACCAAAAAACCCGCACTCCACTTCATTGGGGGGAGTAAGGCCCCCCCTTCTACCTTCGACTGGACCCCTTCTATTGCGAGAACACACGAAACCTTTCTCCCACCAAGAAAAGCCCGATAGTGAAGGATCGGGCTTTGGGATCCAAATGTTTGTTGTATAAAAAACTTTAATATTTATTAGTAAGTAACGAATTATATCACATAATGTACCAATGAAATGATCTTTCTCCCCCGTTGAAAGAGACAAGCCACGATCTACGGTGATCCGCCCTTCGCGATCGGCCTGAAGGTACCCCAGAGGGAATTTTTTCCCCTATCTTCCCTAACGGAACATGATTACCATGTAGGGGAACTACGAATTTGCTTACCCCGGCCACAAGACCGAAGAAAGCAACCCTCTTGATATTCAGATTTATAGTACGTGTATGTAGAAACAAGAAATATGAGCAAAATAGTATAATTCATAACATACTATATTATTTTAATAAAGGTATATCCTCTTATCTTCATCCACCCTCCCTATATCCCTTGCATTACCCTCCCTTTCACTATACTATGACAATGTACATACTCCTCCATTATACTGAAAAATACCTAAAAATAGAGGTGAAGAGGCAGACGATGAGGAAAGTATCAATTCCCCTCACAATAGTAGTATACTTTGGAATGATTGGGGGTCTACATAAGAAAGTCACTGCCAACGTCATTCCCCTCTCACTCCCAGAGGCCGCAGAGGAAACACCCAAATACCAGGGAACCCCAAAACCGTATGAAGAGGACCATATGAGAATCTACAGGGAAATGTGTGATGACATTGGGATGCTGAGTATTGAAATGTCCAATCTGTGGAGTCGTTACCAGAACCTTCGGAACGAAAAGATCAGTACAATGAAGGAAACCGAGATGAATCTGGACTGCTCAGAAAGAGCCGCTAGCAGGAAAGATTCCAATCAAGAAATTGAGGAGATGGATCTCAAGTACAGAAAGGAATACCAAGAATACCTGAAGGAATGGGAAACATTGGTCCACAAGAAAAGAAGATGAGTAGTAGGAAACCCAAAGGTGTGTCGAATGAGCCCAGCATTTCAACCAGGCTCCTCGTAGAATCAAATGAACACTCCCATGTCGTTCGGCTCCAAAAACAAATGATGGAACCGGTGCTTACATAGTGAGGACAGGTGTATAGAATATCATTCATATAGGATTTAGATTGGGAACGATAGGGATAGACCCTACCCGGGCACAGTTATATTCGAATAGTAAGACTTTGAAAATAAATAAAAGTACATATTATATCAAGTCTTACATATAGAATGAATGGATTAATGGATAGAATGTTATGATTACATAAGAAGCAAAAATAGAAAGTAAGGTAGGGGATACCTAGATGGACCCAACCCATGCCACCCATACTTTTGGACCCGACACCCTAAAGGAGAAGCAGCAAAAAATGCATGCTAGAAAAGTGTCAAGCCGGGCAGATGCATGCTCATGAACATAGGCGGTTCCCTCCAGATGGTACCATACCTAGCGGGAACTCATGGCACTCTAAACCAGATGGTAACCGTTTCACTCATTCCACCTACAGTAATACCTGGTACACCCACATCGCCAGATGGGGACAAGCTACCTTCACCGGGGACATTTCCCCAAACAACCCCCACTGGGAGGAAAGGCAAAGACCGTAAGAACCCTGGGATAGAAGGAAAACCCTCCCCCAACGACGAATCGGGCCCAACCCGTAAGCGGGAAATGGCAGGAAACCCCAAAAGCAAAAAAGGAGGACACAGTACCGTCCACAACCACTAACATGCCAACAGCTATTGCACTCTCTGCAACCGCCGCAATAACAGACGCGGCTATCCTGTTCTTTGTCCGTCGTCGCGAAAACGTCATCAAAAACAACGGACGGATCTGAGCACCCCCGATCATTGACATAGGAGAGTGGTCCATCCCCCTGGGGTGAGTCTCTTTCTTTAATTTCAACCCTTTACTATCAAACAGGGGGAACCAATTGTCTGGAGGGGAGTGCGAACAACCTACGGTGTTACTACCCAAGACTTTGTTTATGAGTATGGATACTTCATAATAACATTCATTTAATATAAATGCATACATTCTATATTAAATGAACATAACAATCAAAAATCGGAATACTTACCTGATAAAGTCTTCAACATTTCGCTCTTTACATATAACTTCATAATTTCATATATACATAAAAATGAATATGAATAAAATGTAATTATAAACATAATGATATATAATATTTTATATAAAATTTATGTTAAGAAGCAAAATGTATCCCCTGTTGTCAGCCCCCCACTAGATTCAAAAGCACGTCAGCAAAAGAAATTTCAGATCACAAATTTCCTAGCCAAAGGGAACATAACCCGTTTTTTGCCCCCATGGAACCACTACCCCACTTCGTACCCCCAAAACTAGCCATTTTATGATTGTGCCGCATATCGTTTTTAAGGTAGATTGCAATGGATGCCACTTTTGGTATATGATAGACAGCGCGGTATGTTGGGTAATCCTATCGACACTGCTTGGGATTCGTGTTATCCCCACGATCCCTGAGAATGAAAGAAGATCCCTAATCTACCTTTTGGTCGGTTTGCTGAATCCTCGGGGGGAACATATCCACTCCGAATGGAATTGGGTTTGATCCCTTCTGGAGAAGCCAGCTCCAACACGAGTGGACCCCCCACTACAAAAAGAATAGACGAGAGATTCACGCCGTTCCCAAAACAATATACCTAACCTGCTCCAGACACACTTAGTAACAAGGTAAAAAACCCTGATAAGGAAAGGGTTTCAGGGAAATGTACAATCACAACGAGGTATGAGTGGAATCCCATTCAAGATCCCGTTTCGGTTACAAAAAAGAGGGAGATGAAAGTTTCTATGCGTTGCAATAAAAGAAAATTAGGTCTTCTGGCATTAACACTAACAACCACCTTTGGAACGATAACGACAGGCTCAGTGGGTAGCGAGGTCAACGCAAAGGGGCCAGCTCCAGCAGCTCCAGCAGCTCCAGCAGCTCCAGCAGCTCCAGCAGCTCCAGCAGCTCCAGCAGCTCCAGCAGCTCCAGCGGCTCCAGCAGCTCCAGCAAGTCCAGCAGCTCCAGCAGGTCCAGCAGATCCAGCAGATCCAGCAGATCCAGCAAGTCCAGCAGATCCAGCAGCTCCAGCAGCTCCAGCTCCAGAAACAGGAGGAACAGGAACCCCGAAACAAGCAGATAAAACAAACAATCTACCCGTTATGAAGAAAGACCTCGAGGAATTTTTGAAAAAAGTTGATATGACAAAAGAGGACAAGGAAAAATATGAAAAGATCACAAACGACTTCACCCAGTTAACAGGCCTAAAGTACAAGGGGTTCGATAAAGAAAAGGGTGAAGTCTATTTCGATTACAACAATGCAAAAGTTACCCTCAAATCCACGAAGGATGGGGATCTCAAAATCATCAACGTGGATAATAAAGAGGAAGCAGCAAAAGCATGCGTGCTAGCAAAGTGTCAGACCGGGCAATACATGCTCATGAACATAGGTGGTTCCCTCCAGATGGTACAATACCTGGCAGGAACTTATGGCACCCTGGGCCAGGTAGTAACCGTTTCACCCTTCACCACCGGCATAGCGCCTGCAGTAGTACCTGGTGTGTCCGCAGCACCCACATCGTCAGGGCAAGTTGCTAACCCAAAATCGGATGGGAAACAACCATCCGTTGAAGGCGATTCCTCAAAACCCACTGGAAAAGAAAAAGGGGACCATAAGGGCCCCGGAGTAGAAGGAAAACCCTCCCCCAGCGGCGAACCGGGTCCAACCCGTACGAAACGCGAAGTGGCAGGGAACCCCAAAGGCGAAAAAGGGGACACAGTGCCGTCCACAGCCACCAGCATGCCAACAGCTATTGCACTCTCTGCAACCGCTATGATAACAGCCGTGGCTGCCCTGTTCTTTATCCGTCGTCGCAAAAACATAATCAGAAACAACGGGCGGGCCTAAGCACCCCCGATCATTGGAATAGAGAAAGCGATCCACCTCAGGGGTGGGTCTCTTTCCTTATTTCAACCCCTCTGCTACCAAACAAAGGGGAACAATTGCTTGGGAGGTGAACAACCCCCTTCCATTTACGGTGTTACTACTCAAGACTTTGTTTATTGGTATGGATACTTTGTAACAATATTTATGGAAATAAAATGAGAATATATTTTATTCCAATGGACATAACAATCCAGGATCAGAGTGCCTTTCCCTGATAAAGTTTTCAATATTAGCCCCTGACATATAAATTCATATTCCATATTGAAAAAATAAATATGAACAAATCTGGAATTACATACAGCATTATATAAAATTTATTTAAATAAAAACGTATCTTCCTATTGTCCACCCCCCACTAGGTTCAGAAGTACGTCAACAGAAAGGATTTCGGATCACAAATTCCCTAGCAAAGGGAACCATAACCCACTCTTTGCTCTATGGAAACACTACCCCACTTCATACCCCCAAACTAGCCATTTTGTGATTGTACCGCATATTGTTTTCAAGGTAGATTGCAATGGATGCCACTTTTGGTATATGATAGGTGGCGCAGTATGTTGAGTAATCCTATCGATACTGCCTGGGATTCGTGTTATCCCCACAATCCTTGAGAACAAAAAAAGATCCCTGATCTACCCTCTTGGTCGGTTTGCTGAATCCTGGGGAAGGAACATATCCACTTCGAATGGAGTTTGGTTCGATCCCTTCTGGGGAAGCCAGCTCCAACATGGATGGAACCCCCCACCATAAAAAATAGACGAGGGGTTCACGCCGTTCCCGAACAATATACCTACCTACCCCAGGCACACTTGTTTAACAAGGCAAAAAGCCCTGATAGGAAATGGTTTCAGGGAAATGTACAATCACAACAAGGTATAAGTGAAATCCCATTCAAAGTCCCGTTTCGGTTACAAAAAAGAGGGAGATGGAAATTTCTATGCGTTGCAATAAGAGAAAATTATGCCTTCTGGCACTATCACTGACAACCACCCTTGGAATGATAACGACAAGCTCGGTGGATATGGAAGTCAGCGCGCGAGGAAATGAAGAAACAGGAACGATACCTAATAATGGTAATGAACCACCAGACCAGCCAAAGCAGGACCTAGGTAAGAACCAGGACCTAGGTAAGAACCAGAACCAGGACCTAGGTAAGAACCAGAACCAGAACCTACCGTCGGTGAATACGGAAACCGGTTCAGAACAAAGACTAAGAAAAACAAGAAGCGTATCAAAAGAAGATATGGATCGATTAGGAGATCGATTAGGAGATTTAAAATTAACAGAAAGGAAACTACAATTAGAAATAGAAAGAGAAGAAAGAGAGAGTTTGCTAGATACAGCAGCAGAAGCGAGAAATAGTGTAATGGAAGCGAAAAACAACGAAAGAGTACAAGAGATAGGAAGATTGAAAGCAAATTTAGACGATATGACAGAAAAAGCAACAAAAGCAAAAGAAAAATTAGACGATCTTAGGATACGAAAAGAAAAAGCAAAGACCGATGCAGAAAAAACCGCTCTTAACAACGACATAACAATAGCGGAAACAGAATTAACTAATTCTGAACAAGAAAAAACAAAAGCGGAAACAAAATTAAGTAGTTATAAAAAACAAGCAGAAACCATTGAAGCAACGAGAAAAGTAGAGAGAGCGGAAGCAGAAGTATCAAGATTAGAAGAAGAAGCGACAGAAAAACAAAGACTAATAACAAACTTGAGAAAACAATTAGCGGGAGCGACAGTATCGAGAAAACAAGAACTGGAAAGACAAATAGCAGAGGTGCAAGAACAGCTAAGAGAAACGAAAAGAAAAGAAGGAGAAGCGAGAGCAAAAGTAACAAAAGCGAAAGAACAAGAAACAGCTGGGAAACAATCAACAAGTCATCCGGTTTCACCAGACAATATACCCGTTACAAAGAAAGACCTTGAGGAATTTTTGAAAAAAGTTGATATGACAAAAGAGGACAAGGAAAAATATGAAAAGATCACAAACGACTTCACCCAGTTAACAGGCCTAAAGTACAAGGGGTTCGATAAAGAAAAGGGTGAAGTCTATTTCGATTACAACAATGCAAAAGTTACCCTCAAATCCACGAAGGATGGGGATCTCAAAATCATCAACGTGGATAATAAAGAGGAAGCAGCAAAAGCATGCGTGCTAGCAAAGTGTCAGACCGGGCAATACATGCTCATGAACATAGGTGGTTCCCTCCAGATGGTACAATACCTGGCAGGAACTTATGGCACCCTGGGCCAGGTAGTAACCGTTTCACCCTTCACCACCGGCATAGCACCTGCAGTAGTACCTGGTGTATCCGCAGTAGCGCCTAGTGCATCCGCAGCACCCACATCGTCAGGGCAAGTTGCTAGCCCAAAATCAGATGGGAAACAACCATCCGTTGAAGGCGATTCCTCAAAACCCACTGGAAAAGAAAAGGGGGACCATAAGGGCCCCGGAGTAGAAGGAAAACCCTCTCCCAGCAGCGAACCGGGTCCAACCCGTACGAAACGCGAAGTAGCAGGGAACCCCAAAGGCGAAAAAGGGGACACAGTACCATCCACAGCCACCAGCATGCCAACAGCTATTGCACTCTCTGCAACCGCTATGATAACAGCCGTGGCTGCCCTGTTCTTTATCCGTCGTCGAAAAAACACAATCAAAAACAACGGTCGGTCCTAGGCACCCCCGATCATTGGAATAAAAAATTGTGGTCTATCCTTTAGGATAGGCCACTTTTTCTATTCCGACCATTCCGACCATGGGAACAACCATCCCCCAGTCGAGGACAGGGATAGGGTACACAGGAAAAAAAACATTCCCATTGTTGGTATGTACATAATGGTAACGGAAACCGTTCGCTATTCCAGTCCACGTCACCTTTTACCCTGTCCATGGAACCAACCACTTAACAATAGATACGAAATCGAGAAGATTGTTTTTCTGCATCAGCCCCTTCCCAAAAAAATTCCCCTCCTCCTGCCCTACCAACGGATACCCTAAGCTACGGACACCGTGGTCCAAGAGATCACTGGATCAAAAGGATCGATAGCACAAGAAAATGCTAAGAGTATCCCACCACTCTCATAGCAGCCTATCATCATCCCCCATAGAAGAAGAAACAAGGAACCGGACAACAGAAAACACTTTCCCCCATTGAAGATACGAAACGATCCCAGTACCCACCCCATCCCCTCTCACTCCCACTACGTCACCACAAAATCGATTGCAATGAACCTTAAAAACAGGGGAAAAGGGGCCAGTGAAACTTCTAGATCATCCCACTGCAAGAAACACCAAGGAACCCCATTCCAACCGCCATCCACAACCTATTTCCCATCCCATGGAAGACCTACTGAGAACAACAGATGATCCCAACTCTCATTCCATATAATTTTAAAGATCGTTTCCAATCATATTGCGATAGATACTGTTTATGGTATAAGATGAAGGACGCGGGATATTGAGCAACCCTATCCACACTGTTCAGGACTCACGTTGTCTCCCCCTATACAATCCCCGCAAAATAAAAAGATCCCTATCTCAACCCCTTCGTCGTCGGTTTGTTAGGCCTTCTGGAGAAATACCGGTTCACTAGTCGATCTAGTTTGAACCTTCAAAGTTTTTAGTCCCACATGAGTGCCATAGACCCCAGTCAAAATAGAGATACACACCCCTCCCAATCCATAGGGTACACCGCCCAAAGATAGTAAAAAAAATCTATGGGATAAAAGATGCCAGAAAATGCACGATGAAAAAATGATTTCATGGATCAAACCCAGCCCGTGTCTTGAATGGCAAGAAAAAAAGGAGATGGATATCTTTATGTATTCTAAAAACAAAAAAATAGGTCTATGGACCCTGGCCACTACTCTCGGAATGTCCTTCCATCTGGCCGATTACACGAAGGCAGAAACCCATTCTGAAGGAGTCCAACCTAAAGAACAATCAGTAATACCGGAAAGCAGTACCACAAAGAAACCACCAACCCATAACACAAACCAAACACCCAACATGAGCTTGTCGGGATCACAAACACAAAAAGACAGCTCAGGAGCAGGGGGCGAGTCGAATAGTGAAAATAATCCAGGAAACAACAACCCAACGAAAACCAATCCGCACAATTTAGCCCAAGGACTTTCGGGAAAAAAAATAGACGCAACGATACAAGCACTCTCCGACCCCAACGTGAGTAAGGAAAAAAAGGAACAGCTGAAAAAGGATTTCAAAGCAGAGACAGGTTTTGATCTCAACGATTACGACAAGGATAAAGGTACGCTCGAGGTAGGATACGGAAAGGAAAAATACGCCCTTGAAGTGGATACCGAGACGAAAACCTTAAAGAAATTGGATATAAAGAACCTGGAAGATGGTGCATGGCAGTGCCAGATGAAAAAATGTCAGTCGGGAACCCTGTTGGTCCACATGTCGGGTGTTCCTAACCTAGTACAATACACAGCGGGAAACCCAGGTGTCATGACCCTAGTACCAGCGGCAGGACAGCATGGAATGGCAACACCCGTATGGGAACAAGAACAAAAGAAAGAGGGAGAAAAAAACCAACCATCCGTCGCTGGAAACAACAATCAAGCTCTCCCCAGCAAAGAAAGGAACGAGGACAAGATCCCCGCAAAAAGGGTAAGTAATCCCCCCCAACAAAGCAAAGGTGGAGCCATAGCAGCAGAAAAGACACCCGACACAGCAACCAGCATACCAACAACGATAGCCCTTTCCGCAGCCATGGCAACAATAGCTGGTATTTCCCTTTTCCTCTTCCGTCGTCGTAGGAATGCGATCACCAGCAGAAAACAAGGTTGAACAACCCTTCCGATCCCATACCTATACAAATCATGGATTGAAAATGTCATATGTAGATACACAAAGAGCGGCCCAATCCTATGGATGGGTCGCCTTTGATTTCCAACCATTCCCAGAAAATGCCGATAGAGGGAGGGGAAGGATATACCATGACAGATCCTCAACGAATCCATGCCCCGAGGAACACCACAAACGACCCACCGGAAAAAAGCCACGCCCATCGCATTTGGCCTCCTACATACGCTTGAAAAGATGGTATCATAACAAGTAACGTATCCCATGACCAGAAAGAAGAGGAGAAACGTGCGGCCATCATCCCCAGCAACTATTTTCCTTCTCACCCTGATCACCACCTTCCCGATGACCTCTGACAACGGTTATGCTCAACAACGGGCAACCATGGGAAACCCACCAGTCCCCGGGAAAGTGGAACCCATAGAAAAACAGGAAAAACAGCTACGAAACATCCTAGACGCCCTACAGAAAGAACCCTGCGGAAAGGACCCATCCCGCCTCACCCAGGAACAATTCACCACATGCCAACAAAGGGTTCAGAAGGCATACCAAACCTATGACGAACTATACACGTCCTTGTACGGGGAAAACGACCAGCTCATAAGCAAAACACCCAGGCTGAGGGAGATCATGGGACGAATGCCAAGATCGGCAGAAAAGGTAGCTCAACTACACAACAAATTTCCTCTATCTACCCCAGCCACGGCAGAAGCGTCACAGACACCCACCAGCAAAGGGGACACTACTACCGCACTCTCAAGCTACAGAGGACAACCCGGAACCATCCTAAATCATCTCCTTGCCCTATTCATAGGACTTGCCCTAACCGGTACAGCCGCTGCTTTTATGGTACTACGCAAACCCCGTACCCAAATGTCCTCCCCCCATAAGGACAACTCCCTATCGGGGTGAACACCCCGCATTGGGATCGATCACCATCGATAACACCCCCCTTTTACCCTTTATTTTGTCCACGGACGGCCGAACAACCCTGGGGTAACTGATACAGCCATTTTTGGAAAAAGTCCCGCAGATCCTTCCCAGACCGCGACTCCGCCAACTGAATGAAATCACAACCGGTTGCAATTCCATAACGATACCGATCACTGTACTCCTGCAGGATCGACAACAACGAGTCCATACCACCCACCTCGGAGGACAGGGAGAACATCATCGCCGCAGGTCGCAGGTACACCATCAAGGCATAAACGGAATCGGGATACCGGAGAATGGGTTCCGTCACGGCCAAACCCATTGCACGATGAACCTCATCAGCCCTCATAGAGGCCCGCCGCAAAAAGGCCATCCCATCCTTCTTCTCCACCTCGCGCATATAGAGAAATTCAGAAAAAGTGGTTAAACCCTCATCTACCCACGGTTCACGGGATTGATCATTACCCACCAAACCATACCACCACTGATGAGCCATCTCATGAGCCACCACATTCACAGCAGGCTCCCCTGTTCCTGTCCTCTCCTCCCCCATTTCTACTATGGAGGTAATCAACCCTGGATATTCCATACCAGCAATGCCATATCCCGCCTCACCCAGCACCACATCTACCTCATCCATCGTTTCATCACGATACGAACCAAACTTCTCACTGAAAAAACGCAAACTAGAGGCAGCGGCGCGGTGCAATACCTGCGCCGATTTCTTCATTTCCGGCCGATACCAGAGATTGACGCGTACACCATCCTCCACGCTCGTAAGCCCTTGATACTCCGAGGTAATCATCGCCGTAAAATCGCGGACACGCTGTTGTAAAACCGTTTTTGCCATAGTCCCATTGGATTCAGGATTTCTACCCGTAGAAACCACTCGATAACCCGATGGTATTTGGAACGAAACCTGGAAATCAGCCACACGTGTATAGAAGGGATCCCCCGTCGTAGTAAAAGGATCCAAATGCCATCCCTTTGGATCACGTACCGCCAACATCGGATACCACTGCGCCAAAAAGGCCGTTCCCCCATCCTGTGTCAAACGCATACCATGCTGCGGTATACGGAGATGATAATCCATCTCCACCCGCAACAAGGCATCCGATCCCCGCTGGGGCAGCGTCACCTGCAAAATAGTTGGATCCTCCAACAACCGTGCGGCTGCATCCTGACCGTTCACTTTCACATTGCGAACCGTTAGAAAGCCGGGCATCTCGGGCTTCATCAACTTTCCATATTTCCAATTATGAAAAACATTAGGGTAGAGACGAAAAAAAATCTCACTCCCCTCCGCCTCCGGGAGATCCACTGGCAAATCGAGCTCCATGTGACCCACCACATCGCGCTTCTCTGGAACATACGTAGCCGTGATTCGATACTTGGGTCGTGCAAAGGAAGCCACCCCCCTAGAAGCCCCCATACCAACGGGGGAAAGCAACGCCCCGAAGAGGAAACCAGCAACCATCATACCCAGGAGGAATCGCCTACACCATGGTCGTACGATCCTTCCATAGATCCATTTTTCCACACCCATCCTCTGCCCCCTCAACCACCCGATGTAGTACCGAATCGGATAGAAAAAATCCCGTCCCGCATAGGATGACCGAAGCCACAATTAAACATGACATTTTTTTTTTATAAAATACATTCCTACCCAGTACCTTCCGACCCTCATCATTGATCCCTAGCAGCCCACGAGATATAATGAAAAAGCTATCTATGATGTCCGACCCCATTCCCTTCTTGGTAAAACAAACCATCCCCGTGCACGAAACGATGGTTTGCACGGACCAGAAAAAGAGGCTACAATGAAAACATTCATGGATCATGGAGTCGTAATCCAACATTGTTTTTTTATTTTTTTACATAAATAGTAATAGATAGGACAATTCCGCCCTCATAAAAAACAATAGAAATATTATGTATAGCTTTGAAAAAGCATAAAAACCCCCTGTTTGGAAGAAACATCCCAAAGCAAGGGGATTCATAGACGGTAACAGAAACCCGCACACCAGGCCAACCCATGGGCAAACCTTGTCCCTCGGTTCACTCGAGAAAGTCTTTCAATTGTCGGCTCCGGCTTGGATGACGCAGCTTACGCAACGCCTTCGCCTCAATCTGGCGGATACGCTCCCGCGTAACGCCAAAAACTTTACCCACTTCCTCCAATGTACGGGTTTGCCCATCGTCCAGTCCAAAGCGAAGCCGAAGAACGCTCTGTTCGCGTGATGAGAGCGTATTCAAAACACCCTTCAGCTGGGTCTTCAGCAACTCATAAGCAGCTGCATCCGCAGGGGCCTTAGCATCGTCGTCCGGAATAAAATCACCTAGGTGAGAATCATCCTCCTCACCAATCGGTGTCTCTAAAGAAACCGGCTCCTGGGCGATCTTCATAATTTCACGAACCTTCTCCGGTGAAATGCCCATCTCACAGGCAATCTCATCGGGGGTAGGTTCGCGTCCATACTCTTGCAAAAGCTGACGCGAAATGCGTATCAGCTTATTGATGGTCTCCACCATATGCACAGGAATACGAATCGTTCTAGCCTGATCCGCAATGGCACGGGTGATAGCCTGTCGGATCCACCAGGTGGCATACGTACTGAACTTGTATCCCTTACGATAATCAAATTTCTCCACCGCTTTGATCAGACCCATGTTTCCCTCTTGGATCAGATCAAGGAAAAGCATCCCGCGCCCTACATAACGCTTTGCAATACTCACCACCAGGCGAAGGTTGGCCTCCGCCAAACGGCGCTTCGATTCCTCATCACCCTCCTCAATCTGCTTTGCTAGCTCTACCTCCTCCTTCGCCGACAACAGGGATACCCTACCAATTTCCTTCAAATACATCCGCACAGGATCATTGATTTTGACACCCGGAGGAACAGCCAGATCATCGTTACTGAAGACCTCCTGACCAGCCGCTACATCGGGCACAATTACATTGAACTCCTCATCACTATTGACCACCTCGATCCCCTGCTCATTCAGTAGCTCAAAAAAATCGTCCATCTGATGAACGTCCTGTTCATAGGGACTCATACGCTCAATGATATTCTTATAGGTCAATACACCATTCTTTTTCCCTGCTTCAATCAACTGTTCCTTGATCTGATCTAGTTTCTCTTCCAGTGTCCTATCCGTACTGGTTTCCTTCGCCAATTTCCCTTGCCTCCTTCGAATACCCCCATTAGTTGTTCCTCTTCTTGCCCCACTGATTGGAAGGAGGGCTCGGCGCTGTTGAAACATACCCCACTTGGGTCGTTTTCTGTTGGGCCATCCGCTGCCGCTGCAACTCGACCCTTTGGACTAACAGCTGTAGAGCTTGATCCGTGTTACCCTTTCTCTGTTGGGAACGAAGATCCTCCTCGTTCTTCTCGACCGCACACAACAGCGGATGAACACGGAGATGATCCAAGCAATCGTACAAAACGCGATCCGCAGCACCCGGAGGCACTTCCAAACTCAGTAGAACCTCTGCTTCCTTTTTCAACACAGGGTCATGCCTCTGTAGTTCTTCCAGGAAGACCTTGGGGTCCTCCTCCGCCTGTTCCCCCGCATAATAGGCATACAGGTGTGCAGCCAGGGCAGCATGATCATCCGTGGGGAACCCGTCGCCAACCCATTGCTGCACCCAAAGCGTAATGGAACGACTACGCATCATCATACTGAGCAACAAACGCTCAGAGGCCTTCATACGTGACCACAAATACGATTTTTTCTCCCCTTTTCCCCCCCCATCACTACCATAGGGAGAAGGCGAGGGAGGCATTCCCCCTGTGGGTTTAGAAACCCGTGGCCGAAGAGACCTGGAATGGTGTACCCTCTCCCATTCGCTCTGTAAATCCTCCTTCTGTATAGAAAACTCCTCGGATAGGGCACGCAAATGATGCTCTCGTTCCATAGCCGTCGCATCCATAAGAACTTTCATCGCGCAATGCAAATACTGGTAGCGATCCACCTGCTGTGTCAAATCATACCCCCGTCGCAAGGCCCGTAAACGAAAGTCGGTCGCGCTGATGGCCGTTTGCAAGACCTCATGAAGCGCCTCCCCGCCCTTTGTACGTACCAGCTGATCAGGATCCATCTGGGCGGGCAGGACAGCCACCGTCATCCAAGCCCCTGCCCGCCGCAACACATCCATACTCCGTAGGGTGGCCCTTTCACCCGCCTCATCTGGGTCGTAGGCAAGAACCACACGGTCTTGCAGACGGCACAATTTGCGTGCTTGCGCATCGCTGAGTGACGTACCCAGCACACCAACACCATGCCGGATCCCCGCCTGCCAAGCCGTCAGTACATCCATATAACCTTCCAATAACACAACCCGCCCCGCGGTACGGATGGATGTACGGGCACGATGCCAGTTGAAGAGATGTTCCCCCTTTTGAAAAATAGGAGAGGACACACTGTTCAAATACTTGGGTTGCCCATCCTCTTCTCCCGGTAAGCTACGTCCACCCAGCCCCACCACGCGGCCCTGTGCATCATGAATAGGAATGATCAGCCGGTCCACAAACCTCTCCTGATCATGAGGCGTCAACAATCCTAACGTACGCAAGGGAGCCAATGAAAAACCGCGCCGCTGGAAAAATGGAACCAACAGGGGTGTACAACCTGAGGCAAAACCCAAAGAAAAAGCAGACACTGTCTCCCACGCCAACTGGCGCTCCTCTACGTAGGCACGCGCCCGAACGGCATCATCAGAGGGTGATCGCAGTAAACACTGCTGATAGAGGGCTACTGCATACTGCAACGCAGAACGGAGCTCCGCTTGCTCTCCCCCCTGCGGACGGGAAGACGTACCCCCCTCTGCCCCCTGGGGACCTACAGGAAATCCTTTTCCCCCCCCCACCAAACGTTCACAAGCCTCCGCTGTAGAGATCCCCTCCATCTCTACTAAAAAACGGATCGCATCCCCACTCATACTGCAACCAAAACAGTAAAAAAACTGCTTAGTGGGGGACACGGTAAAGGAGGGTGTTCGTTCCGCATGGAAAGGACAGAGACCGAACCACTCCCGACCCCGGGGTTCTATCCTCACATAACGGGCCACAACCTCCACAATATCCACCTGGGACAGAATCCCTTCCCGCCAATTTCTCCTACCATCCCCGGCTGTCACCCTTCTTCCTCCCTCCGTTCTCCGGCTTGCTCCCCTTGGGCAGGAATAGTAAGGTCCTTGCATAGGACCCGAACCAGCCGATACAATGAAACTACCTTGTGGACCCTTTTCATCCACCAGGAATTCAGGGGCGGAAAAAGACCGCCTAACCCCTTGACAAAGGCAGTTACTCCTATCTTAGAATCCTTTTTACAAAAAAATACCCACACCGACAGCTTGATTCGTAATTTTTTGCCTGTCCCACCCTGCGGAACCACAACGGGGCTTGTCCCTGTCCATGACTCCATCCCCCCTAGACCCGAGGACAGGGGGGATGCGAAAGGGCTTTGTCACAAAACTCCCCTGATGGCACACAAAGCCGACACGCACACTGCGTGGGAACCCCCACTCCTCCCCCTTGCCCATATCAAACCTTTCTTCGCCCTACCTGAAGATCCCAGCGGTCCCATAGGGGCAGGATGTGACCCCCGTCCCTCCTACTATTCCCCGGACATCGTAGCATCCCACTGTTCCATGAACATCTTCCTGTTGGTATGGGACTGAATAGCCAATTCAATCAATTCCTCCACACACCGACCGAAAGCCAGACCCTGTACGGCCCAGAGTTCCGGATAAATACTACAACTTGTGAATCCAGGTAGGGTGTTGATCTCACTCAAGAGAACAGCACCCGTTTTGGTGTGCAAAAAAAAGTCCATTCGGGCCGTACCCGTGATCCCCAAACTACGATAGGCGCGCAGTGCAATCGCCTGAACTTCCTGCTCCACAAGACGGGAGATATCCGCAGGGGCATGGAGACGATGTTTTTCCTCCTGGAGCTTCGCCTCATAGTCATAAAACTCATTGAAAGCAACAACTTCCGCAATGGCAGAAATTCTAGGCTCTTGGTATTCATTGCCCAACAAGGCAACAAACAATTCACGAGCTGGAACGGCCTCCTCCACAAGGACCTTGGTGTCATAACGGAACGCCCGACACATGGCTTCGATCAGCAACTCACGATTCGCAGCACGGGAAACACCAAGGCTCGAACCCCCAGTGGCAGGTTTTACAAAGACAGGATAAGAAAGCCTATCCTCAATATCTGCATATACCTTCGCCCAACGGGTCGTATGCTCCTGCCGACAGGTTTGTAAAAATTGACGATCCAACACCCCTGGGAAGAGATCGGACCACCGATAAACCACGTAAGGGGCCTGCGGTATGCAGTTCTCCGCACAGATCCGCTTGGTAAAATCTTTATCCATACAAATCGCGGAGGACAACACCCCCGCACCTACGCAAGGGATATCGAGAACCGTACAAAGCCCCTGCACAGTACCGTCTTCTCCATTGGGTCCATGCAGAGCGGGAAAAACCACATCGACCTTCTGGTCCAACAAAATCGTACCGGCAGAAGAAGACCCCTTCACGGTCCCCCCCCCATCCCCATGATTCGGTGATGGCCTGAGGACACGCAAAGCAGTTTCACCATCATGCCAATTTCCCTGTTTATCAATCCATATGGGTATAGCTGCAAAACGTTCCTGATCCATAACCTCAACTACGGAGGAAGCTGAAACACAGGAGACCTCATGCTCTGGCGAACGACCACCGAACAACACGGCTACACGCAATGGGTTTCTCATAAAGCCATCCCCCTCTGAGATGTGTCCACTTCCACCATCACTCATCCCCTGTCAATATGCACCAGAGACTCTCCCTGTCCCGTGAGGACCGGACCGAAAAGGGAAGTACAGGGACTTCCTTAGACAGAACCAAGGTTTTTCGTATGACGGCAATATGGTGTCCCCAACGCGTTTTAGAAACCCGATCCGATTTGGTAGCTACAATGACAACAGACAGGCGATACCGCTCAGAGAGAAATTCATACGCCATCCTATCCGAAGCCATCGGCGGATGACGAAAATCAATCAGTTGCAAAACCCCACGCATACGACGAGCCGTCCCAGACCCCACACATGCCTCAAAATAGGAAACCATCAAACGATCCCAACTATTCTTTGTACGCCGATCAACACGGGCAAAACCATAACCGGGCGTATCTACCAGACAAACACGATCCCCCATCTCATAAAAATTGATCGTTCGTGTCCTACCCGGCTTCTTGCTCACATAGGCCAAACGACGCCGACACACAAGGTGGTTCAACAGGGAGGATTTTCCTACATTGGACCGTCCCACCAACGCCCACTCGGGCAAAACAGACAGAGGAAACTGCTGGGGCGCAGCAGCACAGGCCACAAATTCAGTCTTTCCTCGCATGATAGGGGTTCCTCGTCAACGTAAGACGCAATACATCATCCATATGCGTTACGGGAATCATCTCTAGATCATCACGTACACTTTCGGGTATTTCCTCAAGATTCCTCTTGTTATCCTGGGGAAATAGTACACGAGTGATCCCAGCCCGATGGGCACTCAAGGACTTCTCCTTCAACCCCCCAATGGGGAGAACGCGACCACGCAGAGTGATCTCACCCGTCATCGCCACATGACGTGAAACAGGAATACCCGTAAGAGCAGAAACCAACGCGGTGGCTATCGTAATACCCGCTGAGGGGCCGTCCTTGGGAATGGCTCCCTCCGGAACATGAATATGAATGTCGTTATGTTCATGAAAATCCAGATCCACCTGTAGGGCCTTAGCACGGGAACGAATATAACTGAAGGCTGCCTGCGCAGATTCCTTCATCACTTCCCCCAACTGCCCTGTCAAGGTAAGTTTCCCCTTGCCAGGGAAGAGGGAAACCTCCACCGATAGTGTATCCCCACCTTCCTCGGTCCAAGCCAGGCCCGTCACCAGACCCACCTGGTCCGTTTCTTCGGCTTGACCATAACGAAACTTAAAAGCACCCAAATAGGATTCTAAATCTGGACCCCGAATGATTTCCTTTTCTCTATTCCCCGCCACCAGCTTACGTGCAACCTTTCGACAAAGTGTACCGATCACACGCTCCAGATTGCGAACGCCCGCCTCCCGCGTATAGTAACGGATAAGCTGAAGGAGCACTTGATCCTCTATTATCATATTCTCTGTGGTAAGCCCATGCTCTTTTATTTGCTTAGGAACCAAATATTCCTTCGCGATTCGATCCTTCTCCAACTCCGTATATCCGGAGATGTAAAGAACCTCCATACGATCCAGTAGAGGCCGAGGGATATTATGAACGGCATTCGCCGTAGTAATGAACATCACACGCGAAAGATCGAAAGGTATCTCAATATAATGATCGCTGAAACTATGATTCTGATGAGGGTCCAACACCTCGAGCAAAGCGGAACCGGGGTCACCACGAAAATCCATCGACATTTTATCGATTTCATCCAGGAGTACCACGGGATTGGCCACCCCCGCCTGCTTCATCCCCTGAATGATCCGGCCTGGCATGGCACCTACATATGTACGCCGGTGACCACGAATTTCTGCCTCATCCCGGACACCACCTAAGGACAGACGTACAAAGCACCTCCCGACAGCTCGTGCTACCGAACGGGCCAGGGAGGTCTTTCCCACCCCCGGCGGGCCCACCAAACAAAGGATCGGTCCCTTCAATCGCTTGACCATCTTTCGAACGGCAAGATATTCAAGTACCCGCTCCTTGACCCTCTCAAGGCCATAATGATCCTCATTCAGCACCTGCTCAGCCCGCTCCAACGACAGATCATCCTCCGTAGTGTTTTCCCAAGGGAGCCCCAACAACCACTCCACATAGGTACGAACCACACTACCTTCCGCCGAACTCGTCGGGATCTTCTCGAAGCGTTCTAACTCCTTCTCCACCCGCTCGCGTACTACATCGGGCGCCTTCAGGTCCGCCAACTTATCGCGTAACTCATCAATCTCACCAGCACGTCCCTCTTTTTCACCTAGCTCGCGCTGGATGGCCTTCATCTGCTCACGCAAATGGTATTCCTTCTGCGTTTTCTCCATCTGACGCTTGACACGGGTCCGGATCTTTTTTTCTAACTCAAGAACCTCGCGTTCGTCATTGAGAACACCCAACAATCGATCGAGACGTTCGCGTACATCAACGATTTCCAACATCGCCTGCTTGTCAGCAATTTTCAGCGGCAAATGAGAGGCAATGACATCCGCTAATCGGCCTGGATCCTTCATATCTGCAACAGACTGGTACGTATCGGCCGATAACTTCTTGGACAGTCGTAAATACTGCCCAAAATGCGTGAGAACAGCCCTCATCAGGGCCTCTGTATCCACACCACCCTCATCCACATCATCCACCAGACGATACCGCACCTCATACTGATCCTCACGGGCAAAAAATTGGACAATCTCTACCCGCTTGATACCCTCCACCAACACACGAATGGTTCCATTGGGAAGTTTTAACATTTGCCGTATTCTTGCCATTGTGCCTATCCGATAGATATCCTCTATCGTCGGCTCCTCCACATGCACCTCGCGTTGGGTCGCCAAAATAATGCGGCTATCATCCACCATCGATTTCTCCAATGCCTGAACAGACCGCTCCCGTCCCACATCAAGATGCAATACCATAGTTGGAAAAACAAGGAGTCCACGTAAAGGCAACAAAGGCATAACATTCTCTTCTCCCTGGGTAGCCATATCGCACCTCCACCGCTCTCGCGTCGGGATCCTTGTAAAGCATGTATGCACCTAGCTAGCAGCAATTCCTATCCTGATCCATGGGTTATGTGGTATAAGGAAATCGGTTTCCCAACCCCCCATGCAATGTCCTTCAAAATTCCATGATCCCCTTCTAGGATAACCCAACCCAACGGTATCCCATGCCCCAGGAGGGAAAACACCATCCCTCCATCACCACAAGGAGAAAAAAGCACCTGCAACCAGCAGATGCTGTAGAAAAACTGCCTCAAGCGCTTTCTTCCTTCTTTTTGTTGAGTACACGCCCATCGCGGGAGATCAACTTGGGCGGCACGTTGTACAAGACCGTATCCTTGGAAACAACACAACGGATGACGTCGTTACGGGAAGGCAGATCAAACATCACATCCAACATGATACGCTCAATGATGGCCCGCAAACCCCGTGCCCCCGTTCTACGTTTGATTGCCTCTGACGCAATGGATCGCAGGGCTTCTGGTTCAAACGTGAGCTCCACACTGTCCATCTCCAAAAGCCTCGTATACTGTTTCACTAAGGCATTTTTCGGCTCCTGCAAGATGCGCACCAGCGCCTCCTCGTCCAACGGTTCCAACGTAGAAATGACAGGCAAACGACCCACAAACTCCGGAATGAGACCGAATTTCAAAAGATCCTCGGGCAAAACCAATTTCAGATATTCCCCGGGACGCGCCGCCCCTTCCTGTCCGTCCGTACTAAAACCAATCACTTTCTTACCAATTCTCCGCTTGATGATATTCTCTAACCCATCATACGCCCCACCACATAGGAACAATACATTGGATGTATCGATCTGTATGAATTCCTGATGAGGGTGTTTTCTCCCCCCCTGCGGCGGCACACTGGCCACTGTACCTTCCAAAATCTTGAGCAAAGCCTGCTGGACTCCCTCACCCGAAACATCACGCGTGATGGAAGGGTTCTCCGATTTCCTTGCCACCTTATCAATCTCGTCAATGTAAATGATCCCACGCTCAGCCTTCTCCACATCATAATCAGCCGCCTGAATCAACTTCAGGAGGATGTTTTCCACATCCTCGCCCACATACCCTGCCTCCGTAAGGGAGGTAGCATCCGCAATCGCAAAGGGCACATTGAGGATCTTTGCCAACGTCTGCGCTAACAAGGTTTTCCCACTCCCGGTGGGACCTACCATCATAATGTTACTCTTCTGCAACTCCACATCATCGGACTTCTGCGGGGCATTGATCCGCTTATAATGATTGTACACAGCCACGGAGAGCGAACGCTTCGTATGATCCTGCCCAATGACATACTGATCAAGAACCGAACAAATTTCCCTTGGTTTGGGCAGATCACACAAATCCACCTCTTCGTCACTGCCTAATTCTTCCTCCATGATCTCATTGCACAAAACAATACACTCATCGCAGATATAAACCACAGGAGGACCTGCCACTAGCTTCTGCACCTGATCCTGCGTTTTACTACAAAAGGAACACTTCAACTGTTCTTTTCCATCCTGAAACTTGAACAAGGGAGACACCCCCTCCTTCATCTACAGCCCCCAGAGGAACGCACATACAGGAACCCCCTGATCGTATTCTCCCTACGTACAGAAAAAATACGCACCTTCCAGGTCCCCTACCAATGGAACCACATATTCTCCTGCCACTCATTGGCCCTCTGGTTTACACAATCCCCTATCCACTCAACAAAACCCTGCTCACTTCGGCCCGCGGGACCGTTGTGGAGCAACCACCTTGGCAATTACCTTATCTATGAGACCATACTCCTTAGCCTCGTCGGCCCCCATAAAAAAATCGCGATCCGTATCTTTCTCGATTCTCTCCTGCGGCTGTTGGGTACGTATGGATAAAATCTTATTGATTCGCTCGCGGGTTCGTAAAATCCAATCCGCGTGGATCTTGATATCGGAGGCCTGCCCCCGCGTTCCACCGAGCGGCTGATGGATCATCACTTCACTATTGGGTAGAGCATACCGTTTTCCCTTCTGCCCAGCCGCCAACAAAAAGGCCCCCATGCTAGCCGCCAACCCTATACACATTGTGGACACATCAGGCCTGATGAATTGCATCGTATCGTAAATTGCCATACCAGCGGTCACCGAACCACCTGGGGAATTTATGTACATATGAATATCCTTCTCAGGATCCTCTGCCGCCAAAAAAAGTAACTGTGCAATCACAAGGTTAGCCACGTGATCATCGATGGGACAACCAAGAATAATGATCCGATCCTTCAGCAAACGGGAATAAATATCATACGCACGCTCGCCACGGCTCGTTTGTTCCACAACCATAGGAACAAGCTGCATCCCGTTACCACCTCGCTTCCCCTATCCTTATGATCCAACCGACGATTCCCCATCCACCGGAATTTTCCCAGGATGATCGCTAATCGACAAGAGCCAGTCGACAGCCCTGTCCATCCCTTGCTCTGTTTCCTCTCGTTCCTTCTCTTCCTCCCCTTCGTCTCCAAAAAATCCTAAGGCATCTGCAAGAAAATAGAGAAACACATTCTGACGAGCCTTTTGCTCTGCCACAGGTATCAGTTGCTCCTTCAGATCATCCATTCCACTCTTAGTAACTTCCAGGTACTCCCTTATGGAAACACCCACCACACTCAATCGCTTTGCAAACATCCTCCATAAATCATCCAACCCGGACTGAATCAAACGATTCCAATCCACCTGCAAGGAGGAGGCTTCCACCTCAGAAAACCATCGCTGACTAGCCTCACGAACCGCAAGATTTTCCAGGGTCGAGTTGTAATCCCTTATCCTTTTCACCTCTAAATCCTTACGAATCTTCTGCCGCCACTCGCTCACCGTCTCTACCTCAGCAACCTCATTCGCCAATTCGTCACTCAAATCAGGCAACTCAGGACGATCAGCACCCACGACATCAACAATCGCCGCTACCCACCGACCTGCCAATTCAACAGCCGGGTGTTCCTTAGGGAAATGGAGAACATGCGTATCCATCTCCCCCACACTCTGACCCAGAAGACCCCTCTCTAAATCGCACACCATGGCCCCTTTACCCACAATAAACTGCAAGGGTCCTAGGCGATTCCCCTCCTCCCCTTCCTCCGGGGACGAACGGGGGGGGGACAACTCCTCCTCCTCCTCAGACGACGACCGCAGAGCAACCTCCGCCTCGTTCACCTTCTCCTGCAGATCTACCCCCTGCAGAATCTTCTCCTTACCCTCCCTCCCTAGACGCGAGGCGACCCCCTCATCTATGATCTCCCAATCCAATTCTCCCGAGTCCGATGGCCTCAGTTCCAGTTCTACCTCGCCTTCCCCCTCAACATCAATGGTAATTCTCGGCACATTCCTAGCCATAAGACCCAACATGGACTGGGCCCCCCGCCGTGCCTCCTCCTCCGTATCAAAGTCATCCATTGCCACAAAACTGATCTTTACCCTATCCCCTGCCTGAACCGTTTCCCCCTTGACAAGGGAATGCCAGGTGGCATGGGCTAAACGAAACTCCTCCACAACACGATCCACGTCCTCCTCCGTAACCTCCAGGGGTGGATCTAGCTCCACAGAAACACCCTGACAGGCCTCAACGATCTTCTTAGCGGACGGAACCATCACATCCGAGGAGGGGGCACTACCGGACTGGGTCGACAAACGAATCCGATAATGAAACGGCTTTCCCTTTTCCAAGGGGGAATCATAGAGGTACTGCTGATCCACCTCGGCACTCTCGAGCTCTATACCTCTCCGTTCCACAACCTCGGCCACGGCCTCATTGCCGGTACGGTCGACGAGATGATGCTTGGCCTCCGTTACCAAGATGTCCTTGCCAAAACGGGCCTCAAAAATAGCCTGTGGCGCCCGTCCGGGCCGAAAACCGGGTATGAGATACTTCCGCCCCACCGTCGCCACAGCCTGCTTGAAGGCCTCCTTCACAGATTCGGCACCCAATTCCACCTTCACAAATCCCGCTGAATCGTCGATTCTCTCCCAAAGCGTTTTCACCATAAATCCTTCCCCTCCAGATGCTGATACGGCAAGTGCTGAGACGTCCACAACAAAAAAGCCCTCGCTCCTGTGAGACGACGGAAAAACCCACCCCGCTCCAACGGGCACCCAGGACCTGCAATGGCCGCCTCACCGTAACAAACCAAACCAGCCCTCCGCTGCAAAAATTCTCCACCACAAAAAGAAGGGGCCAAACCTCCCTACGCCATTATACGCTTCCCTTCCATAAAGTTCAATACACGCAACCCTTTCATAAACCCACACTTCCTCCCTATCCTAGGGCACGTATCCAACCCCACCACAAAGCAAACATCCCAGGAGAGATTCGAACTCCCGACCCACGGCTTAGAAGGCCGTTGCTCTATCCAGCTGAGCTACTGGGACAAGAAAAGTACCCACGCCAACCTCTCCACATTATAGCGGAAGGATCAGTACCAGCGCAATAGCAACCCATGTTTCCCGCGCATCCTTCTTGTACTCACTTCCCCCACCCACCTACCGGGGGGCATCACGGAAAAAAGGATGTGCGGAATCAGCATACAATATGGATCTTTGGGTGATGTGCCGGAGGGGAATTTTCCATACGTGTCGATAGGTCGACTGATCCAAACGCACAAACGCACACCCAATCGCCCCCTTCCGCCAAGTGAGCACGGCATAGGTGGGGAAAGGAACACAACGGGGCCGAGACAAACTACCCGGATTGAGTAACAAACGCCGCTGTACAACACCCAAGAAGGGCTGATGGGTATGCCCAAAACAAACCAGGATAACCTCCTTTTCCACCGCCAAACGAACTAGAGTACGCAAACTCTTTTTGACACCCTGTTGATGGCCATGGATCACCATACCCCTCCCAAACGGCAGGGAAAGGAGTTCCATTTCCTGAAATGGCAACCGATCCTGATTCCCCCGAACCACCACGGCATCAGCAAGCGCCGCGGAAAACACCTCGGCGTCCCCACAGTGAATCACCAGATCCACCGGAGCCGCCTCCTCCCGTGCCCTCATCACCAAATCCTGCCGACCATGCGAATCGCTCATGACCAAAATCCTCATTCCATTCTCCCTCCCATAGAAGCCAACGATTCCTTCCAATGTTGGGAAAAAGCCCGTAGAACCTGCCCACGATGACTCACAGCCAAACACTCCTCCCGTGGAAGCGAAGCAAACGTGGCCCGCAAGGGTGGATAGTAAAAGAGGGGATCATAACCAAAACCGTCTAGACCCAGGGGCTCCCGCAGCAGAAAGCCATGACAAACACCGTGCATGATCCAAGCCCTGGATCCAGGGCGGTAGAGGGCCAGAGCACAAACGAACGTAGCACAACGAGCCTCTCCATGAACATCCGCTAGAGCTGCCAATACTTTCTCACAATTTTCCTCATCCGTGGCCCCCTCACCCGCATAACGGGCGGAAAAAACACCCGGTTGCCCACCAAGTACAGGAACCACCAAACCCGAATCATCCGCTATCACCACAGCCCCCAATGCTTCCCCTATCGTTTTCGCCTTAAGCCACGCATTCTCTGCGAATGTGGTTCCCGTTTCCTCTACCTCCGGAAGGGGTGCCGTACTAGAACCCAGACCCCGAATGGGGAGGGAAAGGGAACCCCGCAGATATTCCTGCACCTGCTGGAGTTTCCCATGATTATGAGTGGCAAAAACCAACGAAGTAGGGGAGCCTCCCCCATCAGAACAAGAACGCTTGTCCGCCGTCATATCTCATTCACCCCACCATCACGCAGCCCCTCTTCCCTTACCCCAACGATCCTTATAATTTGCCGATATATTCAGCATCTTCCCCTAAAACTTCCTTTTGAATATGAATCAATTCACGGATCCCTTGCTTTGCCAACTGTAGCATAGACTGCAATTGCTCACCCGTAAAGGGAGTCTCCTCCCCTGTTCCCTGGATTTCTACAAACTGCCCGCTTCCTGTCATAATCACGTTCATATCGACTGCCGCTGCTGAATCTTCCTCGTAGCAAAGATCCAGATACAATTTTCGATGGACCATACCCACACTAATGGCTGCGAGGAAATCGAGAATGGGAAGGGTACGAAGTACCTTATTGCGCACCATGGGAACTAACGCATCCACAATGGCCACAAAGGCACCCGTAATCGCCGCTGTCCTAGTCCCCCCATCAGCCTGAATGACATCACAATCCACCCACAAAGTTCTCTCTCCGAGGGCCTTCCGGTCAATCACCGCACGCAACGAACGCCCAATCAGACGCTGAATCTCCATGGTCCGACCGCCCTGTTTACCTCGAGTTGCTTCCCGTGTCGTACGAACCCGGGTAGCTCGGGGCAACATAGCATACTCTGCCGTCACCCAGCCGCGCCCTGCGTTGCGTAAAAACAACGGTACGCGTTCCTCCACAGTAACCGTTGTGAGGACACGCGTCTTACCAAGCCGTATGTAAACAGAACCCTCCGCCGCGGTAACATAACCCCGTTCCATTTCGACAGAACGAATTTGCTCGCAAACACGACTATCCAATCGCACGCCTTGGCCCCCCATCAAGTACCTCTCGTCTTTCCCCACGAGGCGTTCGAATTCATTAGGATTGTGAAACAGGGTAGGTACGCTGTCCACCTCCCAACTCCCGACCATTAACAGTAATTTTTACCCTCCGCTGTGGCGTATTCTCCGCCAAAGAAAATTGAATCGCCTGTATAGCCTCACGAGACGCAATCCCTTGGGGATGGTAGTTCAGTAACCGTTCATCGAAATCCACCACGGCCCCATTCTCTTGCAGCGTTACCTCACGTACGCGCATATCGATATCCACCGCATTGACCAGTTGGGAATTGGGCTGGGGTCCTTGGACTAGCTGCTCCATCACAGCATGGAGTAACTTACGACCATCCTCCACACGTGGAATCATTCTCGTCACAGGAACGTAATACGTATGTTGACTTTGCCGATCCTGACTAAGAAAGTAGAGAACAACGGGTACACCCTCACCGGGTCGAACCCCTAGGATCTCCTCCATGTTGATGCCCACATTCGTGCGCGTCAAATGCTGTGTGGGGGTTTTTTGCTTCGGCATCACCCGCAGAGGCTCTCCCTCTACGGACAGATTCACCTCCCGCACTTCCGGGAACCCAGTCAATGTCCAAACCAACGCACTCAACATATTTTTTTCTTGCCCAGCAGGAACCTGCAACAACTCCCTAGAAAAGTTGACCGTCGCTACGCCCTCTGCCACATCAACCCCGAACACCCGCACCCCCGCCGGAAGGGGAAAACGAAATTCTGTGGGTAAGGACGAAGTTTTAACCGCTTTCCCTTCCTCGTTTTCCCCCGGTGGAACGAGCCATTGAACGGCCTCCTGGAGGGAGGATGAATCCGTCCAAGGAACCTGGTAGGGAACAACGTAACCCTCCCCTGAGAGAAAATAACCCTCCATCCTACGAGTACGGGACGTACGAACATTCGTCGTTCCCCTGGCCCCCTCCATACCCATCGCACGGGTCCCCTGCCCCCGGTCTACGGATGCGGACGGCTGCCCATTTTCGGGAGGAGACACGGAGGCTACGGTGGCCCTAGGGTCCGCATCCCTGTCCTTGAGCCAGGCGGCCTCTAAACTGGCCGGCGGAGGATCAATCCCGTCCACCTGCTGTGTGGAGGAAAACATGCTCTCACAACCCGATAGGATCCATGGTAAACATAAAAGGGGGATGATCCGCCAAGTCTGTCGCATTCCCCATTCCTCCCCGTTCCAGAATTGTACCATTCTGCTTTACTCGCCCTACTATACGAGCTGTATGGGGGGAATATCCCTGTCTTTTACCTTCTCCTAGGGTACCGCTACCTGAACGTCCTGCTGCAACCAAGCCTCCGCAAGCCGACGAAAATGTTCCGGATTTTTCGTCACGAAAAATTCATGGGCGGGTTCCTGATCCGCCGCTAGTTGATCGCGATGTTGCAGAATAGAACTGAGTTCCGTTGCCGTTTCGGCCGCGGAACTAATCACCGCCACATCGGGTCCAACAACGCCCTGGATCACCGTTCCCAGCAAGGGATAATGGGTACATCCCAGAACAAGGGTATCCATAGCCCGCATGAGCAGGGGCTGCAACTGCATTTCCACGAGGGAAGAGGCTTCCGGCGATGTGTGACGATTTTTCTCCACCAAGGTAACAAAAGAGGGGCAAGCCAGTGTATACACACGCAGACCGGGATGCAATGCAGACAAAGCACGTTCATAGGACCCACTTCGAATCGTACCCGGCGTACCAATGACGCCTACGCAGCCACATCGTGTGGCTCTCACAGCCGCCCTCGCCCCGGGCTCAATCACACCCAAGACAGGAATATCTACCCTAGCACGGATCGCCGCCAAGGGGGTGAGTGCTGTGGCCGTGTTGCAAGCAATCAACAGGGCCTTGAGGGGACGGCGGAGCAAAAATTCTACTGCTGACAACGTCAAATCCCGTACTTCCTCCATAGGACGAACGCCATAGGGACAGTGGGCCGTGTCACCAAAATAACGGATCGGTTCACGTGGCAACTGACGAAATAACTCCCGAACGACAGTCAACCCCCCTGCCCCCGAATCAAAGACACCTACAGGACTCGCCCTCAGGTCCACGCCGGGCCCACCATCCCCCTTATCTTGCCTCATTTTGCAGTTTGAGAATGAACTTCACGACATCCCCTATGCGGCCCTGTGTAGCATCAGCAACATCGAAATAGGAACGCACGTTACCCTCCTTGTCCATGACGTACAGATTATTGGAGTGGAGGACCCGCGAGGGCAAAGGATCTACAGACTCTTTGGATTCTGTATGATCTCTACGATTCTTATGATTCTTGTGATCCGCATGCCCCCCTTGTCCCCCCACCGGTGTATTGTTTTGTACATCTGCATGAAAACCCTCTTGTGCAAAAGCCTGTAGGTCTGCAAAAGGATAATCACTCACCATGCGCAACGACCTCTTTGCGGGTTCCCCTTCTTGATACCTCCGTAACACGGCCGTCGTATCGTGGGCAGGATCAACAGTAAAAGCAACCACAGGAACCCCTTCCAAACCAGCTGTACTCAATTCCTGTTTCAGTCGAACCATCGTTTGGGTGATGATGGGACAACTGTCGGGGCAGCGAAGGAACATAAAACCCGCGACCCAAACCCGCCCCAGTTGCTCTGAGGTTCGAAAAGTCCTCCCCTGGGAATCTGTGCCCTGAAAAGGGGGAACCTTCCAGCCCGCACCCTTATAATCCTGCATACTCCCCTGGGGGGACACCACCGGGGATGAAGTTTTCCTCTCGGGAGAGGGAGACGAGGTACAACCCCCCAGGACCGCTATCCATCCGATCCCTAGACAGGCAATCATCCACTTTCTACGCGTGAAGCCATCCTCTGCTGTCATGATTGCACACTTCTTTCCTGTAGTACTTGCACCAGGGGGGAAGCTACACGCCAAATATCCCCCGCCCCCATAACCAACACCACATCCCCCGGCCGAACGATGGATGACAACACCTGCACGGCCTCAGAATGGTTATACACTAGCTGCGTAGCGGCATTACTAGTTCGTACGATATCCGCCACTAATCGTTCCGAGGTAACACCAGGCAAGGGCTGCTCACCGGGGGGGGCATAAATGGGGGCAATCAAAACCTGATCTGCTAGAGCAAAACTGGCAGCAAACCGATCCATGAAAAGGGCCGTTCTCGAATAGCGTTGCGGTTGGAAGAGAACAATCAGTCGCCCGGAGGAGGAACGACCGCCTTGCCACTCCCTGGTAGCCTGTAGGGTGGCCTGGATCTCCGTTGGATGATGAGCATAATCATCGATGACAACGACCCCATCCCCTTCCCCGATCAGTTGGAAACGTCGTTTCGCACCAGAGAAATTCTGCAATGCAACCGCAATGTTGGGAAGGGATAATCCCAAATGCAAACAAACAATCGCCGCAGCCAACGCATTCGCTGCATTGTGAATCCCAGGTTTTTTCAACGCAAGGGTGCCTAGGGTCTGGTGATGATGAAAAATCTGAAAACCGATTCCATCCGGCATAGAAATAGGCTGATGAATCACATAATCGGCCGGGGAGCGCGCAGCATACGTAACGACGGGACCCTCTACTTCATGAACCAGGGAACGGGTATGTTCGTCATCCACACAGAGGACAGCCAAACCATCCGGATCCATTTGGCACAAAAACTGGCGATAAGCCTCCCTCAATCGGGAAAAATCACCACCATAGTTCTCCAAGTGGTCGGCCTCGATGTTCGTAATCACCACGATGTGGGGGTAATAGGCAAGAAAGGTACCATCACTCTCGTCCGCTTCGGCCACTACATAGGCTCCCTTACCCGCCCGCGCATTGCTCCGTAAACCTACCACTTCCCCCCCAATCACATAGGTCGGATCAAGACCGCATAGCACCATGGTTTGGGCAATCATCGCCGAGGTTGTGGTTTTGCCATGGGCACCTGCTACGGCAATCCCCCTTCGGGCGTTGAGCAAACGAGCCAAAAGCTCCGAACGATGCAATATGGGGAGATTCATCGCTCTGGCCGCCTGAATTTCCACATTTTGCCTTGTAATACTGGAAGAATAGACCAATGCATCGGCGTTCCCTACATTCCCCGGAGCATGACCTATTTTCACCCGCGCACCACGTTGGAGTAAACCCTGCACTAGGGCATTCGATTCAATATCGGAACCCGTCACCTCAATACCCGATTCTAACAGAACACGAGCTAAGGCGCTCATACCATAGCCGCCGATCCCTACGAAATGTACCCGCTTCCACTCCACCGTAACCACCCTCCCTCCTATGCAAAATCCCCAGGAATCACCCCAACAAGAGGAAAACACTCTCGCCCATCATCCATCCACACAATGAACCCACATCGCTCAGCCTGATTTCCTTTCATGAATCCGATTTTCTACGAAGAAAAACTCATTCCCTGTTCAGAAATCCATTGGGAACGAACGACAGAAACCAAACGGAGCGAACCTGTCACGACGAGATGGCTATCGGCCGTGGCGTTCCAACGCCAAGCCTCCACAGCCCGAGCGGCCGAATCATAAGCAACGACGGGCAATTCAGGGATAAGATCCCGAAAAAGGGCCGCCAGGGCATCAGCCGAATGGAAAGGGCGTTCGCTGTTCAAACTGGTCGTCATGATGCAATCCGCTGCAGAGGACAACCCTAGAAAGGAATCGATAGGCTTATGACAGGGAAAGGCGAGTAACCAAGTTATGGAGGACGTCACCCCCATCTCCCGTAAGGCAGAAAGCAGGGCCTCCACCCCAGATCGGTTGTGTGCACCATCCAACCAGATCGTGGGTCGATGCGTAATCCGTTCCAACCGCCCCGGAATCGGCGGGGCGTGTAGGAGTCCATATTCGCAAGCAGGGTCCGGTATCCTCCACCCATATCGGTCACGCAACAGCTGAAGAACCCGTACTACGACTCGGGAATTCTCGCGTTGGTAGCCCACCATACGGGATGCCAAGGGGCTGTCCTTGGGTCCGTAAAGGGGTGCTTTCTCCTCCCTAGCTCGTTCCGCTAGGACCTGTTGCGCAACACCTGGCAACGCACCGACAACGACAGGGACATGGGGTTTGATGATACCCGCTTTCTCTCTTGCGATCTCCTCTAGTGTCTCCCCCAAAATCTCTATGTGGTCATAATCAATCGTCGTAATTACCGATAGCAAGGGAAGTACCACATTGGTGGGATCCAAACGACCCCCTAATCCCGTTTCCCAGAGGATGAGATCCGGTGGAGGAGAGAGTTGGGAAAAATACCGTAGGGACACCAGGGTCCAGGAAGCAAAGAAACCCAGGGAGTGCTCCCGAATTAGGGGGCATGACCTTCGCCAGTGGTACAGGCATTCCTCTGCAGGAATAGGAAGGCCCTGCCACCGAATGCGTTCATTCCACAAAGTAACGGCAGGGGAGAGAAAGAGACCCACCCGGTAGCCCGCCTTTTGCAGAATCGCCGCCAAAAAAATAGCAGTGGACCCCTTTCCATTCGTACCTGCTATATGTACAAATCGAAGGCGCTTTTCCGGATGACCCAACGCCGTCAACGCAGCACGAAGGGGCTCCAAGCCCATCTTCGGTGCTGTTGTACCCTGACAACGCTCCCATTGACGCTGGATTTCAATAAATCCCCCCACCGATTCATGGTATGCCAAGGACCTCCGAGATGGGGTGGGGTTCATTTTTCCCCGATCTCCCGCAGTAGGGTCTGTACCCTTTTCCACTGAACATGGTACTCGGCCCCCTTATCCTGCTCCACTTTCACAATCTCAGCGGGCGCACGATCGATGAAGGCACGATTGCGCAATTTTCTCTCCGTACGTTCCACCTCAGCCTGCAGCCGGCATGATTGTTTCTGTAGGGTTTGCACTACCGATTGGCGGTCGGAAACCGACAACTGGAGGCGCAACTCCACACCCCCCGTCAAGACGACGGTCAAGGCGCGTTTCCATTGTTGCTGATCCCCCCTACAGGGGAAAATTTCTACTTTGCACAATCGTTCCATCATCATCTTCTCTGTGAGGAAAAAGGAACGACCCGTGTCTCCCTCGGGTACAAGAATTTGCAGGGGAAAGACCTTATGCGGCGGCAAACCGATCTCCTTCCGCAGGCTACGCACCAGACGAATCGCTACCAACATTTCATCCATTTGCTCGGCGATCCTCTCATTCTGCCATTCCTTCTCTACCCGTGGCCAGGCCGTAACCGCCAAGGCCTTGGCCATCGGGGGACTCGATGGGGGCAGGTGCCGGGCAATTTCCTCCGTGATATGGGGAGCAAATGGATGTAAAATTCGCAACAGGGTATGCAAGGAATGGGTTAGTATACTCCCGACCCGTCGACGACGGGCAGGATTTTCGCTTTGACAACATTCCTTGACTGTTTCTATATAAAAATCACAGAAAAAACCCCAGAAAAATTGCTCAATCGTACGCAGGGATTCGTCGAAATGGTACAGCTCGAGTTGCTTTGTTGCATTCTCGACGGTCCCCTGCAGGTAATGGAGAACCGCACGATCCGGCAAAGTCAGTAGATCCGAGGTAGGCTCCAAGGGTACGGGATCGTGTACATCGGCTTGCATGAGGACGAAGCGGGCAGCGTTCCATAATTTATTGGTACAATGACGTGCATGCAGCATCCGTTCCTCACGGAAGCGACCATCCTGACCCAGGGTATTGCCGGCTACCAAGGCCATACGGAGGGCATCGGCACCATGCTCATCGATCAATTCCTCGGGGTCAATCCCATTCCCTAGGGATTTGGACATTTTGCGCCCCTGCGCATCCCGTATGAGTCCCGTAATGAGAACATCGGCAAAGGGAATCTTCTCGGTGAAACGTAGGGACATGAAAATCATCCGTGCCACCCAGAAGTAAATGATATCATAGCCCGTAACCATCACCTGGGTAGGATAGTACCTTTGGTAATCTACGGCTTTCTCATCGGGCCAACCCAGGGTAGCAAACGGCCATAGGGCCGAGCTAAACCATGTGTCGAGCACGTCGGGATCCTGACTAAGATGCGGGGACTGGCATGCGGAACATTGCTGAGGCTCTTCCATAGCTACATTGATTTCCTTACAATCCGCGCAATACCAGGCGGGAATGGGATGACCCCACCACAATTGCCGGGACAGGCACCAATCGCGAGAATTCTTCACCCATTGCAAATAGATCCGCTCATAGCGTTCCGGTACGAAACGCACCCCCTGCCCGCCCTCCTGGGCCCCCTGTGCCTGCGCCGCTAGTTCCCGCATACACAAAAACCATTGTGTCGACAAACGGGGCTCCACAATGGCCTGGGTGCGCTGGCTGTGGCCCACAGAATGAACATGAATTTGGGTACGCACAAGGGTGCCCTGATTCTGTAGATCGCTCACCAAACGGCGCCGACATTCTAATCGGTCGAGACCCACATAATCACCAGCGGCCTCCGTCATGATACCCCCTTCGTCTATGACCGTAGGCATGGGTAGATTGTGACGCTGACCGACGGCAAAATCATTGAAGTCATGGGCCGGTGTAATTTTCACCACCCCGCTTCCGAGGGTGGGATCCGCTATTTCATCGGCCAGGATGGGAAGGGTTCGATCCGTCCCCGGCAGGTGCACCCGCTGTCCAATGAGGTGTGTGTAACGATCATCCTTGGGATGAACAGCAACGGCAACGTCACCGAACATCGTTTCGGGACGGGTGGTGGCAATCTCTACACATCCCTCCTGACCTACCAAGGGATAAACGAGAAAGTAGAGATGGCCCCGGAGTTCCTTATGTTCCACTTCGATGTCGGACAGGGCTGTCCTTGCCACAGGATCCCAGTTGATAAGATAACGACCGCGGTAGATGAGACCCGCATCGTAGAGTTGTACGAATACCTTTCGGACTGCGGCAGATAAATCAGGATCCAAGGTGAATCGCTCACGTGTCCCATCCAGGGAAAGACCCAAACGACGCCACTGCCGACGAACCTGGGCGCTGTAGGACTCCTTCCATTCCCAGAGACGCTTCGTAAAGGCCTCGGGACCCAATTGTTGGCGCGTCACTCCCTGGGCTTGCAGAGCAGCCTCTACCTTCAGCTGGGTGGAAATCCCTGCGTGATCCATACCAGGTAGCCATAGGACATCTCTCCCCACCATACGCTGCCAACGCGCGAGAATATCCTGTAGCACGTTGTTCAGGGCGTGGCCCAGGTGCAGGTTTCCCGTTACATTCGGTGGGGGGATGGCGAGGCTGTACGGTTTCTTCGGCGAATCCGGGTTCGCTACAAAACATTGCTGTGCATCCCAGAGATCGTGTGCCCTCGCCTCCACCTGCCCGGGATGATAGGAGGCAGATAAATTCTTCCGATCTTGCACAACTCCCCCGCCTTTCTCTTCCTTATAATGTAGTCCACAATCAATCCATCAAGGACGAAGTGGGAAACGATCGTTCCGACAAAAATCGCACAATAAAAAGGGCCTTCCGCCCAGAGCGAAAGGCCCTTTTTCATAAAAACGACAGCCCTTTTCATCGTCCCTGGTGGTTATCCACACCACCCCATCGCCGCCACTATGGTCTCCGCGCCCGATCCTCATGGTCCACCCATTCGCCCCACCATTGTACGACATTCCCATGGGAAAATGCAAATGACTGGCTTGTTGGGAGCACACAAAGGGATGATTCTGGGATGATTCACACCCATTGATTTCCAAGGGGCTAGGGAGGAGCATACGGATCTGCACCACCGTTCTTTTCCCCAGATCCAGCCACCTGTCGTTCCGATCCCCCATGGCGGTCTCGCATCCCTCCCGTCCGCGCGGCCCCGGATTCCTACCAATACCCAGGACGACCCACCTATACAGGTCCTACGAGAGGAGTACCTTCTCATCGGATGATCAACATCGCCATTTCTTCTGCGCCCTAAGGATTTTCCAGGGGGGTTCCCGGATCACGATTCACTTTCGCCACAATGAAGACGATCGCGTAACCCATCACGCAACCCACATCATGGGGGGATGGAATGGGGGCGTTTCACAAAAAAGGTTCATGGCCATCCAACCCTGGATACTCCCCACCAAACCCTGGGGCTTGGCTTGGTGTCCTAAAATACCACAGGAAGGGAGGGGAGAGGGCAACGAAGAGAGCGTATCGTATGAAAATCTTGTTCAGGAATCCACACCGCACCCACAACGGGATGCTTACCTAGTACATAGCCTAACGTTGCCCTACCTATTGTGCATTCCGCATCTCATGGTCCCTTGTATTCCATGTACAAGAACGAAGGACGTCCCGGTTCCCCTGCTCAGGGAACGTAACCCACCCGTTCGGGTTCTGTCTTCCCCTATGCATCGGGAAACGAAAGAAAGGGGGAAACTAGGCCATTCTTCGTGCCTAACCCATCATCCAGTGGTCCGTTTTTCCATGGTACGCAAGATCCACAAGCGGGCTAAGAGAAACATGATCATCTGGACGCCTAAGAATACGGCCATCACCTGCAAAGAGGAAAACAGTGTAACCGATGAAATCTTATCCCCTATTTCCCTACCTATCTCCTCACCCATTTCTAAGGAGACTGAGAGCCCTGTAAACCGGACCCCATAATACAGTGCACAGGATGCTAGGAAAACAGCCAATAGCAAGGGGAAAAAGAAAACATAGGCAATCTGCACTGTGATAGATCTTCGTAAATTTGGGATCGAAAAGCCAATTCGCAGTAGATTGTGAAACTGTTGCTGTTGATCCTCCATATCGGTATAAATGCGAAGCAATAGGAAGTTACCAGCAATGGAAACAAAGACAAGGCAAACAATGAGCATGGCGAACAAAAAGATAGCGATGATCAATTTGTCTTGGTATTTTTGACTACCATCGTGGATCACGCTACCCATCATTTCGGGGGAATTGTTCGGGTCGTTGGAATGCAATGAATTCGCTTTGCCCAGAGCTTGAAAAATCTGGGGATTCATTTTACCCTGCCCCGACATGTAATTAGCATCCCGAAACTTTCGAATGCTAGGATCCCGTGAATCTAGTAATTTCGAATACACCTTATCCCCCACTACATACATTCCGATCCTACTACCCCTCATAAAACATCCCGACGGGGGACACACAGGTGCAGGTTGTTTCTCCAGACTTGGGATGGTCACTTCCGCAGCTCCCAAGCCCCGCGGTAAGGGATTCAAGGCCGCCCCTTGCTTCGATCCTAAGGCTACTGCCTCATTGGGTTTAAGGGACCGTAGTAAGGCCCCACCATACGCTTCCATCACCCTGTTGTAATCACCCACAGAAATGGTTAGGAATTCGGTATGCCCCTCGAGGAAGGATCGATCCCCCTTGGCCAGGGCTTCCGCCTTTTTACTCTGTAGCCTTTCATATTTTTCATATTCCCCAGATTCCATGGGGTTTTTGATGAGGACGGGGTTTCCCTTATCCAAACGTACAACCGGTGTCGAATCCACACGTTTCAGACCGCTATCCCTATGGAGGAGAATCTGATCCATCCGCTGCGACCTACCTTGCGCCTCGGGACTGATCCTATCCTCTTCCCCCAGGCGATAGATGAAAAGGGGTGCTGGTGCTGGATTCTGCTTCTCTACCCCCGCAGTGAACTCGGTAACCCCCTTCACAAGGGCTACTACAACACTCGTCGATAAAAAAACAGAGAGCAAAAGCATAGAAAAAAACCAAAAGAAGCGGGAATTATCACGCAACCGATGGGCCATATTCCCTATCCACAACAGACGTATTCCGCGCCAGGAAAAGGACCTATTCCAACGGAACCATCTTGCTAGAGCCACGCTCCCCTGGCGATAGAAAAAGTAAGCACCCACAAAAGTCAATAGAACACAAAAGGGGAAAATATATTGGAGGGAATCTGGAAACTTGTCGAAACCGATATTCATATCTACAGGCAGAAAGAGACAAATTGTGACAACGATCCCCAAGGAGAGAAACGATACTAGGACACGGAGGAACCCTACCGGCGGTTCTGGTTTATCATCCATCCGCCTCTTGCTCTGGAGTAACTGAATTACTTTCCGGTTCCGTACGAGAAAGGGCATCACAAGGGCAGCCAAAAGAAAAATAGCCAGAGAAGATGCCACTGTGATCCCTAGGGCTTCAAAGGAAAAGTGAAAATCCAATGCTATATACTCGAAGAGGGACTCGATCAAAAACCCAAGGCCCCCATTCACAACCATACCGAATGCAACCCCCCAAAGGACCGAAAAACAACCTATAATCATGGTTTCTAACGCTAACATAATCCGCAACTGTCGGGATTTTATACCTAAGAGTATAAGAGTCCCAAATTGTTTCTGTCGTTCCCTGTAGAGTGTAGCCATAGAATAGAAAACAGAGAAGAAGGAACAGAAAACAAGAATATAAAATGTGATCCAAAAGAGATTCTCCACAAACGCCCTCGACAGGGGCAACTGAGGGTGGAACAAGAACGATGCAAAGACAAAGATGACGGAGGAGGTGATCATCGAGTTCAACAGTAGACCTATATAGGCCTGCGGACGACGTTGAATCATACGGACTACACACGAGAAAAATGTCATAATTCTACAGACAGCCCCCTAACTAAATTCTTTCGAACACCTTCATCATACATTGTACCATAACCCTATTTGGTGATATCGAAATCAATTCCCATCTTCGTCGAGTAGGGCGGGTATCTCAGCCAACTCTCTCACAGAATCAGACGTACTACTCTCGCATTATGCAGCTCTTATGATCCCATAGGATTTTTGCCCATCCAGAACCCCAGTCTGATGTCACGTTCTTCGTACCTTCCTCTGCTGTGTTCTATCCGGGTTTCGATCCGACGTTGCCTGGTCCAACTTGCGATCATCTCCTGATCTCAGATCATGCGTCCAGTTTCTAACTCACGATCATCTCTTTGCTTCGGATGGTACGTTGGCTGGCCCAGGCAGACCATTCCTTCGCTCCACCCTCATTACAAGGGTTTCTTCCCTACTATGAGTTGATCCGACTCGGTTCACGAAAGCCTCGGTATACCCTCAAGCCCTTTCACCTGGCTAAGGACCAGTGTCTGTGCAACACAGTCTCCCGTGGTTCCCATGAGGGCCTAAATCAGGGTCCTTCCCTCTGCGCACCGGACCGGACGCCGCATGGAACGTAAGGGGTCGTCTTTTGTGACTCCCCCGACATATCAAGCCATACTTTGGTTTCGACATGAACGGTCCTTTTCGGTATGTCCTCAAACGCTCCACCCTCGTTGAGCCCCCTAATCCCCACCGGACAAGGATTCTACCTTTTCCTAACCGCTCATCACCAGGATGACTGGCAGTGTTGAGTGGTTGGAAACCTTGCTGCACCTACCCAACCCGCCGGACCGGCATCTGATAGGGGCAGATCCTATGGAATAGAGGGGACCGAATGATGCAAACATAGTACGTGTGATTCTGTGGAAGGAGAATCCTAATCTAGATCTACCCGATATCATTCATACTAGCAGCAGCATTATTGTACATATGCAATCCTATGGACAACCATATGGAATATCGACGTGCAATCCAACCATACAACAACGAATCTAAAAAAACACCAATAATTCCAAATAAATCATGCGAACTATGTGCCGCGGCGAACAAAACACTGGTGGCCCCAATACCCACGCGTGGTTGAAGAACACCCCGGAAGAGCAGTTCCTCCCCAACTGCAGGCATAATGGTTATTACAATAGCATTCAACCAACTCAACGTCGGATGAATATACCCACCACCAGATGTACCTACCCATTGGCTTATTATGGACAATGAAAAATCGAGTGTAATCTTTAGGGAAAAAGACAATAAAACACCCATCCCCGTGGGTTTCCTGTTCATCCCCAGTCGAATCCATGTTTCTTTCCCATTACGAGTACTACCGCCCCCGACGGCAAGTACGGCAAGCAATAGTTCTTGGCATTTCGTCAACAGTAAAAACGGGATATCCTCCATTCTGTCCCCGTAATCAGTGACTGGTATGAAAAACTTTGTGTATATAAGATTGATAAAACAAGAGAACATCCACCATACCGCAATACGATGAATGTATCGTTGGGGATTCAAACACAATTTAGACATTATGTATGATCGAAATGTAGGACACACAAAAAACACACCCAATGATAAGTAGAGGGCGAAAAGACCATAAAGGGGGAGCTGGTCCCCTATCGGTATGGGAAAAAAACCCTCGGCAAACAACCGCTCCCCAATGGAGAGGGACCCAATTTTTTTGAATAGATCATACCCCATCCAAGCAACATACAGAACCAGAAATAGGACATCTACCATCCTATCCCGACCCAGAAACAAACCCCAACGAGAACTGTCCCCCAACGCCATAGTATACCGATGACGATCATGATCCAATTTCACAACTAAAAAAATAAGTAACAATTCGAGAATAATATTCAATAAAAGAGTCATTGTAATATATTGCGACATTACCTTCCCCCGCATCCCAGTTTACCAACCGATACCATAATCCCCCCGCCCGCAAGAATGTAGGCGTTTACAACAACACCCCGTGGGGAAACCCATTCGGGAATAACCGGGGGGGCTTTCAGGGACGAAACAACCCCCTGAAAGCCCTGTTCGAGAATCCTACACCCACAATGGGGGTACTTTGCCCGGAAACCCTATATGGGGGTATCAACGTCACCTCCTTCGATTATTAACAACGATGGTGCCACTATAATCATTGTTATTATTGCAACCAACAGATGTAAGCATCAACCCAATACCAATAGCACCGGCAATAACCGGAACAAATCGCTTAGAACGATTATGTGTTTTTTCTCCTAGATTCTTTGCAAAGGTGTTAGTGAGAGGCTGTTCATCACCTAATAGAACGTTTTCCTGATGATTTTCCACCGCTGCATATTCCATACTATCAACATTTTTTTCAGCGGCAAACACCTGCCCAACGTTGGTAAACGACCCCAGTATGCTAAAGGAGCAAACTGCAACAGCGATAACCGTCTTTCTAATGCGTGTGTCCTTAATAAACATTATTCATCATCCTTCATTATAGTATTTTAGCACCTGCCTAGAGCCTATATCGTCAGAGAAAATTTCTACGGATAGAGCGGATGCCACCGCATCACCAAAAACTATACACCCCAACCCATACTGCCCATCCTTTGGAAATCTATAGCATGGATCAATCAGCAATCCTATCAGTGGTAATGGTTGTGGGTGCTTTGATCGCAACCATTACCGACAATACTTGTTGCTGCTGCAAGTACGGAAGCAGCAACAAGTGGAACGAATCGCTTAGAACGATTATGTGTTTTTTCTCCTAGATTCTTTGCAAAGGTGTTAGTGAGAGGCTGTTCATCACCTAACAAAACGTTTTCCTGATAATTTTCCACCGAAGATTGTAGTGAACCATCCCCCCCACTACTTACTATCCTGAATGTTACACCTAAGAGATATAGAAAACAGGTACAGACAAGATCATAATATATAGTCCTATGTATTAGCAACTCAAGGAAAAAACGGATTGAGTTCACTATTGTTTACATTCAACATTGATTTAAATTACATAATTATACTTTATTTACATAAATAACATATTTTTGTTCTTAATAATAAACTAATCATTTTAAAAATTTTTTTAATATGATGCAAGAGGGATCTAAATAACAGAGGCCCAACGGAACCCATTGGGGTATCGGGTCAAAAGTATAGACGGCACCGGTTGGCCATTTGGATCTTGGCCAAACTCCGGACCTGGGGGGGTTCGTGTGTCAAGAAGTTGTTCAAGAGATGAAGGTTGCTCGGCCCTTCGTAACCGACTGATAGATAGCAGGTTACAAACCGCCTAGTGCTGCTGGAGTAAAGTGCCCTGGTAGTGAACGATCTAGGAAAAAGCAGGGCATGATCCTGTCAGGTGTGAATCGGGGAGATCAGCGAAAGCGAACCGTTCGAAGACGCATCGAAAGGCATAGTCCATGTCAAAACCGAGGTAGGCAACTAACGTCGGGATGAACCGTGGGGGACGACCTATCTTCTGCCCCGGTGGCATGCGATGTACAGGCGGGATGAACCCGATTTAGGCTCTTGATCGGAACTTGAGAAATCGTCGTACGGCGTCTGGCTGTCGCCAGATGAAAGACCGAGGACAAACCGAGGTTCCGTGCACGAAGTCGGATCAGCTCATAGTAGTGAAGAAGCTTCTGTAATGGAAGTGGAGCGAAGGGGCTGACTCATCCTGAGGAGGACAGTAAAACGAAACTTTAGTAGGGGATCCACTGGAGGAGATCACTGGAACCTCGCTATTAGGCCCCCTAGTATAATTGACCCTGATCGGTACAATAGGGGTACTTTCCTGTGGGGGGTAAACATGAAAACAGTTCGAAAAAAATTCTCGTTGGAATTCAAACAAAAGGCGGTTGAACAAGTCAAGAATGAACAACATATTGCCCAGGTATCTAGACAGTGTGGGCAACATCCCGTTGGGGGTGTGAATTTCTGAACAGGATTTTGGGAGGGATTTCCTCCCGTTCGGATGCTGCCTTCATTTACCACAACCCCGTTTCATTGAATCAAAATATTTTAAAAATATATGAAAAGATTCCCTTACAAGAAAAATGTAATTATGTTATAAGGATGTCCATAGGTACTTTCATTTAGTAGATAACTATATCCTGATTGGGAATCCGGATAGGACCCCGCTGATTCGGGAGCCTCACTAGAGACTTTTGACCCGACACCCTGAGTTCTCTTTTCTTGCCATCCTAATAAGTTCCGTTGGGCCTCTGTTATTAGGGCCTTCTTGCATCATATGAAAAAAAATTTAATAAATGATTAATTTATTATTAAAAATAAAAATATTTTGTTTGTATAAATAAATTATACTTATATAACATAAATAAATTTTTAATGATAACAATAGTGAACCCAACCCTTTTTTCCTTGGGTTGCCAATACATAGGACTATATATTACGATCTTGTTTGTACCTGTTTTTCACATCGTTTAGGTGTAACATTTAGGTATAGTAAGTAGTGAGGGGGATAGTTCACCACGATCTGTAGCATTGTACGGACTACGATCTTTTTAACATTGACTGATAAAATTAAAATTTAGAAGGAGTGGTCTACATTATGAAATTGTCTGGACAGAATAGAGGACTAGTAAAAGCCGTTGCATGTGTAATGCTGTCAGGTGCCGTTCTTACTTACTCCCTCGGACCGGTGTCAGCGGAGGAATTGGATAAGATTTCTTCAATTCAAAATAGCATGGCCGCGAGGGGAAGTACCCCGTCCGTGGGAGACCTATCCTTGCCTACTACTGCTGTTGTTGGGGATGAGGGAGAAGTTCACCAGCGTTCTAAGCGATTCGTTCCAGCTATTGCTGCTGCCGCACTTGCAGCAGGACTAAGTATTGTTGTTAATGGTTGCAATCAAAGCCACCACAAATATTACCACTTATAGGATTGCTGATTGATCTATGCTATAGATTTCCAAGGATGGGCAGTGTGGGGTTGGGATGCATAGTTTTTGGTGATGCGGTGGCATCCGCTCTATCCGCAGAAATTTTCTCTGACTCCATAGGCTCTGGGCAGGTGCTAAAATACTATAATGAAGGATGATGAATAATGTTTATTAAGGACACACGCATTAGAAAGACGGTTATCGCTGTTGCAGTTTGCTCCTTTAGCATATTGGGGTCGTTTACCAACGTTGGGCAGGTGTTTGCCGCTGAAAAAACTGTTGATAGTATGGAATATGCAGCGGTGGAAAATCATCAGGAAAACGTTTTATTAGGTGATGAACAGCCTAACACTGACACCTCTGCAGAGGATCTAGGAGGAAAAACACATAATCGTTCTAAGCGATTCGTTCCGATTGTTGCCGGTGCTATTGGTATTGGGTTGATACTTACATCTGTTGGTTGCAATAATGGCAATAGATATGACGGCAAATTCATTATTAATAATTAGAGGAGGTGACGTTGATACCCCCATAGGGTTTCCGGGCAAGTACCCCATTATGGGTGTAGATTCTTGAACAGGGCTTTCAGGGGGGTTGTTTCGTCCCTGAAAGCCCTCCTGGTATTCCTGAATAGGTTTCCCCATGGGGTATTGGGGACCGTGCAATTTCTTGTGGGGAATGTCCTATCTATGAATCTAGTCTCATCTTTTGGTAAAGCAATTGGATGACATAATAATATTTTTTTATGACACTGTTCCTGTTTTTGTATCCTCGGGGGATATTCCTTATGTTTATAAAGGTTCCCTTAATCACTAATTTATTGTAAATTCAGAAAATAATGGGCCGAACAGAACGCTACCACTGCGGGATTTAGGGGTGTAATGGATCTTGGGATGGGCGAATACCCAGTCCGATGCTGGAAGGATCGTACCACATAGGTTACTCCAGGACTAGGCAGTGGGATTCTTGAGGAGGAATACGGGATCTCCGTTCCGTGGGAAAACTCGTCGGATGGGGGGAGTTGCCCGGTGGAAAACCGTCGTGGCGCCTTAGACGGTTTTTCACCGAAAGGTGCTAGCTAGAAATCAAGGGTGTAGGCATCGTCCATACAACCCTGACCTTGGGGCTAAAGACAAGTGTCCGTGCAACACAACCCTCCCGTGGTTCCCATGAGAGCCTAACTCAGAGTCCTTCTCTCCCGTGCACCGGACCGAACGCCGCATGGAACGTAAGGGGTCGTCTTTTGTGACTCCCCCGACATATCAAGCCACACTTTGGTTTCGACATGACCGATCCACTCCCACCCATTGAACCCTCCAATCCCCACCGAACAGGGATTCTATCCCCGCCTTCTCCTAAAACCGCCCACCACCACCGCCTAATCCATTTTTAAAATCCAGAATTAGGCAAAAGTCCCTGATGATATTCCGAGCCCGAAGTTTGGCCAAAATCCTCAAATACCTCAGCAGCTATCCTAATAAGCTATTATAATGAATAAAAAGAATGCCATAATCACCACCAGGAGAAAGAACAGTTTTCTAAATATATTTACCTGCAAAAACCAATATAAAGGAAGGGGAACAAAAGAATCCCAAAGTTCATCATACCAACCCATATTTCGTTCAGATTCTAATAAGGAGGGTTTTTTTCCAAGTATCATATGCAACCAACAAGGGAAAACAAAGAAAGGACCTATGAAATCTATAAAATTTACTAAAACTTTCTTGGAAAAAAGAAAAAGATGTGAGGACAAAGTGCTTCCGTAATGATTGTATGTATGGAGGGACATTATATACAAAATGGCAAAAGCTGAGGAAAATATGAATTCTGTTTTTAGAGAACACATACAGGCAACCCAATCCCATTCCTTTCTGCGCAAACGTTGCTCACGCAATCTTTGCCATTGAATCACAACGCACCCACCTATGATTCCCGCTGTAAGAATCCAAACGGAAGAATAAACATATAAAAACAAGCCAAGGGAAGAGAGAAAACAGGTAACACCAAACAATGAAATGGAAAACCAACGTAACTTCGTCATGCTTTGCTGTTGAGCCAATAGAAAATACTTTTTCCTGCCAGAACGCAACCGAATGAAATGACTACCCACTTTTCTGCAATAGTCCTTAAACCCACCCCAACCATGCAAAGACAACCGTAACAACAAAAATAACCCACAATACGTTAAGCTCTTTGTCAACGCTCCAACACACATTTCAGGAAATAAACCTATTTTGGATGAATCAACTGATGGTCTATAAAGTGCAGAGCAAAAAATTAATACCGATTGAAAAATAAAAACAAGAAACCAAAACCTTACATTCGCATAAAAAAAATTATATCCTGCATATTCATCAGAAAAGCCCGAATCATTGGATCTATGTTTCGATGAATGCATGCTACCCATACCCCTCAACCATAAAATAGTTTTTTTCTACATACTCTATCCTGAAAATAATTTATAATACTATATAAAATTTTATATTTATCCATATAACATACTATTTTTACTACCATTCACCCGTAGGATCTATGGACCAAGTCGGGAACTATGTGGTATTTTTCACCCTGTCTTTGCGACCCAAACCCTTCCTCTTATCTGATCAAAAATCCCCTGTTGTACGGATCCTGACCGGTTCTCGAAACCATAGACCCCAGGTTCTGGCATCCCCAAAAAATTATATCCAAAACAAACGGAACACCACAATGTCAAAAAAATAGTTGAAAAAACTAGTAAAAAACAAATAGTGACAAGGGAAACAACGATGGGAATAGTGACCGTATACTAAGTCATATTGCTTGCTTCAGTCGCACCAATAATCACACGCATCAGCCGAGGAAAGGTAACAACCAAAACCCAAGACAACCGCACAAATAGCAGAACACACACCCGCCGCAACGTTAGGACCCAATCGAAGACAATATTTTGCACATGTCTTTATACCGTTGACGGCCCTCCAAATAACGGGACCACCCCCACAAACGAAATTCTTCACAGCCTGACACCTAGCACAGTGATCCCTTTTGAAACGTAGGGAAGAATCAGTATATCCTATTTCCATCGACGACACCCATGCCCCTGTTTTCATTGGGATCGATCCATTCAATTTCGCCATTTTCTTTAAGAACAATAATTCTATATTTACCATCAACGTAAGTATCAACCGCTGTTAAAAAACCAAATATGTCGGAAGAAAATTCCCTCGCATACCCGATTTTCCGCCCATCCCTATATACAGGGCGTACTTCCACAGTAAAAAATGGTTGTTTTATCTTCTCTTCCATTGCCTTTTTTACTGATTTCGGTGCAGAACTCCTTAGAGAAAAACGAATGACCTGGGCCTCACTCCCATCTTCACTAATTCTTATTCCCTGCTCATCAAGAATATTTCTTAATTTCATAAAATGACTCCTCAAGTTGTCACTTGGTGGGTCATTTTGCAGGGGAATCTGTTCTATATTCAACCAATTCTGTGCCCTCTCAAAAATTTCCATCAAGTACTGGGAGCCCCCCATACAGGCTGAATCAGAGTTCATTTCCCCAACAGAGTCATTTACAAGGGATTCTTGGGCATGGTGGGGTCTACTAAGAGAACCCGTGGCTAAAGAAAAAACGCACAACCCCATTAATAACCGTCGATACACAACCTTGGAAATCAAGCTCGCTCATCCCCTTCCACTTAGAAAAGAATTCTTTCTGCCTGTTCTTAAAACCTCATGCAAACATATTCCTCAACAAAACCTTATTCAGTTTTTTAAAATCACTGTGCTCCAGATGAAAGGTACGTGTAGCTGTGTTTAGCCTAATCTAAATTTTACTTCAATTTCTTTATCAACAACTTGACACACTATACAAAAAAATTAGTTTTTTAATCACGATCGCAGAAGAACAATCTTCCTCCTCACAATTCTCGCAACCCAAACTGATACAGAACGAACCGCCCCTGATCCTAATCAAAACCAAATCGTTCATGTCAAACTCAAGCGATCGCCCTGATCCTATCAAAACCAAATCATTCATGTCAAACTCGGGCGATTACGCAAAGTAGAACCAAGCCCCTCCTCCTAACAAGTGAGGGGAGAAGGCAACGCAAAGGGCGTATAGCATGAAAATCTTGTTCAGGAATTCACACCCCCAACGGGATGCTGCCAACGGGGGGTTAAGCCACTTAACACCACCGGCTCGACACCTACAGTGCACTACTATTTTTATATTTCATACAATAAATGAAAAACCTGCCCCTGCGAGGGTACAGGTTTTTACGCTTCGGAAGTCCTACAAAAAAATTGAGACGGTTCCCAACTTTAATAGCTAGCACAGATAAGATCTGAATATTGAGTTATGGTGACATTGGTTTCAACGTTGTCTATATTAAATCCTATAGCAGTTCCAGAAGGAGACAATGCTAGCACTCTCAATTGTATGAGATTATTCAGATCTCCTCCACCTGTGTCACTAACACATATCATGACTGTTCTGGATATAGAAACCGAAGTTGCAGAACCACCAATACTTGCAGCATCTTTCTGTGTTGAAGATCCTACTACAGCGGCATTGAATGTTGCACTTGTATTGAGTTGTTGGAAGCGGAGAATCAGGGCTAATTGCGAAAACGCCGCTGGCGCACTAATGATAAGAAAAGCAGTTACATTAAAAGACGCTACATAAGACCCCACGGAGGGTAATATAATATTTGTACCGGTAAGATTCGTAAGAATGTTTCCACTACCTATTCTTGTGGGGAACGGGCCAAAGGGTAAAGGAACTTCCCCCATTGCGGGTGTGAGAACAAAAGCAGTTTGAGGAACTAAAGTAGCATCCGTTGTTATTGACGGTCCCGTGGGCCCTGTTACTCCTGTGACCCCTGTTGTTCCCGTAGTTCCTGTAACCCCTGTGATCCCTGTAATCCCTGTACCGCCCGTGGGTCCCGGTCCCGTAGGCCCTGTGGGTCCCGTGGATCCTGTAGCCCCTGGATCACCTGTGGGTCCTGTGGGTCCTGTGGATCCTGTAGCCCCTGGATCACCTGTGGGTCCTGTGGGTCCTGTGGGTCCTGTGGGTCCCGTGGGTCCCGTGGGTCCTGTGAGTCCCGTAATACTGCTAATATTGCACACAGAGGGGAAACCACAAGGAGGAAATGAATTGCAAATCATATATATTTATCCCTTCTTTAATAAATTTTTATTATTTTAAAATTATAAATTTAAATAAAATAATATTTTTTATGACAATTGACAGGGATCATTCAAAAAGGGGATTTCCTAGGAGTTTGGTCCCTTGGCCGAAATCTGGATTCAAGGAATTACCCATGTTCTCCCCCGAACATCAAGATTCCCTACACAGAAATGGACTATCTACCATAAAAGTGAAATCAGTGATCGATATGAAGGCTCCAAAAAGTAAGTGAAGTAGTGCTTGAATCGAAATTCTCAACCGGTCACACTGTCCCCCACCCCATATCTCCCCGAGCATGAAATATTCAATTTGTGGGATCCCTGATTTAGAAAAATTTCTATGGGTGGCTAGGTCCGGTTTTCATGGCAGGGAGCTGGGATATAGCACTCTTTGTTGGACTCGCTGTCTCAAGCTTTTTTTTATGGACAGATTTCTTCATGGAGGGAAGAAAAAAATGAGACACAACGTTGGGATGAAAGGAAGGGCCGTCCAACGGATGGGTTGGACGAATCAAACTACAATCCTGAATGCTGTTGCACCCCAAAACCGCAAATGATTTCCCAATCGATGCAAGGGCGGATTTCGGAACAATCCTAATACACTACTAATAGTAATAGTAAATATTATGGCTATATTTTGTGATCGTGACCATGGTGGTGCAAGTTGTATCAAAAGATTGACCGTTGTTGTTCCTATGGAATTGAACATTACCTCAGAGATTAATGATATTGTTCAAGTTTCCTTCGCCTGCATCACGGACGCAACACAGGACCGTGTTGCTTATGGGGAAATCAAATGGCGTCGTTAACTAGCTCAGAACCAACCCAGTATCCAAGAATTTGATCACGTTAGCGTGGAAATTACATCTCAATGGAGTACAAAGGAGTACAAAGGAGTACAAAGGAGTACAAATAAATTAATTATTTTAATATATTTTATAAATTTATAATAGCAAGAGGAACTTCAGAAATCCCCTTGTCGAGTAGACCCGGCATTTCAGCCGAGTCCCTCACAGAACTGGACGTGATACTCTCGCATCATCCAGCTCTTCTCATCCCATCCCAATCTTCAGACCCTTTATTAGGTCATACTTCGATTATGGGGATATTGCTCCAAGGGATCGAAATCCGGATAGAACACAGCAGAGGAAGGTACAAAGAACGTGACACCAGACTGGGGTTCTGATGAATGGGCAAAATCCTATATGGGACCATAAGAGCCACATAATGCGAGAGTATTACGTGTGGTTCTGTGAGAGGGTTGGGTGAGATGCCAGCCCTACTCGACATCTATACAAATTAGCTGCAAATACTATCGCTATATTTTGTTATCGTGACCATGGTGGATGGAAGTTGTACATTAAGATTGACCGGTACTGCTGGATTAAAGCTGCTAAATTGTATCTCAAGACGAAAGTGGTTGTTGAGTCCGTGTGGTGGAATATCACGAACACAACCCAGAACCGTGTTGCTTATAGAAGAATCAAATGCATCGCCGAATAGAGCGGGGCCAACCCAGAACGCAACTATTTGATTGAAGAAAAAATCCGCTGTGAACTGTCGGAAATAGGCTACATAACTGCCCTGCGCACCGGCAGCAGGAGCAGTACCGGTAGTAGTGGAGTAGTTAGCATCTATGTGAAAGGACATTAAATAGGTTCCGGTACTCGGTAGTAGGATATCTGTGGTTCCAATGAGCAGTATATCCCCGCTTCCGTATATTTGGCCGTTACCGGTTTGTAGAATTACAGCAGTTCCGGTAGCTCCTGGACCTGGGTTGGGGGTAGGGGTGATGATTTGGTTGTCGGCACCTCCTCCCGCTACTATAGTCACATCCGTATTCAAACCAGGGCCTGTAGCCCCCGTAGCCCCTGTAATCCCTGTAATCCCTGTACCACCCGTGGATCCTGTAGCCCCTGGATCACCCGTGGGTCCTGTGGGTCCTGTGGGTCCTGTGGGTCCTGTGGGTCCTGTGGGTCCTGTGAATCCTGTGAATCCCGTAGGTCCTGTGGATCCTGTGAATCCTGTGAATCCCGTAGGTCCTGTGGATCCTGTAGGTCCTGTGAATCCCGTGGGTCCCGTAATGATGGGGATATTACATACGGAGGGGAAACCGCAAGGAGGAAATAAGTTTAAAATCACATGTATTTATCCCTTCTTTAATAAATTTTTATTATTTTAAAATTATAAATTTAAATAAAATAATATTTTTATGATAATTGCCATGGATCATTCAAAAAGGGGATTTCCGTAGGAGTTTGGTCCCTTGGCCGAAATCTGGATTCAAGGAATTACCCATGTTCCCCCCCGAACATCAAGATTCCCTACACAGAAATGGACTATCTACCATAAAAGTGAAATCAGTGATCGATATGAAGGCCCCAAAAAGTAAGTGAAGTAGTGCTTGAATCGAAATTCTCAACCGGTCACACTGTCCCCCACCCCATATCTCCCCGAGCATGAAATATTCAATTTGTGGGATCCCTGATTTAGAAAAATTTCTATGGGTGGCTAGGTCCGATTTTCATGGCAGGGAGCTGGGATGTAGCACTCTTTGTTGGACCCGCCGTCTCAAGTTTTTTTTATGGACAGATTTCTTCACGGATTTCTTCATGGAGGGAAGAAAAAAATGAGACACAACGTTGGGATGAAAGGAAGGGCCGTCCAACGGATGGGTTGGACGAATCAAAGTACAATGCTAAATGCTGTTGCACCCCAAAACCGCAAATGATTTCCCGATCGATGCAAGGGCGGATTTCGGAACAATCCTAATATACTACTAATAGGAATAGTAAATATTATGGCTATATTTTGTGATCGTGACCATGGTGGTGCAAGTTGTATCAAAAGATTGACCGGTGTTGTTTCTATGGAATTGAACATTACCTCAAAGATTAATGATATTGTCCAGGTTTCCTTCGCCTGTATCACGGACGCAATACAGGATCGTGTTGCTTATAGGGAAATCAAATGCGTCGTTCACTAGCTCAGAACCAACCCAGTACCCAAGAATTTGATCACGTTAGCGTGGAAATTACATCTCAATGGAGTACAAAGGAGTACAAATAAATTAATTATTTTAATATATTTTATAAATTTATAATAGCAAGAGGAACTTCAGAAATCCCCTCGTCGAGTAGACCCGGCATTTCAGCCGAGTCCCTCACAGAACTGGACGTGATACTCTCGCATCATCATCCAGCTCTTCTCATCCCATCCCAATCTTCAGACCCTTTAGGTCCTACTTCGATTATAGGGATGTTGCTCCGAGGTTCCAGTGATCTCCTCTAGCGGATCTCCCACTAGAGTTTCATTTTACTGTCCTCCTCAGGATGAGTCAGCCCCTTCGCTCCACTTCCATTACAGAAGCTTCCTCACTACTATGAGCTGATCCGACTTCGTGCACGGAACCTCAGTTGTCCTCGGTCTTTCCATCTGGCAGCAGCCAGACGCCGTACGACGATCTCTCAAGTTCCGATCAAGAGCCTACATCGGGGGTTCATCCCGCCTATACACCGCATGCCACCTGGGCAGTAGATAGGTCATCCCCCACGGTTCATCCCGACGTTAGGACCCCACATCGGTTTTGACATGAACTAGCCTTTTCGATGCGTCTTCGAACGGTTCGCTTTCGCTGATCTCCCCGATTCCCACCTGACAGGGTCATGCCCTGCCTTTTCCTAGATCGCTCACAACCAGGGCACTTTACCCCAGCAGCACTAGGCAGTTTGTAACCTGCTACCTATCAGCCGGTTACGAGGGGCCGAGCAACCTTCATCTCTTGAACGACTTCTTGACACACAGTCCTCCGGCCACAACCTTTCACCCATCAATTACCACTCGGTAATTCTATTACCACTACTTGGCGTCCAGCCAAAAATCCCTGATTGCGCGTAATTACTAGACTCAGTAAACTATCTCCCCCAGGTGGAGTTGGAATAAGGAAGGATCTTTCCAATTCTTGGTTAATAGGCGTACCCACATTAAAGGGTAGAAATACACCATTTAAGGTAGGATGAATTACACCCAAAACACCATTACTACCATTGGTAAATCCAACAATTACCTCATAAATTCTGTTTTGTGCTAGAGAAATAACAGTTGAACCAATAAAACTCCTAATATTTGGTCCATTTTGGTAAATTATATCGGTTATTGGGAGGGGCGAATCGAATGATATTATTTGGTAATATGCGGAACTAACCGCGCAGCAAGGTCCTGTGGCACCGGTTGTTCCTCGTATTCCTTGTATTCCTTGTATTCCTTGTATTCCTTGTATCCCCTGTATTCCCTGCGGTCCTTGTGGTCCTGTTGCTCCCGCTGGTCCCGCTGGTCCTGCCGCTCCTGCTGGACCTGCTGGACCTGCTGGACCCGCTGCTCCCGCTGGTCCCGCTGGTCCTGCCGCTCCTGCTGGACCTGCTGCCCCTGCTGGACCTGCTGCCCCCGCTGGACCTGCTGCCCCTGCTGCCCCTGCTGGACCTGCTGGACCTGCTGCCCCCGGTGTTCCCGCTGGACCTGCTGGACCTGCTGCCCCTGCTGCCCCCGGTGTTCCCGCTGGACCTGCTGGACCTGCTGCCCCTGCTGCCCCTGCTGCTCCCGCCGGTCCCGCTGCTCCTTGCGCTCCTGGTGTTCCCGCTGCCCCCGCCGGTCCCGCTGCTCCCGGTGTTCCTGGTGTCCCCGGTGCTCCTGGTGTCCCTGCTGGTCCTGCTGGTCCCGCTGCTCCCGGTGTTCCTGCCGGTCCCGCTGCTCCCGGTGTTCCTGCCGGTCCCGCTGCTCCCGGTGTTCCTGCCGGTCCCGCTGCTCCCGGTGTTCCTGCCGGTCCTTGTGGTCCCTGTAATCCCTGTGCCCCTGGTGTTCCCGCTGGTCCTTGTGGTCCTTGTGGTCCCTGTGGTCCTTGTGCTCCTGGTGTTCCCGCTGGTCCTTGTGGCCCCGGTGGTCCTGTTGGACCTGGGGGGCATACACATGTCGATCCCGCCGGTCCTGGTGGCCCCTGTGGTCCTGCCGGTCCCTGTGGTCCTTGTGGGCCCACTGGTCCTGGCGGTCCCGGAGGACACACACATGTTGGTCCCGTTGGACCTGTTGGTGCTGTTGGGCAGCATGAACAGCATAGGCGGTGTAGTAATTCAAGGTTGGACATAGTCTCATACCACCTCAATCAGATAATATCCATAGTAGCTAACATTATAACGTTATGAAATTTCTATTTTGTTACGTTACTTAGTTGTGTTTTTTATGGACCGTACAACTTCTTGCGGGGAATGCTTTATCTATGAATCTAGTTCCATTTTTTTGTTAAGAAATTTATAAAATTATTATGACAATGTTCCTGTTTTGTATTCCCGGATGGATGTATCTTACTTACTATGAATTTTTAAAATTTTTAAAGGTGCCTGCGCGGAGAACGAACATTGCGTAGCATAAGATCCATTCTGTTCATGGTAAGTACAAAAAAACAAAAAATCCGTAATGTTATCAACATTACGGACATGACGGAATGGTAGATATGGGTGAATTGGGGGGTAGAGCCATTGTCAAGTAGGGCTGGCATCTCGAACCAACCCCCTCATAAGATCTTGTACGCAATAATGTCTCCCAACATACAACTCTTTTCCTCACCCTATCCCAATCCCCAAACCATTTCGGTCCTATTTTTGATTAGGGGGGATGTTGCTTTGGGGTTTCAGTAATCCCCTCACATAAGTTTCCCCACTAAGGTTATCGTTTTACCGTCCCTATCAGAATGAGTCAGCCCCTCTGTTCTACCTTCATTACGAGGTTTCATCGCTATTATGGTCTGATCCTACTTCGCACACAGAAACCCCAGTTATCCTTTGAGCGCATTTTTTAAAATTCAGAAAAAATAATGGACTGGGCAGAGCGTTACCACTGCGGTGTTTATGGGTGGAATGGCGAAGATATTGAGATGGGGGATATCCGGTTGAACGGTTTTGGGTGGGCAACCAACCCGTTGATGGGAACCATATGAGGCAGTGGACTGCGTCTGAAAATAGGGGGGTAAAGATGGAGGAGATGTACGGTAGGGGAGACAGGGGCGAAACAATCCCTTGGACCACCGCCCGGTATTCCCCAACAGGTTTCCCTATGGATAGGGTTGTCGAGGCCCGTGATGAGGAGAAGGAATTGAGTATGATCATCTACGTAAATACCCAGAAGGCACTTCATTCCGATAAGGATTTTGGGATCGATTATAGATCCAACCACGCGCCAGAGGACGATAAGACCTTGTATTTCGACGGAGGGTACAACTGTCACGAGGTAAGGGAAGCGGCTAAGAAACGTACGATCGATATACACCCAACCGATATGATGGGAAGAAAGGAGAATCCCAGTAAAAAAAGGGTAAGTGGGTTCAAGAGAGGAAAGGATGGAACGATCGATCGGTGCCCCTGGTGGCAAGACCCCCGACTCCACCACCACGTACCAACCCGGAGAGAAGGACAAGGGTAAGATGGTGGCCCACTTCCATGAGGAGACCTGCAAGGGATGTAAATTTGTCGAACAATAATGTGCTGCTAAACCTCTAAAGAGAGGAGGGAGGATCCTGCGCACTACGGATCAGTCCTATTCAACGGCGAAACAACGGGACAAAATAGAGCAACCAGGGTATAAAGAAGAGGGCAATCGTTGTGCGGCTGTGGAGGGGGTTTGTTCTTCTATAAAGAATCGTTTTCAGGCTGCCAAGATGAAGGTGCGCGGTAAGATGAGGGTGGGCACGGGCTATGATGGCAAAGGGGTCGGCTTATCATTGAATTCAGGTCGTTCGTTATCTTCAGAAGAAGATCAGGGAAAGGAGGATAAGATCACCCATAACTACATAGAATTAAATATATGATAAAATTTAAATAAAAAATAAAATTCGACTTTATGTCGGCTTCTTTAGTATGCGCAAAAGGGACGAGATAGGAACCAAATTTTCAGGTGCACTCCCCCAGAAAAGGGTACCTTTCAACTCCAAAGCACGTACGCCTGAAATATCCGAACAGACTGTTTTTATATTCATTAACAATATAAACATTTTCTAAACATATAATTTAATTTATAAAATATTTTAATGAGTCTGATACCTTTTTCAGCAGGGGCACCATTGATAATAAATTGATCATGTATACCCAAAAAATACCGGCCGATCCCTTCCCTATTCATAAAATCCCGAACTAGCCCCGATTCCCCCACACAGATGAATGGGCAGGTGCTGTTCCAAGAGCATCCTACAGAAAAACTGGGACGGCCCCCCAAGATACGAACGCCTTTGTATCGTACCAGTACAAGGTGGAATATAACCTTAATTTTTAGGATTCGCTTCTCTAGAATAGTTCTTCTCATCCCCCGATCGTGAGAATCCGGGGACCCGGAAAAACAATGTATCCGTTGTACTGGGGACCGATTGCAACTACCATAGATACTTCATGATAAAAGAGACTACCGATAGCATCCAAATACTCCATATAGCAAGGGAGACACAAAGCACCTTTGCCATAACACAGAGCATCTTTACCATGCTAAAATTTCCTTCCCTCTTGGAACCCTCTCTACAGTTCCTTATGAAATCCACCTTTAAATCATCATCCCACGATAATTCCCCAAAAAAACCATAACGGTCCATACCCGGCCAGAAACGAAAGGGTTTCTGCAAGGAACGTTCCCCCAACCATAGGCGGAACCACTCTATAGCTACGAGCTGGGAACCGAAAAGTAGTACCATCAAGGACAAGGGCAGGGCTGCGGGGATAAAAGAGATTGAGACAATCCACGCATTACTCTCCAAAACATAATGAAGGACATACAAGGGGACTAGGTACATCACAAACAACTGCGACACCCGCCCTCGAACGAACTTGCTGTCTTCCTCGCACATCGCCTGTGCGCACCATCTCCCTTTTCTCCTCGTCTGCCATAGAAAACTAAATCCCCATAACACCATACCCAGCATCAAGATTTCCGCCGAATGCAAACCAACCCAAAGAAAGAGGAAAACGGAAGACACGAAACTGAGAAAACCCAACCAGGGTACACTATACCAGCGCCATACAGCCACACCCCGCACCCTTGCCTGCTGATGACATTTTTTCCCATAGTACCGCCATTCACACACATTTTTGCATATCATCCCATATCGAAATAAAATACTAAATGTGTAGGACAAAGAAAAAAGAGCCACCACTGCAGACAGGAAGACCACCGTTACGTCTCCAGCCCCCCTTTTGGGTATCATAGAAATAAAATCAGAAAAATATAAAATAGTATAAAATGATAACAATATGTAAAATAGTAACCCAGAAATAATGCAAATAAAAACATGAAATCTTTCCCTCATGTTCATAACAATTTCCCCCTACCCCTATTCCACCAGCAGCGTACGGACAAATGTTTGTACTCCCTCAGGGCAATTTTTAGTCCCAATTTTTGGCCCCTTCGGGGGAAACTTTCCCACATTCTTAAATGGGAGGAAATCCCTAAAAGAACCTTGTTCATAAATTCACATTCACGAACCGGGTCGCCCCCCTATTTTGCCATGGTGGAACAAAAATAGGGGGGCGACCCTTCACTACCACAGGGCTCTTTACCCCAGCAACACTAGGCGGTTTGTAACCTACTACCTATCAGCCGGTTACAAAGGGCCGAGCAACCTTCATCTCTTGAACAACTTCTTGACACACACACCCCCAACGGGATGCCGCCCCCGACCTGAAACAAAATTTAATAAACGGTGCTACTGCGCCGCAGCCTGACCGTTAATCACAGAACCATCCACAAACATAATGGCCAAGCAAACCCGTTCCCGCACCAAGTCCCACACCGCACGCATGATGCCAAAATCTAGTCCAAGGAAAAAGCTTACAAGCAAAATCGGCCCCCTTACCTACCCCATACCCTATCCCCCCGGAAATTGCCGAACACTTCAAACTACAAGAATCTCTCTTGAAACGCGCCACAGATTTCCCGCTTATCTTATCAGAACCCTTATATGCCACCATCCTATCCCCTTCCTCAATAAAAACCATGGATGGTGCGGAGGAGGAGCCCATTGGAACAAGAAATATCCCCTTTGCCTCACCCATACCATCTGCCCCCACAATTTCAGTAACCGATACAAAATCCCCCCCTGTTGGTAGGAATTTCAACAGGGATTGCTTAACTCCTAGAGGGGCATCCCCCCTAATCCCAAAATGAAGCCATCGAACCTTTCCTTCCTTCAACCTTACCCTCCTACCACTAAATGAATCCGCAAATTTTTCTGCATAAACATCCTTCACCTGATCAGATACGGAATTACTAAATTGGGCGGGAACCTCCTCTGACCCCACTTCCTTTATAACCAAACCCGCCAACAAACTCTCCTGCTCTCCCTCTTCCCCCAATGCCACAGAAATTCCTCCCACATCCCCAGGCCCCATTGATGTCACCACTTGCTCATTAGAATACACAGGCGGTGATAGTGCGCTAATAACAAATGGTAACATTAGGATTCTATTAACTTTCATAATCATAAGAAGCATTCCCTTCTCTCTATCATAACAATGGGATACCATAGCCAAAAACAGACAAACCCCAAAGGGGTGATAGTCCCATCATTCGCTCATCGATATAAACGTACTTTATCTATATTTTTGGTCATATCCCACTTTCCGCTGTAAGATTCAAGAGCGGATAGTCTGTGGTCCCTAAAAATTCCCTATTTGCGTCTTTTCGATTAACAATTGTTTTTATGTTTTTAATAAATAGATAGAAATTTATTGTTAAATCATATTGTAAATAGCACAAAAGGCGTTATAGGGGTGCTTTTTCTCGGAATCGTGGTTAGATATATCTTCAGAATAATTTTATTTTAATCAGGGGGTTCCCTCTGGAGGAATCCATAGGTCAGCAAAACGTCCCTCCTACACGAAACGGGAATCTCAGTAGAACCTAAAGCTCTCCCTCCCCCTGTTTTTGGTCTCTGTTTTTGCCTTTAGTCCCTTGATCTTTTGTTTTGATTCCCTTGTGTTTTTGTTCTTTTCCCCTTGCCCCCTGGCCTAGGCCAGGGGGTTTTCGCGCCCCTACCCCTCCTCCCCCCCCCAACTCACCATTGTTGTTTGTGTTGGCCTGGCCCATTGTGTAATGGCGCCTGGCTTCCCCATCGTGGGGGCTCCAGAATGGCGCTGCTGCTGCATGGCCTTCCTTTATCCCTCCCCCTTGTGGGGAAGGGGGGTTCTTCTATGACTGTCGTTGCCTTTATGTAGCCCTATGCGACCCTATAGTCCTTCTCACTTTTACATACGCAATTTCCACTATTGCCCTTGGGAAACAGTCGATCCTCTACTCAAAAACTCTGTTCCATGATCCCTTCTGGATCCTCCACGATATGCATGATGATCAACAGGGTTAGGTGAGATAGAAAAGGGAAATACAAGACAAGAGTGGGGAAATGTATAGAGGACAACCGCTTGGTTTCTGAAATGAAAAACTTAATATAGGAAAGGTTGGTTTTATGATTCCAATTGACTTGGATATAGACAGAATGGAAAAAAGGATAGAAGAACGTATACAACATTACGAACAGAAAGGATTATCGCTTCAGGAATCCATCCCCCATGTAGTGGAAGAGATCGAGGAAGATTCTGAATGGGCTCCTGGTCCCATGGGGAGGGCTTATACTTTTATAGCCAATTATCAGTTTAAAAAACAAATTTTAGGTGGCCGGGGGAAACACCAAAGGGGTCCCGATTTCCCAAAAGTAGACCGAAATGGTTATAAAAAACGTAAAAAACGCACCAGCAAAGGAATTGTGGTTTACTATGACCCCCAGCCAAGAAAAGGGCATTTCCGATCTGCGGTTACTAAACCCTACAAAAAATATACGAAGTCGTGTATAGATATTCTTTCCTCCTTACGTAAGGCCGGTATGTCCATAAAAAAAATATCCGAATTGTCGAATGATATTCTGCGATCAAAAATCTCACGCTCCACTGTGTCAAGATTACTTATGGGACATCTAAAGGAAGAGAATAGAGGATTCAATGAGGAACCCATAAGAAACCCGCATGAAATTAGGACCGTAAAGGTGGATGCTTACTACAAACCCGTTCGTGGATTCGGGAAAGTAGCTGTCTATGTCATAAAAGCGAGTAGGAAAAATACATCAGGGATAAAAACAGATGAGGTTTTATCAAGTTTGGTAAATCCCCCCGAAACAGCTGAAACTTGGTATGAAGCCCTCCAAAATGTTTACGACCGTGGTTTACGGATGGGTCCTGATACCCTTTTTATTGCTGATGGTCATAAGGGAATCAGAAAGGCGCTGAGCCAAGTATATCCCGAAGCAGGTTTTCAAGGGTGTCAATTCCACAAAATGGTGAATCTTTACCAGGCCTTCAGAAAGGATAGACCGAGAAAAAAAGGAGTGAAGTGGGAACCCATCCGAAGCCGGATTTATCAAGATATTTTTCATGTTCTTGGCAAAAAAGAGGCCCTTCATGGCTTGATACGTTTTAGTGATGACTATCAATCCAAGTTGCCCAAGCTCGTTGAAGGTCTATGGGCTTCCTTTGATGATGTGACAACGTATCTCGATTACGACCTAGCGGATGCTATTCAGAATCGTACAACGGGTTCCTTAGAGAGAAATCACAGAGAGGCCAGACGTTATACGAATGGAGTGAGCTGTTATCCTACCCTTGATTCATTCCAAAGGGTGATTGATTCCGTGTATAAAAATTTCAACTTAGAGCAGGCAAAGAAACTTAGTGGGATGGATAATCACTCTGTGTCCGCATGGGTGCTGGGAGAATTCGCTATCCCTGCCATGTATCCCCTATCTTCACACTAAAAAAAGAATATTCTTACATTTATTTTCAGGAAAACCAACCTACCCTGAGTATGGGTATGGCTTCCATTTTTTTACATAATTGCCATTTACAGTAATTTTTTATGTTTTATTATAATTTTTAAATTATTGTGTAATTTTAACTTTTATTATGTATGTCAATGGTTATAATTCATTACGATGATATGATTTCCGAAGGATGGGGAACCCAAGAAAGTCAACCAGGGGGAGATTACAACCGAAAAAGGGATATCACCATATTTTTCCCATTAAACCCATAGCAACTACAGTATTAGCAACGAAGTTATGTAAAGCATGCAATCCTATAGACAACCAGATCGAGTACCGGCTTGCAGCCCAACCGTACAATAGTGAGTTCAAAAAAACACCGAGGAGTCCATACCATCCATAATGACTATGTGCCATAGTAAACAAAATACTGGTAATCCAAATACCCACACGCGGTTGGAACGCACCCCGAAAAAATAACTCCTCCCCAATCGCTGGTGCAATTGCTAGTAGGATCAGGGTCGACCAACCTAAGGGCGGAAGGGGGAAAAATCCAGACTCACCGGTTTCGAGAAAGAAATGAGCTATGGTCAGCATAAACCCAACACAAACACCCTTGAAAAGAGCAACCCATAAAATCCCTTTTTTTGTGGGTTGCCTATGAAGCCCTAGCCGAATTAGTGTTTCCCGCCCATTACGGGTACTACCACCCCCTACGGCGAGAATCGCAAGCAACACATAGGAAAGTTTACTAAATAGGATCACCTGATGATGGGTCATAAAATCCCAAAAATCAGTGATGGTCATGGGCGGTTGTAGAGACTTGGTACTTATGAAATCAATGAGGCAAGAAAACATCCACCATACCGCAACACGATGAGTGTATAGTTGGGGATCCAGGTGTACTTTGGGCATTACATAGGATCGAAGCGCTGGCCACACGAAAAACGCACCCAAGGATAGATAGAGAATCACAAGACCATAAAAGGGCAACTGCTTGACTATAGGCATATGAAAAAAGTTCTCAGGCGACGACCACTTCTTGATGGCAGCAAACACAACTCCGGGTACCTTATATCCGACCCAAGCCACATATAGGGCTGCTAAGAAAATGTTCTTACCCCAGCGTTGGAACCATTCCCGGCGAAAACTATGGTTCAGTACCCTTGTATGTTGAACGGGGTTGAATCCCGTAACTAAAACAATAAGTGATGCCTCGAGCAAAATTTGTACTGGAAAAGGTATCGTGATCCATTGCGACATGACTCCAACCACCCTAATGATTTCCTCTGTCCCCATACCTGTAATGGTGAAAAAAATGTCAGACGATTGGGGGTATTTGTAAAGCAACCGATGGGAAAGGAAAACGGAGGACCGAAATGGGAAGGGAAAAACATACCACCCCCTCGATCCATTCGAGGGGGATTTTATAGGGAAGACCAAGCCGACGACCAGCTTTTACCCTACAACCTAGAAAGCCCCCTTACAGGCATGTTCCTGTAATTTTTTTGAGTGATTACAGGAATCATTCCTCCTACTTTCTTAAATCTTAGTTATTATTGATCACAATGTCACCACAGCCAGAAAGACCCACCGCCGAACCTATGAGTATAGCAGCACCAGCAACCACGGGCAAAAATGGTTTGGCCGATGCGGTATTAGGACCAGCTACGGAGGAAGCAACCAGTACCGTAGACAACATCAGTATGGTAGTGATCCGTATTTTTCTTCCCAATATTCCGAACCCTTTCATCACAAAATACTCCCTATTTTTAGAATATTAAGTTATAATCCGCATGCACTCGAACGGAACCCCACTATAGCAAACCTTTATATGATCCATATCCAACTCATACACAAACTTTCCCCTATCATCCTCCTGCACCTCTCCCCCTATCATACCCTAACTCTCTGGGCCCTTTCCTCATCCCACCCTGAGGAGGACCAACATGTGCAAATCCCTGTTAACCCCCATATAGATGTACAGGGGCGATTTTCCCATCCTTACTCCCTCATAAATCGCCTAGGAAGAACCCCCCACCCACAAACCCAAAGAAGATATCCTATCCCCTCCTACCCAGGCGAGAACGGGAAGACCAAAGGGACCGCACCATAGATTGCAACTGATCAAGATAATACAATTCCGATTTCCAAATCGATTCTAGGGATTTTTCCAACGTCCCCTTGGACGCCCCTCCCACCATAGAATAACTCACCTCCACAGGTTTTGAATCTCCCGTCGGAAGGGGTTGTTGGGAACTCCCAGCAGTGCCCTGCGGGGCAGCACTAGGGGAAATCACCCGAGAACGTTTGTACCGTTTCGCAATCCTCTCCGGATAGGCGAGATAGATAGCCAACAATTTTTTCTCCCTGGAGCGCAAACGCCACTCCTCCTCATAAGCAGCCAGAAGGCGTTGGGGAACAGCCCCCCCTGATCGATCCGGTGAATAGCGGTGGAGAAGAAGGGCGAGATCCCGAACAGGGCTATCGAGACCACAATCATCAAAATCAACCCAATAGAAGGTGGTCTCTCCCTGCACAATATTACTGGAATGGATGCGGCGATGACAAAGTGTTTTACGTGGGGGCATACCCCTCTCCGCAGACAAAAACTTCTCCATACCACGAGTGGAGAAAGAGAAAGCCTGCTCCACTCGTGTTTTGTACATATCCCAAAGGGGACGGAGGGGGGATTCACCCGCAGGTTGCGATTGGGACTGATCGGCAGCCCAGGCCTGGTACTGCCTATTCCAACCCCGGAGGAAAGCCCTATCCGGGTACATAGCAAGGTCTTGGTAGTGTTTTACAAGGGGGGAGGCTATGCGGTGCATTTTCGCCAGGGAACGCGCAAGAACAGCACCGGACAAGGGACGATTTTTTTCGGGTGAGATGGATGCCTTCCAGGGGGTCAGATACCAATTCCCCTGGGGCGTGGGGGTAATGGATTTACCTTCGGAATTAGACAACGTAGGTAATACATGCGGATAACCATCCTGCCGAAGCCTCCGCAGAAAACTATGGATCGACAGGAGTCGATTCTTTGCTATGGTGGTAAACTTCAGAGCGTAGATTCCCTCATCAGCAACTATTTTATATAAATTCCCACTCTTCTGTATGTATCGAGGTGTACATCGGTAGTTCTGTAACACTTGTTGAACATGGGAAAATTCTGCTTTACATGGGGCACTCTGCACCAGAGTCACCCTCCTTCAGTAACCTATCCATAAGGACTCTCTACACAACCCGCCATGTCACGATGTCCCCGTAGGAACATAAAGCACCTGCCCCTCACTCAGTTCCCTTGTATCCAGACGATTACAATCCAACAATTGGCTTACCGATACGGAATAACGATTCGCTAGCTGATCCAGGGTATCCGACCGTTGCACAATGACCATCCGCATGGGGGTAAAGCTCTCCTCATGTTCCTTCAGCAACCAATGCAACCAAGAGGTAGGGTGGGTGACCGATGAATCCTCGGTTTCTTCTGTCATACCCTCCTCTCTTTCATCGCCCCGTTTCTCCAACGTAGTGGTAGGACCAGAAGATAATGTACCCTCCCCTTCATGGGCTGGGAATTCAGATCCCCCTGGTCCAGACGACCCCAGGGAACCATTGGATTCCCCCTCTTCCGCCGACGAGGGTTCCAAATCGGAATTCACGCATCCCATGACTGTAACGCTACGGGTGGGAGATGGATCCCCCGTATTTTCGGAAAGAGTACAACTGCTGGAGGGAATGGACAAGGAGGGCCCCTGCAGTCCCACAGGTTCCCCCGCCGTTTGTGGATGACTCCCATCCGGTACGAATCCATCCACTAGCAGAATAGCTTCGATCTGCAACTCTGTGGGAGATATCAACTGATAGTCAAAATGCTCAATCTCTGCTGTCATAAGTTGCACATTAGCACGGTTGGGAGGCAGAGTAATCTCCACCGGAACCGTATGCGATAGCTCCTGCGACGAAGATTCCAATTCCTCCTCGCCCCAAGGGTCTTGACTAGATCCCTCCGCCTCATAGGTCCCATGCAGACGGAGGGACCCCTCAATTCTTAGGTTGTTACCCTCATCATGAATCGAAACATCCGGATAAAGATCAAGCTCTACCAACGTACGAATCCCCGGTTGCCGTGCCGGGAGTTGCACCCTCTCAGAAATATCAAAACGCAACTGATGAAAAGAATTTTGCATGATCAGTTCCCCAGCCCTCCTTAGCCCTCCTCATGGAGTCTCCTACGCACCCCGAAATTCCCTATTCCATTCCGTTCCTGCCATCCCTCAATGATGGCGTAAAAGTCGATAGCAACGCATGTCAAATCGTACGGATCCACTGGAACGTCACCTTCCTAAAAAAGCCTACTCAATTTCCCTTTACCACATGACATCCAAAATTTCGCGTTTCCCCCCGCCGTACCCTATTATGTACCCCGTACAGTACCTACCTAGACGTACCCCGCTTGTACCCCAGGTGAACCCTTCCCCCGCTACAGTAAAGGAAATCAGCCACAATGAAGGGAAACGTTCATACTGATCTCATCGTTCTATGATGAAGTACCATTACATAGAGATATTTCTACCCGATTTGTGTCAGTAAGGTTATGTTCATAAGGGACAGGGGGCCCCCTTGTGAACCATGGATTCTTTCTACGTAGCGCATTTCCATGCGAGTAGAACCGATATTTCAACCAGGCCCCTCACAGAACCGGATTCTCCCGCGGGTTCGGCTTTTCCCACTCCACATAGATCCATGGTAATGGATCCCTATCCTTACTGTGTGAATTACAGGACTGGTATGAGTTCCCGTTGGATCTTTCCAGACCCACCCCAGGTGAACCACCCCATAGCTACCACGAGCCAGTCTGCCTCCGTGTGCAAAAGACTTCCTCGATATCCCCTCAATTTCTACGGCCTAGCCGACGATTGGGGCGCTGAACGTTTGCACGACAAGTTCCTAAGTACAAGGAGAAACCCGTAGTGTATTCCGCCCGTACATCGCATGCCCCTAGGACAGTGGATAGGTCTTCCTCCATAGCTTAATCCCGAGATAGGGATCCATACCCTTTGATTTCGAAATGACCCCCCCCTTTCTGATGCGTTCTCGGTTGGTTCCGATATGAACCCTCTTTTCGATGCGTCCTCGGTCGGTTCCGAAGGACCCCCCTTCCTGCCCCCAGTTCGGCACAGACCCCCAACATATAGTTATATTTGTTATAATAAATGATAATTTAACCAACACCAATTTTATAATAAATACTATTTTATGTAAATAAATATACACATTCCGAATCCCCCTCCATAACCCCTTCCCATCCATGGGATTCCCCCCGAACCCACATCATTCCCCACCACGCCCCGATTTCCCCCCTTGTACCTGGGACCACAACCGGGTAGGTCAGTTTCTTCATACCCGTCGATCCCATGAACAGGCACGCTTCCTTCAGGATCCCCCTTCCCCTGGGAGGGGGGGAGAAACCGTGGGGGGGTTCCTATCCCAAGGAGAGGACCCAAACGGCCATTGCATACCCCAATCCTATTGTAGAGGGGGAGAAACCGAGCCATAGCCAATGTTTTTTGTCATGCAACCCATGGAAAGGAAAAGAGTGATTCATTACGGTTGATCCTCCTGAACCCCTGGGGGAGAAAATTTCACACCCCGATCGACAGGTCATACTATGGCGATTCAATTCAGAAAAAACAGGGTTAAAGGGAATTCTCCCTTGATCACCATGGGTCACCGGGACCAGATCGTCCCTAGGGGGCACCCCCTGAAATCCTCATCGGGGGAATGATAAGGAAGGGAGGGCGGCGGGAACGATGATCTCGGGTAGAAAAAAAAGCACGCCCCGTCTTCTTCATCCGATAAGAATTAGGGAGACAAACAGGGATTCAAATCACAGGACGAGGAGAAGAAGGGAAGTAGAAGAAAAGGCCGCAAATGGGGAAAAACATGACATAGGTGAAAGTCTCTCATTATGGAGCTCTCCTTATCTAAGGGATCCCAAGGAACATAGTCGCAGAAGGGGACATAGGGGATACGGAAGGGGAGTCGAAAACCATACCATGAAAAATAAAAAAAAGAGGGCCCGTACCTCACAAAAAACGGACAGAATCCTCCGAGCCCTCTCTTCGCGAAAGTACGCGAGAAAACCTTATGTCAAGGGATTTTCCATCCCACAAGGAAAATACCAACTCCCCCTCCATTACACAGCGATCCTGATCAATCTCCCCCCTCCAGTGGTAAGAAAATTATTGAAAATAATAGGAGCAATCACAAAACAGTCGGGACCATGGAAGGGGGGAGGGAGGCTCCAAAGACGGTCTTCTTCCTCCCTACGGGGATGGAGGAAGAAGCATTTTCGACCCCCATTCTATAGCAGTAGTAGATCCTTCCCGGTAGTACATGATCCCCCCACTCAGGAACCCCTCTCTGAACGGAAAAAACCGGGAACAGGAGGGAGTAGTAGCACTGGCATGGGGGATAACGCCAATTCATGATCCCCTCGGAAGGGCCTAGGTAGACTCCAATGTTCCATGCGTCGTCCTCCACGGATTCCCCCCCGCCCATCCATTCTCTATCAAAATGGAACTCTTCCCACCTATCACCCACTATCCGTACGCCCTATACCCACAACATGAGGACGATGGGAAATTTGCAACCTACGGACCAATCCCAAGAAACCATCACTCCCTGCACCTAGCTTGGCGCGCACACAATAGGCCGTAGTAGAGAGGTGTATCCTGACGCAAGGACAAGGATAAAAGAACCAGCGCCGTATACCTATTGTGAGTTCCCGTGTGGGTTGATGGTAAGGAATTGCGAGCACATCCGGTTCGTTTTTGTAACCCATGGAAGGAAAACCATCCGTGGTGCATAAACCCATCCATGGATCCCCTCATAGTCCACCTGTTTTGCGATCTTGTCGCGAGTCCATTCTCCCCCACTCCCCCCTACGTAAATCTTTCATTGCGAATGTTTCCGTGGTTAGCATACAATGGAAGAAAGTCCTCGTACCAGGGGATGAAGAGTGGATACGGTGGTACATCCCCCCTGCAATTTCTGGGAATGAAAGTGGGGAGTGTGAAGATTTTTTAATCCCACTCCTTCTACCATGGATCTTGGGTTGCAATCACCCCCGAAATCAAAGGATTCCTTGGCACTGTGAAGGACTCGTGGACTGTCGTGATCCCCTTGGAGCATCACCCCTTGGGGATCCGTTTTTTTCGGGTGAAACCCTGAGAAAAGGGATCTCCTCATCCCATCGGGCCCACAGTACGGCAACAGATCCTAGGTGGTGGTTCTATTCCCTGTTTTATGAAGGAATGGATTTTGGGGTTTGTTGTGGGATGAATACCCACGATTGGAACGTACAAGGGGGGGGGTTCCCCATGGGCCCGGGTTCACTTGGTCCGGGGACGCGGGTCATGATGGAATGTACTGAATACCAGTCGGACCCATCATGGGCCCTAACCTTGGGGTAATGGTAAAGAAAAATGGGTTTTGTCCCCAATGGATTCAGCCCGCAAGTCCCCTATGCAGGAGAGTAGGGATCCCAAATTATGATTCCAACGATGGGGCTAGATACCCCTTCCCCATAAAAAAACAGTCGTATGCTCCTATATTCTCACGCATCGTTAGGATCTACTACCTATGGATATCTGCTGTAGGGATGCATCTTTTGTGGGCAATCCCAAGCCCCTCCCCCTCCCATGGGCACAATGTCACCATTCATTTCTGTGACCCCATAGGGTAGGGAATCCTATGTACCCCAACTAGAGGGGATTGCCCCTATGATGAGGGCACAAATTCCTCCCTTTGTATGCGAGGGGACGTATCACACAAAAAAATGCCAACGGGATTCCCTCCACTGGAGGGAACGAAGTTTGAAACCCTTGGCAAAAGATTGGGAGGGTATAGACCTGGATGGAAGTGGATCGGCCACCGCGTTCTAATGTTCCCCCGCAAACGGGTATACCGGCTATTGAGGTTGAGAATGTTTCCTTCTCCTATGTCCGTGGTCGTGAAGTATTAAGGGATGTGAATCTTGCACTGGCAAGGGGGGATTTTCTAGCCCTAATGGGCCCCAATGGTTCGGGGAAATCGACGCTATTGAAACTGATCCTTGGCCTGTATAAGCCGCTTCGTGGTTCGATTGATCTCTTTGGTCAACCAACAAGGAAGCGAAAACAGGGTTGGCGGGTTGGTTACGTGAGTCAGACCGCCTTACGATTCAATCCCTCCTTTCCCGCAACGGTGCGGGAGGTTGTTGCCACAGGTTTGTGTGGTAAGCTGGGATTGTTCCATTCCATACCCCGCTGGGGGTGGGATTGTGTCGATGAAGCTTTGCAACAGGTGGGATTGGGGGAGGAGGGCAAACGAATGATGAGTGCCCTATCTGGAGGACAGCAACAGCGTGTGTTGATCGCCCGATCCCTGGTAGCGGATCCCGAATTGTTGATCCTGGACGAACCCACAATAGGAATTGACACGAAAACCACCGTGCAGTTCTATCAGCTGTTGCATCGTCTTCATCAGAAAAAAGGGGTGACCCTATTGTTGGTCACCCACGATATCGGTGTGATCTCTTCGACGGTTCAGAATGTGGCTTGTCTCAATCGTTCGCTCTTCTTTCATGGCAAACGGGAGGATTTCGCTGAAAATAAGGATATGTTGCTCTCACAAACGTATGGACATGCCGTTCGTGTTGTGGGGCATCAGCACCCGGGGGGCTGAGGTGAGTTTTTGGAAATCCTATCATGGATTCAGCAGGTGGTCGCACCACTTTGGCAGGAGAGCTGGGGGCAAAGGGCTTTGTTGGCGGGTTTCCTGGTAGGTTTGGCAGCCCCGTTGATTGGTGTTCATCTTGTTGTGAGACGTTTATCTATGTTTGCAGAGGCCCTGTCCCATCTTTCCCTAGTGGGGATTGCTGTTGGATTGGTATTGGAGAAGCAGGGGATGAGGAACTGGATTCCCCCCACGTTCTGGGGATTTCTTACCTCTGCAGCCGGTGCTTGGAGCGTAGAACGCATCCGTCGAAATCGCCAACAAGCTGCTTATCCAGAACTCATGATTCCGCTTTTACTGGCAGCGGGGGTTGGCTTGGGTGCAGTGCTTCTATATCAGGGTGGGAATATAGCAAGCCAGGCTTCGAGTTACTTGTTCGGGGGCCTCATAGCGGTGGATCGGGATGATTTGTTGTTGATCACGGTGGCCACAACGTGTACGGTTTTCTTTTGTACTTTTTTTGCCAAGGAACTCTTTGCGCTCTCGTTTGATGAGGAAAATGCGATACTTACGGGTGTGCGACGTGGTTTGGTACATGGTTTGTTACTTGTCATCACGGCCCTGGTAGTCTCTTCTTCGATCAGGGTGGCTGGGATTCTCCTGGCGCCAGCCTTGATGGTCGTACCTGTGGCTGCTAGTCTCGTCTGGGGTGGGGGATTCCGCCGGGTTCTGGTACGCTCCCTATTTTTCTCCGAACTTTCTGTATTCTTTGGTCTTATGGTAGCTAGTATATGGGATTGGCCCTCTGGGGGGGCCATTGCGCTCACTACCGTGGTCCTATTTTTATGCATGCGAATGATTCATGTCGGATGGCAATGGATACAGCAAAGGTTATGGACGAAGGTATGAGTGATTCCTTGCATCATCATTTCATGCGGTTGGCCCTGCAGGAGGCGGATGAGGCCGCGAGGCAAGGGGAGATCCCTGTAGGGGCTGTAGTAGTGCAGAATGAGCGCAACCTCCTAGCGCGAGGTCACAATCAGCGCGAGAAAGCCCAAGATCCCTTGGCCCATGCTGAAATGATAGTGATACGGCAAGCATCCCAACGATTGCAAAGTTGGCGTTTGTTGGATACCACGCTCTATGTAACCCTGGAGCCTTGCCCTATGTGTGCAGGGGCTATTTTGCAAGCTCGGATGGGGCGTCTGGTCTACGGTACGAGGGATCCTAAGGCGGGATGTGCGGGTACACTTTATAACCTGCTGGTGGATACCCGTTTCAACCATCAAACCCAGGTTACGGGGGGTATTTTGGCAGATTCTTGTGCACAACGCCTGCGTGATTTTTTTGCTACCTTACGACGAAGACTATAAAAAGGGGTGCGAATAGCCCCTTCCCATTTACGTTTATAAGTATTACTACCCAAAAATATGTTTATCGATATTGATATTGTGTAATAATATTTATAGAAATAAAATATACATATAGTCTATTAAGATGAACATAACAATCTAAAGTCAAGGTGCCTTCCTGGTACAATCGTCAATATAATTGGAAATCGATGCTCATTGGGATTATCCAGTTCATCCCAGGGTTTTTCTCCCTTATTATGTAAAATATTACTATCATAGTGCGGGACGGGATCTTCTAATATTTTTTTAAAAATTTTAAATTGTTAGATCGGTGCCACCTTCAGGAAATCTGCTGGTAAAACCGTCTATCCGGGGACTTTCTTATGTTTATGTTATTCCTTTTCTGAATCATACTATCAAAAAATATAGTCATCATATATGAAACAATTAGCATGAATGCCTGATTATATAACGTTGGTCTATGTTTATCTAGCCCCATTGTTTTAGTATTGTGAAACAGTGCTCTCCTAATGAACATTTTTTCATTAACTCTTACATCCCTCTGTTTGTAGTCGATAAAAATTCCCCTTTCGCAGTGGACTGGTGATGGAGTCCGGTGTTTTGGCTCTTCGCTTATTATATCCAGACGGTAATTTCAAACCGTGTTGTTTACATAATTCGAACAGATCATGTACGTCGTAAGCACTGTCTGCTACTTAGGCTCCCACATCCTAAGGTTGATATCCCGGGGATCAGTAAACCGGGCGGCTTCAACCTCGCCTAAATTTGCGGGGCCCATGGCCAATACCAACGGTATCCTGCCGTCCATGGTTGCCACCGCGGTTACCCCTATTCCCCTGTGAAAGCCCTTATAATTCCGAAGGGTGGCCGTATCTTTCGCCCGTCTACTTGTCGACACAATCACTTGATCCAGGAAAAGATATTTTTCCTTTATTTTCGACAATATAACCTTCTGATCCTCTTCACTAAGAAGTTCTAATAGGTTAAAAATTATTGTTTCTATATTTTTTACAATATATTTTTTACAATATATTTTTTAATTTTTTTATCATATAATGATCGACTAAAAACTTTCGTAATCCCTATAATATATCTTATAATTTTATTTCCATTTATAACCTTTTATATAAAATAATCATTAAAGAAAATTTTTATTTTTCTATATCAGGTTTAGAGCGGATCATAAACATTTGGAGCGGATTATAAACAATGATGGATGCATTTTTCCTATGTTTTTTTAGCCAATTGAATAGAGATGTTGTGAACGAATCTACAATAATATGAATAAATTGTTTATTAGAAAGTATAGGTATGATGTATTTCCTTAAGGAGGTACAGATGGGGAGGAGGCATGATCCGAACATATTAATATATTTATAAATATTTATAATAACTTAGGGGGGAGAATTGAATTCCGGAGACGTACATTCTGAACATAAATTGTCAAATCATTTCTCTTCATATCAAAACCATTAATTATATATAATAGCATTAGTTTGAAATTAACACGAACAAAAAATATGCTTCGGAATAATATGTAACATAGTAACATGAACATCCTAAATTACTAGAAATTTTCAATTCGATGTCACCTCTATTGCAATTGATATTTAAATAAAACAAAAAATATGATATTAAATTAAAAATGCTTTGTACCCCCGTTCTTGTATTAGGATACAATAAACCACATTTTGTCAATCCAACAAAAGCACAACTGAGTAACGTAACAAAATAGAAATTTCATAACGTTATAACGTTAGCTACTATGGATATTATCTGATTGAGGTGGTATGAGACTATGTCCAACCATGAATTACTACACCGCCCATGCTGCCCGTGCTGCTCATGCTGCCCACCAGGACCAACGAGTCCAACGGGACCAACATGTGTGTGCCCTCCAGGACCGCCGGGACCAGTAGGCCCACGGGGACCACAAGGACCACAGGGGCCACCAGGACCACCGGGGCCAGCGGGATCGACATGTGTATGCCCACCGGGTCCAACAGGACCACAGGGACCACAGGGACCGCAAGGACCAGCAGGAACACCGGGGGCAGCGGGACCAGCGGGACCAGCAGGTCCAGCGGGAACACCAGGGGCACCAGGACCAGCAGGACCTCCAGGGACACCAGGAACACCAGGAACACCAGGAGCACCGGGACCAGCAGGACCCCCAGGGACACCTGGGGCACAGGGACCGGCAGGAACACCGGGAACACCGGGTGCCCCAGGGGCAGCAGGTCCTGCGGGACCTGCTGGAGCAGCAGGAGCAGCAGGTCCCGCAGGAGCACAGGGAGCACCAGGACCAGCAGGGGCGGCAGGACCAGCAGGGGCAGCAGGTCCTGCGGGAGCACAGGGAGTACCAGGACCAGCGGGAGCGGCAGGACCAGCAGGGGCAGCAGGACCCCCAGGACCACAGGGGGTACCAGGACCAGCGGGAGCAGCAGGGGCAGCGGGACCAACGGGACCGCAAGGACCACAAGGACCACAAGGACCAACGGGACCGCAAGGACCACAAGGACCACAAGGACTAGCAGGCCAAAGAGGGGCTACAGGGGCCACAGGGGCTACAGGGCCAGTCCTAGCAACAGACGTTACTATAATTCCCAATAGTCCAGACAGCCCAGAATTGCAAGTATTGGCTCCGAATACTACAACACCGATTATCCTAAGAACTTCTAGCGGGACAATATATGGAAGTGGGGATATCATTGTTACCAATACCGATATCATATTGCCTAGGGCGGGTACCTATGTTGTGAGTTTTTCCCTGCAGGGTAGAATTGTCACAAATCTCCCTAACCGCGCTGGAGATATTAGAGCTTATATACTGCAATCCAACACTGGTGCATCCTTCACCCGGATACTGGGGATCAATGGTGATTCATTGGGTGTTGCTACTAATGCCGGCGTTCAACCCAATACCCCTAGCTCTGGTATCAGTAGCACAGGCTTGGCTTGTGTGAGTGATACAGGTGGAGGAAATTTAAGCAATATTCTACAATTAATAGTGGTTTGGGAATCCGGCCCTCCGTTGGAACCAACTCTTCCCACTGCTCTAAATGTATTGCTTTTTGAAACCGTTGTTACCGTATTTCAATATTCCACTAGTATTTGCACACTCCAGTAGTAGTAGGCTGGGATCTGTGTGTCGTGCTCTATGAGGGATGGGAGAGAGGCCCCCCGAAACCAGCAGGTGGTATATAGATTTCAAACCGCCCAGTGCTGTGTGTCAAGAAGTCGTTCAAGAGATGAAGGTTGCTCGGCCCTTCGTAACCGGCTGGTAGGTAACAGGTTACAAACCGCCTAGTGCTGCTGGGGTAAAGCGCCCTGGTAGTGAGCGATCTAGGAAAAGGCAGGGCATGACCCTGTCAGGTGGGAATCGGGGAGATCAGCGAAAGCGAACCGTTCGAAGACGCATCGAAAGGCGTAGTCCATGTCAAAACCGAGGTGGGGCACTAACGTCGGGATAAACCGTGGGGGACGACCTATCTTCTGCCCCGGCGGCATGCGGTGTACAGGCGGGATGTGTGTCAAGAAGTCGTTCAAGAGATGAAGGTTGCTCGGCCCTTCGTAACCGGCTGATAGGTAGCAGGTTACAAACCGCCTAGTGCTGCTGGTGTGGAAACACCCCGGTGGTGAGCGATCTGGGAAAAGGCAGGGCATGACCCTGTCAGGTGGGAATCGGGGAGATCAGCGAAAGCGAACCAGCCGAAGACGCATCGAAAGGTATAGTCCATGTCAAAACCGATGTGGGTCCCGAACGTCGGGATGAACCGTGGGGGATGACCTATCTACTGCCCCGGTGGCATGCGGTGTTCAGGCGGGATGAACCCGATTTAGGCTCTTGATCGGAACTTGAGAGATCGTCGTACGGCGTCTGGCTGTCGCCAGATGTATAAAGACCGAGGACAAACCGAGGTTCCGTGCACGAAGTCGGATCAGCTCATAGTAGTGAGGAAGCTTCTGTAATGGAAGTGGAGCGAAGGGGCTGACTCATCCTGCGGAGGACAGTTAGATGAGAACTTTAGCGGGAGATCCGCTGGAGGAGATCAAACGACAACTTTAGTGGAGATCCACTATAGGAGGTCACTGGAACCTCGGAGCAACATCCCCATAATCGAAGTAGGACCTAAAGGGTCTGAAGATTGGGATGGGATGAGAAGAGCCGGATGATGCGAGAGTATCATGTCCGGATCTGTGAGGGACTCGGCTGAAATGCCGGGTCTACTCGACGAACCCGATTTAGGCTCTTGGTCGGAACTTGAGAGATCGTCGTACGGCGTCTGGCTGTCGCCAGATGGAAAGACTGAGGATAAACCGAGGTTCCGTGCACGAAGTCGGATCAGCTCATAGTAGTGTGGAAGCTTCTGTAATGGAAGTGGAGCGAAGGGGCTGACTCATCCTGAGGAGGACAGTAAAATGAAACTTTAGTGGGAGATCCGCTAGAGGAGATCACTGGAACCTCGGAGCAACATCCCTATAATCGAAGTATGACCTAAAGGGTCTGAAGATTGGGATGGGATGAGAAGAGCTGGATGATGCGAGAGTATCACGTCCAGTTCTGTGAGGGACTCGGCTGAAATGCCGGGTCTACTCGACGCTTGTTGTAAAGAGCAATGGTGGTGAGCGTTCTGGGAAAAGGCAGGACGAAAGAATCCCGTCCGGTGTGAATCAGGGAGATTAGCAAGTCGAACCATGGGAGGAAAGCATCGAAAGGCTCAGTCGATGTCGAAACAAGGGTATCGGAACTTGTCCTTGGAACGAAGCCATGGAGGGCGGAACCACCTACTGTCTTGGCGGCATCCGATGCACACAGATGGAATGAACCTGATGTAGGCCCTCCCCTCATGATATAACATCGGATCGAAACCTGGATAGAACACAGCAGAGGAAGGTACGAAGAACGTGACACCAGACTGGGGTTCTGAATGGGCAAAATCCTATGGGACCATAAAAGCCACATAATGCGAGAATAGTACGTGTGGTTTTGTGAGAAGGTTGGCTGAAATGCCAGCGCTACTCGACGTGAGGGACTCGGCTGAAATGCCGGGTCTACTTGACAAACTCAACAAAAACACAATGCGAACGTAATGAAATAGAAATTTCATAATAATGTTACCTGTCATAAATACTATCTAATTGAGGTGGTATGAAACTGTATCCAACCATGAATTACTACATCGCCCATGCTGCCCAATGGGACTAACGAATCCAACAGGATCAACATGTGTGTGCCCACCGGCGGGACCAGCAGGAGCAGCGGGGCCAACAGAACCACAAGGACCACAAGGACCACAAGGACCACAAGGACCACAAGGACCACAAGGACCACAAGGACCACAAAGACCACAAGGGGACCACAAGGACCACAAGGACCGCAGGGGGTGATACGGGGGAGATACAGGGGTCTGTTTTGGCCCCCAGGGTCCACGGAAGCAACCGGACCTGATTTCAATATAGACATGACTATAGTAGCTGGGGGAAATGTAGCTGTTGGTAGTTTCTCCCCCGAATATCAAATTATTACCCCCGGCGCCGTTACGCCTGTAATTCTAGCCACTGGTAACGGCAAGAGATACGGAAGTGGGAATATACAACTCAGTGGAAACACAGATATCCTACTACCGAATACTGGAACCTATTTGATGTCCTTTCACATAGACGCTAACTATACCAGTCAGTGTAAACGGCCCCACTACACAATTCATCCCAGGTGCCTTTGGCAGTTATATAGCCTGGTTCCAACAGTCAAACACAGGCGGATCCTTCAATCAAATCGTTGGATTCTGGGTAGGCCCCGATTTGTATATGGAGGCATACGATTCTTCTATAAAGCAACACAGTTCTGTGTTGCGCCCGTGATACGGGCGAAGAAGATCTGAACAATATCTTTAGTCTCCAAATAAATTTCGCCGGCTCAGGAACAACACCGGTCAATCTTTTGGTATAACTTCCATCGACCATGGTTACGATAACAAAATATAGCAATAGTATTTGCCATTTCTACTAGTAATGTATTAGGATTGTTCCGAAATTCGTCCTTATGTCGATCGGGAAATCGCCTGCGATTTTGGAGTACAACAGAGTTTTGGGGATGGTATTTTAATTTGTCCAACCCATCCATTGGACTGCTTTCCCCCCATCCCAATGAAAAATTTTTATGTCCCATTTGTTTTCCCCCTCCAGGGGGAGATCCCGGTCTATTCCGTTGTTCTGAATCCATTATACTGGTGGTTCTATCTAGGTATTTTTGGAATCCAATCAGAATGATACCAAAATGAAAAATATTGAAACAGTAAATCCTCCGGGGGGTGTCACATCCTAACCCTTGGCCATGAATCGGACCTAAGGCCACTTGGAGAAATTTTTCTAAATCGGGGATCCTACAAATTAAGATATTTAATTCTCGAGAAGATATGGGGTTGGGGACAGTGACCGGTTGAGAATTCCAATTCAGGCACTACTTTACTCCCCCTTTTAGGAATCCCATACCGACCGCTGATTTCATTTTCATGGTAGGTAGTCCATTTCTGCGTGGGGGGACCTTGATGTCCGAGGGGGGAACATGGGGTAATCCCTTGGATCCAGATTTCGGCCAAGGGACCCAAATCCCCAGGAAATCCTCTTCTTGAATGATTCCCGGCAATCGTCATCATAAAAAAATGTTATTTTATCTGAATTTACTTTTAAAAAAAATAAATAAAACAATAAGAATTTATTTAAGAAGGGATAAATATACATGATTTTAAATTTATTTCCCCCTTGCGGTTTCCCCTCCATATGTAATATCAGCATCATTACAGGGCCCACAGGATTTACAGGACCTACGGGACCCACGGGATCCACAGGACCTACGGGACCCACGGGACCCACAGGACCCACGGGATTTACAGGATTCACAGGACCTACGGGACCCACGGGACCTACGGGTGATCCAGGGGCTACAGGATCCACGGGACCCACGGGGATTACAGGGATTACGGGGATTACAGGGATTACAGGGGTTACGGGGGTTACAGGGCCAACCGGTCCAGTCATAACAACAGACGTTACCGTAATTCCCTCCACTGCTGGAGACATCCAAACACTTGCTCCGAATACTACAACACCGATTACCCTAGTAACCCCTAGCGGGACAATATTTGGAAGTGGTGATGTCATTGTTACCACTACCGATATCATACTGCCTAGGACAGGTACCTATGTGGTGAGTTTTTCCCTGCAGGGTAGACTTGCCTCAAATGTTCCTGGCACCGCTGGAGATATTAGAGCTTTTATACTGCAATCCAACACAGGTGCATCCTTCACTCAGGCACTGGGGACCAATGGTGATTCATTGGGTGTTGCTACTGGTGCCGTCGTTCAACCCAATGTTCCTAGCTCTGGTATCAGTAGCACAGGCTTGGCTTGTGTGAGTGATACAGGTGGAGGAAATTTAAGCAATATTCTACAACTAATAGTAGCTTGGGCATCCGGCCCTCCGTTAGCGGGTATTCCTACTTCTCTGGATGTACTTCTTTTTGAAACTGTTGTTACCGTATTTCAATATTCCACTAATATTTGCATATCCCAGTAGTAGTAAGCTGGGATGGGACCATCCCATTTGTTCTGCCAAGTGCTTTCGTACGCCAAAAAACATGAAGCCCTGGGCCATGAATCGGATCTAGCTATCTAGAGGGGTGCGAACAGCCCCCTCCTATTTACTCCGGGTCTCCGCTGTTCATAGCGGGTGAATGAACAGAGGTTTTAGGGTATGAAATTATTGCATGAATCAGGCAGGCAGTATTAGGGACCGTGCAGTTTCTTGTGGGGAATGCCCTATCTATGAATCTAGTCTCACCTTTTCGTAAAGCAATTGAGTAACATAATAACATTTTTTTATGACACTGTTCCTGTTTTGGTATCTCAGGGGTATTTATCTTATTTCATATGAATTTTTATAAAATTTTTACTAGATCCTTGCGCGGAAGACGAACATTGTGTTGTAGTAAGATCCATTCTATTTATGGTACGTACAAAAACAACAAAAAATCCGTAATGTTGTTAACATTACGGACATGAAGGAACCTTGTTCCATTACCATGGACAAAGCTATAAGATCAACAAATATGGAAGTGGATGGTAAAGATGGGGTGTACACAACAGGGGAAAAAGGAGCAAGACGACCCTTTGAACAACCCCGGTAATTCCTGAATAGGTTTCCCCATTGAGGGATGCGAACAGCCCCTTCCCATTTATGTCTGTTGAGTAATACTACCCAAAACCCTGTTTATGGGTGTTGTATTGGGATGAACACAACAATCCAAAAGCAGAGCACTCCCCTGGTACAATCTTCCATACCATGGGAAATGGATACTCGTTGAAATGATCCCGTTCATTCCAGGGTTTTTCTCCCTTATTATGTAAAATAGTACCACCCTAGTATGGATGGGAATGAAAAATTTTCATAATATTTTTTTGAAAATTTTACCTTATTAGATGGATTCCCCTTTCAAGAAATTTTCTAGTAACAACGTCCACCCGGGTCTTTTCCTGTGTTATTCCCCTTCTGGATCACACGATCGAAACATAGAGTCGCTCTATTATGAAACTAATGAACATGAACGATCGATTATAGGACGTTGTTCTATGTTGATCCAGATCCATTATATGCTTCATAATTGTAAAACAGTGCTCTCCCGATGAATGTTTTTTCATTGGCTTCCTACCCTTACTTGTTTGTAATCGATCAAAATTCTCTTTTCGCAGCGTATTGACGATGAAGTTCGACGTTTAGACCACTCGCTTATTCTATCCAGCCAATAACTTCAAACCGTGTTGTTTCCATAATTCGAACCGGTTGTATACGTCGTAAGCACTGTCTGCTACCAGGCCCCTACACCCCAAGGTCGATGCTTTGAATCAATAGCTTAGACGATCTAACCCGACTACATTTGTGGAGCCCATCGCCAGGATCTAAGGTATCCTTCCCGTCCATGGTTGCCACCACAGCTACTCCTATTCCTCGGAGAAAACCCTTATCATTCCGAGGAATGGCAATATTTTGCACCCCCGTCGGCTTATCGGCACAATCACTGAATCCAAGAAAAGATATTCCCCCCTTATTACTGACAATATAATCTTTTGATATTCTTCACTAAGAAGTTCCAATAAGTTGAAAATTATTGTTTATCTGTTTTTTACAATATATTTTCATAATGTCTTTCTCATATCTCTATCGTACAATGATCGACTCAATCCTTTAGCAATCCCTATAATATCCCTTATCACCTTATTACTATTTATAACCATCATTCACTCCCCTTCACTCCGCAAATTCCCAATAGCCATAACGCAGCAACACAATCCCAACACAGGGTTTATCAATCCTACAAGTACTACTTGACTTCCCCTTGTTCAGGAGGTTGTAGACCATAGTAGCCCATATGTTTGCAATAAAATCGTCGTCTTTTTTCCTCTGTCCCTACGTCCTCATGATCTTCCCAAAGCTTCTCTGAGGGATTGGGTTTCTTTTTCCTTACCTGTTCTCTTCTTTTCTTTTTTCCTAATTCCTCATGAATATAGGGAAAATTACTTATATCATCTATGGAATAGAACACCTGCATCAACCCCCTTGTTTCTATAAATATGGTTGCTCAAATGATCACAACGGAACCCGAGGGATCAACATTCTTTACATATAAATTCATATTGCTTATATAAATAAACAAGCAATATGAATAAAAATAGTATGATGTATTAAAATATTACATAAAATTTATTTAAATAAAAATGTATCTCCTTGGGGTCAGCCACTTAGGATCAGCCACCCTTCCATTGGTAGGGCGTTATAGCCGCCTACACTTCCCGTGCGCAGGAAATTATGATATCGGTTGATGAATTGAAATGCAGAGGAAAAGGAATCGTCAAAGACATGCGGGGGGTAGTACATATGGTTTTCTGTGAAAGGGTTGGCCGGGATGCCAACCCTACTGAACATGAGAAGCTCGATGGGAATACAGGATATCTACTCGACAAATAATGAACAAAAAATAGACCCCGAAACGGGTTCCCCAATGAATAACAAAAAGGGGGCCCCTGCGGAACCAACACCAAATTAGGCATACAGCCCTCTCCTTGCCACGTTTGTGACGATATGATGAGCACACGACACAAGCCATCCCCACCCACCCTCGAATATGTGAGGGGTAATCCCATGAAAAGAGGAGATCGGCCACAAAGTCCAGGTGCGGGTTGGAAATATATATGCCCATCTCTACGAGAAAGATATACCGATTCATAAAATACCCGGGGAATTGGATTTCCCTACAAAATACTGATCCGTGGCGAAATCAGAAAAAGGGTTATGGATTGAGAAACACGTACCCCCCTCCTATTGCAAGACAATTCGTGTTCCCCCCTGTCCAAGGAAAAACATTCCCAAAAAATGATCTCCATCGATAGAAATCCAAACACGAACCACCCGCTACTGTCATTTCTATAGAAGAACAAAGAGGAAAAATATTCAAAAACATACACCCCCACGCACAAAAAACGGGGTCAGATCTAAAACGATCATCGATCCAAACGATGATCGGGTACTGTATGAGCTCCGCTACAACCTGAACAGGAACCCATAAGTCCCCGTTGTTCTTACACCGGCAGCATGAGAGCGATTGAAAATCTGCCCACCTATCCGAACGATCCCAGAGGGCTGAAACCATCACCCAACCTTGACACACACACAAGCCCATCATCCAACACCCAAAGACCTTGAAACCCTGTCCAGTCCCCCAATCCTCAGTTTTTTTCAACCCTACATGAGATGATCTAATATCCCCATATCCCTCCCTTCACACCCTGCACAACATAGAAAAAAATCACGCGGATATTAGGTGCAAAAGGATTCGCTGAGAACCCATCCCCTAGGACCTAAGCTTGATAGCTGAAATAAAACATCCTACCTAGCGGATGAGATTCCACATTCCTCAGTACTTCGTAACCATAAATACAAAAGAAAAAAACATTCCTATCCCAATAATAGGTATATATACGGAAAAACATCAGAACAAAGCGGCCACAACCCTCATCCGTTTCATGAGAAATCATCCATATTTCTGTGCAAGAACCCTTGATTTCGAAAAAAGATACCGACTTTTGGCCCGAAGACCAAACCCCTAAGCCATTCTCTCTGACTTATCTTGACAACCATGATCAAGCAATGGAACGAAGGACAAAATCCATTAGAATGATTTTCCTAGTAAATGGAATGGCCAAAATGATCTAAGATTGTAATTTCATAGTTATTTATGTATTCAAATAACAAACAGATAGATCCATTTATTTCTTGTTCGTAAATCTGATCTTCCTCATTTGTATCGCCCATAATATCCGAATTGGATCGTAAGTACCAAGATTGTTCCCTATTGTTATTGAATAACTTCAATTCTATATAATAAAATTTATATAATTATAATAAATATGTATTTATTTAATAAAGAGGAAGGATTCTCCCATAGGCGTACGAAAGAAACCAAAATTCCCTCCTGCAATGTTCCAAAATCACGGAGGAGAACTTCGCCCTCAGTCCTATATTATTTTGTTTAAATTATTTAAAATAATAAAATTTTTATAATAGAGTCTACCCCAGTACAAATACCGAAAAGGGGAGTTCCCCGACCCCCTGGTCCCACACCGAGTAGGGCTTAGCTATCCCAGCCCACACCCTTCAGAAGCACACACAATACTCTCCGCATTATACGGATCTTCCCATCCCACCCCAATCTTCAAACAGGTCCTACTTCAATTATGGGGATGTTGCTCTGAGGTCCCAGTGATCTCCCCAAATGGTTTTTCTCACTAAAGTTATCGTTTACTGTCCTCGTCAGGATGAACCACCCCCCTCGCTCTGCCTTCATTACAAGAACTTCATCGGCTGGCTGATCCGACTTCGTACGCGGGTCCCAAATTGTCCCTGGCTCTTATTATACCTGGCCATTGCCAGACGTCTGTGCAACACCTAGATTGGATTTCTCCCATCCGTTGTGTCCCACCAGAGCATGCCGCCCGGATCATAGGTCGCGTCTTCCATGACTTCTTCCGACGTACCAGGCTCACAGTCCGATCTCGACATGAGCGGTTCCTTTCGATGCGTCCCCGAACGGTTCACTCTCGTTGAGCTCCCTAATCCCTACCGGACGGGGATTCTAACCCCGCCTTTTCCTAAACCCGCTCCCCACCACCGGAGTATTTCCACATCAGCAATGGTCAGGCAGTTTGAAGCCTGCTAACTTACCAGACGACCCCGGGAAGACCAATCATTCCTCACTTATACAGCCTACTGGACACACATCGGACAAGAATCCTTCGTCCTGCCCCTTCCCAGGAAGATCCCCATTTCTCTTTACAACAGCAGCCTTGAATAGTTTTGAAACCTTCCATACCACCAGCCGATTCCGAGGGACCCCTCCCCCACCCCTCCTATGACACGCAAACCCTTACGCATCAAGAAAAAAATCATGGTTGTGAAAATTCTCACTCGGGAACGCCCATCCTTGCGAACGCGGAATGGAATAGCCAACCATACATTTCTTAATCGGTTTCATCGCGGAAACGGGGCCCTAACAATACCCGTATCCATGGATAACACCGAATACCATGCAAAACCGAGTCCAGAGAGCATCCCAACTCCCCTTACTACTGTCGCAAGAAAGTGATCTACCCCAAATCAGACTCAGAACAACCCATCTTTCTACAGGAAATAACCCTTTCCTATCAATTTAGTCATCCCTTCCAGTAAAACAATGAACCAACATTATATTATGAAATTCCTCTCCCTTCGTAACTTCGGGTACCTGCTGCCCATAACCAGAAAGGGAACTGGGTATAAAAAAACCCTTCGCGATTTTGGAGAATCGATGTAAGTAACAAAATCCTATCGTTCTCTTAATTTATAGATACTATCCAACTAAGGTGGTATGAAACCATGTCCAACCATAAGTCCTCACACTGCCCATGCTGTCCGTGCTGTCCAACGGGTCCAACAGGTCCAACACGCCCAACAGGTCCAACAGGTCCAACGGGTCCAACACGCCCAACAGGTCCAACAGGTCCAACATGTATATGCCCTCCAGGGCCAACAGGACCGCCAGGACCACAAGGAGCACAGGGAATACAAGGACCACCAGGAGCACAGGGAATACAAGGACCAGCGGGAACACCAGGACCAGCGGGTCCAGCAGGAACACCAGGACCAGCAGGAACACCAGGAACACAGGGAATACAAGGACCACCAGGACCAGCGGGTCCAGCAGGTCCAGCAGGAGCAGCAGGATCGCCAGGAACACCAGGACCAGCGGGTCCAGCAGGACCAGCAGGAGCAGCAGGATCGCCAGGGACACCAGGATCGCCGGGGACACCAGGACCAGCGGGTCCAGCAGGGCCAGCAGGGCCAGCAGGAACACCAGGAACACCAGGATCGCCGGGGACACCAGGACCAGCGGGTCCAGCAGGGCCAGCAGGAACACCAGGAACACCAGGAGCAGCAGGATCGCCAGGGACACCAGGACCAGCAGGGCCAGCAGGGCCAGCAGGGCCAGCAGGAACACCAGGAACACCAGGTCCGGCGGGACCACAAGGGACACCAGGAGCCCCAGGTCCGGCGGGACCACAAGGCACAACAGGAGCCCCAGGCCCGGCGGGACCACAAGGCACAACAGGAGCAGCAGGTCCAACAGGACCACAAGGCACAACAGGACCACAAGGCACACAAGGTACACAAGGACCACAAGGGATACAGGGCACACAAGGACCCGTGGGGCCCCAAGGTGCTACGGGTGCCACCGGGCCTGGTTTGAATACGAGTATGACCATAGTAGCTGGAGGAGGTGCCGACACCCAATTCATCACCCCTACCCCCGAAGGAGCTACCGGTACTGCTGTAACTCTTGAAACCGGTAACGGCCAAAGATACGGAAGCGGGGATATACAACTCATTGGAACCACAGATATCCTACTACCGAGTACCGGAACCTATTTAATGTCCTTTCACATAGATGCTAACTACACCAGTGCTGCCGGTGCTCCTGTCGCCGGTGCTTACGGCAGTTATGTAGCCTATTTCCGGCAGTTCACCACAGATTTTTTCTTCAATCAAATCGTTGCGTTCTGGGTTGGCCCCGCTCTAGTTAACGATGCATTTGATTCTTCTATAAGCAACACAGTTCTGGGTTGTGTCAGTGATATTCCACCACATGGACTTAACAACCACATTCGTCTTGAGATACGATTTAGCAGCTTTGGAACAACACCGGTCAATCTTGCGGTACAACTTCCGTCCACCATGGTCACGATCATAAAATACGCCGACAGTATTTGCCAACCTTATTGATCGTACTATGGTCCTAGGATCATTCCCGAACCCACTCCCACACCGAACAGGGAGATCGATGACAGTTTTGGGTTACAACGACAGTAGGACCACCGTACTTGGACCCGTCCAACACCCGTTGGACCGCTCCCTCTTCCATCCCAAAAAGAAATTTTTAGTGTTCCCCATGGGTCTCCTTGCTTCCATGGACTCATGGGTGTCGAATCAGAGGTACGAATCATACGGGACGGATCCCCTAGACACGCCTACCTTAGTTTTCGTGCTTGCCCCCTACCCATAACTATGTACTAACAAACACATAGGAGTAGATACTCCGTCATCCTTATGTCAGCAGCATGAGAACAACGGGGTCCACCCACCAAACAACCCCACCACTTCCGGCACCGAACCTAGCATATAGGAACACTCCCGACAATAGACGATCCTACAGAGGAATTTTCTTCTTAGTTCTACCCCTCTGTCTCGCAGTCCCTGGATATTATGCCACCATGCCCCAGGAAGCCACCCACCCTCGAGTCCCCTTATCCTATTTTTTTCTAGAATAAGAGGGATATTATACCATAATGATGGGTGGCTTTTTTATCGTTTTTACCGTGTTCTCTACCCAATAAAATATAACGGTTGGGGTTGGATATATACTAATAGGAATGAATGATCTACCCAACAGAATATCGTTCTGATGTGTTCTCCGAGGAGGTATGGATGGGGGAGCAAGCACTATCCCATAACATGAGTATATTCATTGAATTTAAGGACAGATCAAGGGGAAACCAAATGCCAGGGACGGGCCTTCAGGGCGGAAACGGTCCGATCGTTCCTTTTCGCAGGGATACCCCCTCATGGATACAGGGAAAGAAAACATCTCTATCCTAAGATCCAATGTCCACATTTACGAGAAAAAAACAGAACGAAAAAAGACCCACCAACCCTTATCCGTAGGATACCCCGAAACCCTTCGCTAATTGATTCAGGTTGCGTTCCATCCAATAAAAGTAACCCTGTTGACGTTCCTCCTGTGTACTACTTTCCATCGCATGCAAGGGAAGAATTTGTGCCCCAAGGGCATCGCCAATCCTATGGGCGATTCCCTGTTCCACCCCCGGCTGGGTGAACAGGGTTCTCACACCCTGGGCCCGTAAGGTAGCCATAAGGTCCTGCAAACGACGAGGAGAGGGCTCTTGATACTCATGGTGCGCCTCCAACACGGACACATACCGTAGACCATAGCGGCGCGCTAGAACGCGAAAACCATCGTGCACCACCGCCAACGTTTTCTGCCGGGCCTGCGAGAGCACCTGATCGTATCGCTGGCGCAACAATTCCAGACGTTGCTGGAGATCCCTGACATTCCGAACGTAGGAGGACTGATGGGCTGGATCCATACGAGACAAAACAGAACCTATCTGTTCCACCATCACCTTGGCCTCATGGGGATCCAGCCAACGATGGGTACGACCCGCATCGACTTCATCCGCCCCATCACCCCTATCCTCCCACAAGGCAAGGTCGAGCCAATGGGTGCCCTTCTGTTCCGACCGAACGACATCGATCAAACGACGGACGGAAGGATCCGCCCCTTCATAGACCACCAACTGAGCTCGAGCCAGGTGGGCCCGATTCCGCAAGGTAGGCTCGATATGATGGGGATCCCCACCTGCCCCCAACATGTTCTCCACGGAAACCAAATCGCCCCCAACCCCCTTCACAAAGTATTCCAGGGGGAAGGAGGTGACAACGACCCGCAGACCCTGTGCAGGCGCCAGGGAACGCTCCGATCCCGGACGGTCGCAGCCGAGGGTCCACGGCAAGAGAAACAAAAGTAGAATAAAAAAATTCCTTCTCGTCCCTATCCCTGAAAAAGGGAAAGAATGCATAGCCATACCCATCTTCACCCCCTCATACAAAAAGCTTTCTTCCATTGTATGCCAACCACAGAAACACTGGCAATGAAAGATTTACAAAGGAGGGCGCAGGAAAGACTGACCATCCCAATAGGGCCGTAGGACAGGGGGAATATAAATAGAGCCATCAGAACGACTATGACATTCGAGAAAGGAAGCCATGGTCCTCCCAATAGGTAAAGCAGAACCATTGAGTGTATGCACATGAACAGATTTTTCCCTCTCATGGGAACGGAAACGAATCCCTGCCCGACGCGCCTGAAATCCCTTGCAATTACTACAGGAGGAAACCTCACAGTAGGTACCCGCACTGGGCAACCATACCTCTAAATCATAGGTTTTAGCAGCAGAAAAACCGAGGTCCCCTGTACACAAGGAAACAACGCGATAGGGCAATTCCAGCAATTGCAAAATCCTCTCGGCATGGGAGGTCATCTCCTCCAAAGCCGACCCAGAAGCATCAGGATCCACAAATTGAACAAGCTCTACCTTCTGGAATTGATGCAAACGAATCAAACCCTTAGTATCACGACCCGCAGCCCCCGCCTCCGAGCGAAAACAGGGTGTATAAGCTACATAACGACAAGGGAGTTCCGTCAGAATGGATTCCCGGTGGTAATTCGTTATGGGTACCTCTGCCGTGGGGAGAAGATAATGATCCATTTCCCCAATCCGAAAAACATCCTCACGAAATTTAGGAAAATTGCCTGTACCCAACAACGACCGTTCGTGGACAATAAAAGGGGGAGCTATTTCTTTATAACCATGATCCCTTGTATGTACATCCAACATCCATTGTGCCAAAACACGCTCCAAACGCGCCCCTACACCCACGGTAAACGCAAACCGAGCCCCTGTTACCTTAGCGGCTCTCTCCGTGTCAATCCAACCGAGACGCGCACCCATCTCCCAATGCGGCTCCTTCGCATCAGTGGGAGGCTGGCCCCAGGTACGAACCACAACATTATCCGCCGCGTCCCGACCCATTGGTACACTCGCATCCGGTAGATTAGGAAGGGAGAGCATCTGCCCAAGCCAAGACTCTTCGGTTTCCCGTAGTACACTCTCCTGAATCCGCAACGAATGGGAAACCTCCTTGATCTCACCCGCCAGCTCCTCCCGCAGATCATGACGGGCCGCAATGGACTCGGAGAGTTGCCGTCTCCTGTGTCGTAATTGTTCCACCTCCTGCTGCTGTCGCAATTTCTGATGATCGATCGCAATCAATTGATCCCAAACCTCGGTAGCAAGACCCCGACTGAGGAAACGCCGCCTCAATTCCCCCTCATCCTTACGCACAGATTTGATATCTAACAAGAATCCTCCCCCTTACCTGTACATCCTCCTACTTCGCCCTGTTCCTTCATTGCCTCCCCCACGAACCACTGGTGCAAACGAAGGTCTTCCGTCAACTCAGGATGAAAGGAAGTAGCCAGGATTCCCTTCTGCATAACGGCCACAATGGCACCACGAACACGAGCTATGATCTCAACCCCTTCCCCCACCGATTCCACAATGGGGGCGCGAATGAAGATTGCGGGAACATTCTCCCCCACGATACGTTCCCCCCTCAAGGTACAAAGTGCCTCGAAACTATCCACCTGACGTCCAAAAGCATTGCGACGCACGGTCACATCCAACCAACCCAACGAGGGGACAGAAACGGAACCAACAGAAGAACGACTGAGTAGGATGAGACCCGCGCAAGTAGCAAAAATAGGCCTCCCCCTGCCATACCATTTCTCCAAGGCAAAACGAAAGCGGCGAAAACCGAGGAAGTTCCCGATCGTAGTGGACTCCCCCCCAGGGAGAATCAACGCCGCCACATCTTTCAACTGAGACGGTTGTTTGATGATCACAACCTTATCTCTTCCAACCCCTACACGGTATAAGGACTCAGCATGCTCACGGATCGCTCCCTGGAAACCCAAGATGCCGATTTTTATTCTTCATCTCCCCTTCCCTGATTGGATCCTATCCTATGAATCCCACATAGGAAGTAGCCGACAGAATGGCTACACATGAAGGCCACTCATAGCCGTACCCAAACTTTTACTTGCATCCAAAAGGGAGGTATAGTCTTCATGGTCCATGGTCGCTTTCACAATGGCCTTGGCGAAGGCAGCTGGATTGTCGGATTTGAAGATACCCGAACCTACAAAAACACCATCAGCCCCCAAGGCCATCAGCAAGGCCGCGTCGGCAGGTGTGGCTACACCACCCGCGGCAAAATTGACAACGGGCAAACGACCCGTGTGCTGAACCTCGAGCAACAACTCATAGGGAACCCCCCACTCCCGAGACCTATGTACCAACCTTTCCTCAGTCCTACCCTGAAGGGAACGAACCTGGTCCTGAATACGCCGTAAATGACGAACGGCCTCGACAATATTTCCCGTTCCAGGCTCCCCCTTCGTACGAAGCATGGCAGCCCCTTCGGAGACACGACGTAAGGCCTCCCCCAAATCACGCGCGCCACAAACAAAGGGAACGGTAAATCTCTTTTTGTCTATGTGGAATTCATCATCAGCAGGAGTCAGAACTTCACTCTCGTCGATATAGTCTACCCCAAGAGCCTGCAACACATGGGCCTCCATAAAATGACCGATCCGAACCTTAGCCATCACAGGAATCGTAACGGATTTTTGAATTTTCTCGATCCGACTCGGATCCGCCATACGGGCCACTCCACCCGCAGCCCGGATATCCGCAGGTACACGCTCGAGGGCCATCACAGCCACCGCCCCAGCATCCTCCGCAATGCGGGCTTGATCCTCGTGGACCACATCCATAATCACACCTGACTTCAACATAGATGCCATACCCCGCTTGACACGCTGCGTTCCGGTCCTATGTTCTTCCGCATTCCCCGACATGACTTCCCCCCTCATGGGCCATCCTGGACACGGCACAACAAAACCGCCCTCCCATTTCCTTTCATTCTAGCGAAATGAGACTAGGAGGAGCAAGGGGGAAAAATCCATATCCCCCATGCAAATGATTCTTCAGACCGGAACACTGGGGATCCAACCCAAGCCGAGGGCGTAGGATCAACCCTCCGGTTTCTACACAACCGCCCAGTACCTGTGCAGATTCCCATTTCTTACCTTGTTGGATTTATTATTATCATAATGAAATAAACCCTCTCTCATGTCCCGGGAAATCCCCCCGATTCCCGCTGCCACACACCCAACAACCATGGAATCAGGGGGGACCCCCAGTACTCACCTATCCACCGGAACCCAAAGAACTACACTCTGAGACGGTCCTAACATAAACCTGTGTTCCCGGGGAACCCAGACGAAAATCATTTCCCGTATTTTTTATATAAATCCCCTTGATCTCATTTAGCGGGATTGATGGTACTCTGAATCCCTCTTCACCTTCTCATTATCTTCCCTTACGATCCTATTATTCTCCCCAACGACCCTCTTGTACCTCACGGCACAAAATTGGGCATCATCAGATTCCATGGAATGCCATGTCTTTACCGTATCCTTCATACATCTTATTTGATCGGGTAACCAATTGGTTCTGCCATGCATGTTATCCAGTGCCTCTTTTTCACTGCTGTAGGAACCCTCGCTACCAAGCCTAGTACTCATCACATTGGAAGGTGTGGGCTTATAGGTATGATGCTCCCCTAGGGCATGGGTGAGTTCATGTTGTAGGACATGGGCATCGTACTCAGCATGATCCCCTTCTGAATGATGGTTGGCACTCACAAGAGAACTGGGAAACTCACCAGCTCTCGCTACCAACGGTGGTATCCACATATTGCTATACCCTAGAGCATTCCTAGCTATTTCCTCAGTCTGCTCTGTAAAACCAACCTTGATGTCCACGGGATCGGAGGGACGGGGGGCAATAGAAACCAAATGGGGACGCAAACCATAAGGAGGGGGCCCAACAAAATTTGTTTCCGAAGGTTGGCAACTGACCATTTCCAATGGGGCCCCCATGGCTTTATAAAAACGATCACTTACCATCTGAACCAGGTATTTGATATCTTCCTTCCATCCTGGATGACCCTTGCGATAGGAAGGATCAGCATACACAGCAATACGGATGGAATTTGAAAATGAATTCCTGGTATTACTTTGTGGATTTTTTTCCTCTATGCTAGGGTCCTTCCCCGATGATTCCTTAGTAGAAATTTCCTTTCTTTCCCTAGCGATCTCCCCGGTGGTTCCCTCCTCGGAAGGACGATTAGAAGTCCCCCCATCGGGGGATGAGGGCACAGCTTGTGATCGAAAACTTCGATTGTACCCTAGTCCTCCTTCCCTGCTTTCTTCTGTATGGGACCCGCTATAGGATGTTTTTCTTGAAGATTCATCGTCATACCCAGAGTTCTCCTTTCTGATTTGATCCTCTTCCCCTGGATCGATTCTCAATCCATCCGAAGAGCGAAGGGTACTACTCTTTTTACTGGGCAGGATTCGAATCACAACATCTACAGTGGAACCATCCCTGGATTGATACGAATCATCCGTTAGCTCATAATCCACACCCTTCCGAGACATCTTCCTCTTGATATCATTCTTTAGTTCCTCACTTATAGATTCCTTACGTATCGGTTGCCAATAGGGGGTGGACGATAAACGATTCGGATCGGTTTCTGCGTTTGCGGATGGGGCAGGAACTAGAAGTGCAATGAGGCCTACGGTAAGGATGGTAGGGTAGAAGGAAGCAGCCCTCCCTTGGACCCAATTCATAGAAAACACCCCCATTGTTAAATATTTTAATATTTTATTTTTTATATAATTATCCTCATATATATTATACACTATATATTATAAATTTATAAATAATATCTATTTTCAAAACATTACATATCATGGTGCCCTTCCTGATTCGGAATTCATCCCCTAACTCATAAAAAGTTCATAAAAGCATACGACACAACCCTAGGAGTCGTGTCCCTAAAAACAACGTCTCACACACACGCAATCGAACTCGGACTACCATACACACATTCCCTTCTTCTCCATCATGGAACCCTAGAACCCTTCACCTTGAACCCTTCACCTTGAACCCTTCACCTTGAACCCTTCACGCCCTACTCCCCTTCGGGACAGACCAGGCAAACCAAGATGAACCCTTGTTGCTCCGTAGTACTACCCCCAAAAGAAACCCACAGGAACATAGACCATAGCATCCCTACCAACTGATCTCCTTTTTCCGTCCCCTTATGGCCCCACCCTACTATTTTGCTATAGCCACGTGGAAAGAGACGCCGGCATTCCCCCTGGTCCCCCGTGCGATCCACTGAATCCCTTTCCGATCAGGAGAATCCCCCCACATCCGTCACGGAGAGATTCCACCATCGAACCCCCATCCCGTTTCGCCAGAAACAAATTGGGCTGTCTCCAATGGGAAGTCACACGGTACGCCCATCCCCACACACACATAGAATGAGAGTGAACTTGGCATCCCCCGTGCTTAGATGGGGGGGTGACCGAGGACCTCCATTCCCACCACCAATGTACAACAAAAATAGTACCCCCCCTATCCCATATATCCGTTCACAGACAACGAAATACCCACCGTCCTCATTCACACCAACCCATTCCATAAAAACATAGGAGGGATTCCCATTGGCTTTTGGTATATGTCCCTCATCCTGTAATTTTCCCTTCCCCATTATTTGTTGTGGCACAGGCAGTACGGGCTCCACCACAGGTCCAACAGGCCCAACAGGTCCAACAGGTCCCACGGGCCCAACAGGTCCCACGGGTGACCCCGGCACCACGGGAGCCACAGGACCCACGGGAACCTTCACAGGGGGGGGCACGGGAACTACAGGTGCTACGGGAACTACAGGTGCCACAGGTCCAACAGGTCCCACGGGTGACCCCGGCGCCACGGGGGCTACAGGAAGCACGGGAGCCACGGGGAGCACGGGCATTACGGGTTCACTCGCTCTCTCCGATTTGTTCCGTCAGGCCACTAGCACCACCCCTATAGTCGTAGTCTCTGGTACACCCTTCAATTTCCCAGCAGCAACCATCTTTCACTCCAATGGAGCCGACATTACACCACCTGTTGCCGCCACCACCACGTTCACTCTAACAGGCGATGCTACCTACTATCTCAATCTCATATTTGGAGCTACTCTTGGACTCGGCATCCTTACCACCACCGTTACGGCCACGTTGAACGGAATGACACCAGTAGGAGTCACCAGTCTGAGCGCAACACTCGGGTTGACTGATACGGAGTTGAGTCTAGTATCCATTTTTAGTACACCGGCTGGGGGACCCAGTTCTTTACAATTCATACTCACAACCACCATAGCAGGAGCATTCTTGATATCAAGGTATCAGCTGGCCATCATTAGGATTGCTTAGTATAAAAAGCATAAATTTAGTAAAAATTAAATAATATATAAAAATAATTGTAAATAGTAATAAAATATAAATTACAAACGAATTTGCATCATATTAAGATTGCTGCCCTGCACCCACTCTATACTTGTGCGGAGAAAACTATAAAATAAGTAAAAATACAAAAATATACAAAAAGAGCCGCCTCACGGGGCGGCTTTTGATACTACCAGATTGAGCAAACGACCGGGTACAAACACAACCTTACGAACCTCACATCCCTTCAACCAGCGCTCCACCTGCGACTCAGCCCGGGCTGCCGTCAACACGACCTCCTCCCCGCTATCGGCCGGTAAGGAAAGACAACACCGCAATTTCCCGTTCACCTGAATGGCCCATGTCACTTCCTCGGATTCCCAATGGACGGGATCACAAACAGGCCAATCAGCGAGATGAACACTCCCCTTCTGTTGCAAATGCTGCTGCCAGAATGTCTCGGCCAGGTGGGGCACAATAGGGGCCAACAACCTTGCCAACTGGTGCAAAACCTCCCCCTGCACCTTAGGCCCTGCTCCAGGACCCCATTGTTGCAGGGCCCGCACTAGTTCCATGATCGTACTAATGGCTGTGTTGAAATGCCATCGTTCCCCTATGTCACGCGTGATCCTCTGTATCGCCCGATGAACATGCTTACGCAGTTCCTTCGCGTCCGCGGGATCAGAAGGGCCCCCCTCCCCCTCTTTCTGCCATCGATCAAAGATGGATTCCAAACGTTGTAGGAAACGGTGACAACCCTTGACACCCTCATCACTCCACTCCATATCCTTCTCGGGGGGGGCTGCGAAGAGAATGAACATACGTGCTGTATCCGCCCCGTACTGATCGAGCAGAACTCTGGGACTCACCACATTACCCCGCGACTTCGACATCTTCGCACCATCCTGAAGGACCATACCTTGGGGTAAAAGACGCGCAAAGGGCTCCCTGACAGGGGAGAGACCTTCATCATACAGAAAATGAGTAATGAAACGAGCATACAATAAGTGCAACACAGCATGTTCCACGCCGCCTACATAAATATCGACGGGCATCCACTCCGCAACCTTTTCCCTCGAAAAGGGCAGGTCCTGATTGTGTGGATCCGCATAACGGAAGAAGTACCAGGTAGAATCCATAAAGGTATCCATCGTATCCAACTCGCGCTCCGCTTTCTCCCCACAACGGGGACAATCCACAACCCTAAAGGTAGGGGAGGAGGCCATAGGATTCTTACCCCGCACGAATTGAACATCAGTAGGTAGCTTCACCGGTACATCCTTTAGGGGCACGGGAACCACACCACATCGGGGACAATGGATGATGGGAATTGGTGTACCCCAATACCTCTGTCGGGAAATCAACCAGTCATGCACACGATGTCTGGTAACCCGACCCAACCTATCACCCCCGAACTGATCCAACCACAACTTCGTGACCTCCTCACTAGAGAGGCCAGCTCCAGGACAACCTGCCTTGATGCGCCCCACTCCTGTATAGGGGGACGACGATATCTCCTCCCCCGATGTAGGTTCGACAACAGGACGAATCGGCAAATCATGGGCTTGGGCGAACACGAAATCATCCCCATCATGCGCGGGAACACCCACCGTCTCCTGAACCCCACAACCGGGAGCCAGGTAATCAACAACCCATACAGGGAGTTTCCCCTCGGTCCAGGGATGGATGGCCTGAACCCCCTCTATGAGAAATCCCTTTGTACCATCACAAGCGTAATCGCGACGACGACGATGTTCCTGCCATTCCCGTAATCCCTCCGATACAGGACATAGACGGGAAAGATGGGGGCTCTCGGGGGACAATGCCACGTAAGTGATACCAGGTGCTGAATCCAATCGGGAAAGAAAGAGAGGAAGAACGACCCGCTCCCCATCCGAGTCCAAGTGAAACGCCATTTCAAAACCTTCACGATATCCGATCCAGTTGCGCTGCATGGTCTTGATATGTTCAGGCCAATCCATTGCATCGAGACCTTTTTGCAACGCGGCTGCGTAACGACCAATCCGCAGAAACCACTGTACCAAGTCCTTCATCTGAACAGGCGTATCACAACTCCAACAATGACCCCCCGCCACCTGCTCATTAGCCAGAACCGTTTGGCAGGAAGGGCACCAATTGACAGCTGCACTGGCCTGATAAGCCAAACCACGATCATAGAGTAGGAGGAAAATATATTGTGTCCACCGGTAGTACTCCTCCTGGCAGGTGGTTACGTAAAGATCCCAATCATAGGCCAACCCCATACTGCGCAATTCCCTCTGGAAACGATCGATATTGGTTGCCGTCCACCGCGCCGGATCAATCCCCCGCTTCATAGCCGCATTTTCTGCGGGTAATCCAAACCCATCGGCCCCCATATTCTGTAAAACCCGCTTCCCCTGCATGCGATGAAAACGAGCCAATACATCCGATATCGTGTACACTCGCATATGACCCATATGTAAACCATCACCTGAGGGATAGGGAAACTGTGGCAGTACATAGCGGGTCTCCTTTCCGCAATCCCCCCCCTTCATAGGCAAACGATAGGTTCCCTTTTCTTCCCAATAGGACTGCCATTTCCTTTCTGCTTTCACACGAGCCGATGGTCCCCCCATAACCCTTTTTCCTCCCATTCCGGCTAACTCTCCCGCAACTGAACCGTTCCCGCATCTCCCCAAAGCCGCTCCAAATGGTAAAACTCCCTCTCCTCATGATGGAATACGTGTACCACCACATCACCTAAATCCAACAGAACCCAGCGTCCCCCCGTATACCCCTCCATCCGAGGAATGGAGACGCCCTCTTCCAGCATAGACTCCTTGATAGCCCGCACAATGGCCTGCACTTGGTTCACAGATTGACCGTGGCAAATCACAAAATAGTCCGTAAAGGTTGCCAACCGCTGTACATTGAGAATGACAACACCCTGGGCCTTCTTGTTATGAGCCACCTGAGCCACACGCTGCGCCATCTGTTCTATATCCAACCACCCATCCCCCTCACCTTCCCCTTACACCATTCCGACTTCACAGAACCGCCCGTTGATCAGCTGAACAAACCGACGCTACCCGTAGCCCATGTTTCCTCGGCCTCTTCTGGACCGTGGTACTCATTATAAGCGAGTAACGTATACGGATGAACCATTTTCCTCTCCTGAACCAATCTAGATATTTGGCGATAGAGGGCCTCCTTGATCGCTAACTCCGACTGATCGGGAACAAGGGTCCTCAACTCCTCCACCCCCGGATAATCGCGTCCCGGCTCTACCCGATCCGCCAGGTAAATGATCTTCTCCAGCATTGTCATCTGGGGCTTCCCTGTAGAGTGATACCGTACAGCATTCAACACCTGGGCATTCTCTATCCCCAATTCCTCCCTTGCCCATAGGGCCGCAACGGGTCCATGCCAAATGGAGATGGGATAAACCATCCAGGTCATTTCCAAACGTCCCAAATAGGAGGCCAATTGTTTCTGGGACCATTCCTTACAGGCATCATGCAGAAGGGCAGACAAACCAGCATCATCCGTATCCACACCGTACGCAGTCGCCATATCCACCGCAATTTCATGAACCCCCTGGATGTGTCGCCATCGTTGGGGAGAAACCATACCCTGAACCGTATTCGTAATGCTATTTTCCCTTATTTTCACAACCATATAATCCTCTCTCATAGATGTAGGATAGGACACGATCAGGAACGAGATACTGCACAGAACACCCCTGTAACAAACGCCGACGAAGAACGGAAGAGGAAAGCCAAAACCCTACGGCCGGCGTGAGATAATGGACAAACCCAAAATGCTTCGGTATCTCCGGCATCTTGACACCTGGGCGCGCAAGAATGACCAACTGAGCATAACGGGGAATACATTCGCTTCGGTACCAACTGGCCAGGGTACCGGCACTGTCAGCACCCAGAAGCAAAAAAAACTGTTCCCCACCGCCCACCCGTACCAGCTGAGCTAGTGTATCGACGGTATAGGAAAACCCCGGCCGTTGCAACTCCACAGTACACAAACGAAAATGGGAATTATGGGCCAGAGCTAATCGTACCATCGCAACACGATGTTCAGCAGAAAGAAGGCTATCCCTATCCTTGTGAGGTGGCTTAGGAGCAGGTATAAACCAAACCTCTTGCAACTGCAAAGCATCGCGCGCACACTCGGCTAGCCAAAGATGACCCTGATGAATAGGGTCGAAAGTCCCACCCAATAGCCCGATCCGCCTCATACGCCTTCTGGCCCCTTTACGCCGTGGTAACCCATAGCCTGCAGGGACCAGGCAATCAAGAAACTCATGGGAACCGTACGCTGAAACCACAATTCCAAAGAAAGCGACAATTGCTGAAGAAACATACCCAAACCCATATGGATCGACGCACCCGCCTGCTGGGCCTGTGAAAGCCAATGCGTAGGGTGAGGGCGGTACACAAGATCGCTCGCCACATGCTGCCTACTCAACCAATGGCCGGGGAAGGGAACCTCTCCCTGGCCACGCCAACCTACAGGAGTAGCATTCACCACAAGGTGTACACAAGGGAGCGCATCGCGTAGTCGTGTCCAAGACACTACCTGCCCCCGATAGAGGCTGGCCAAATGTCTCGCACGCCCTAACGTACGATTGACAAAATACATAGGCCCCACATGATGGGCCACCAGGGCAGCCACAATAGCATGCGCGGCTCCCCCTGCACCCAGGACCAAAACCCTCTGTTGTGGAAGAAAGGACTCCCCCCATTCCCGCTGCAGGGAACGTACATAACCAGCACCATCTGTATTGTAACCAATCCAAGCCCCGTCGGGCCGACGGAAAATCACATTGACGGCCTGGGCTTGTACCGCAGTATCATCCAGACCGTCTAGGAGAGGAATGATGGTTTGTTTATGCGGCGCCGTTACATGATAACCTAGGGAATCAGGTCCACTAAGCTGGGACCAAGCTGCTGCCAACTGCGCAGCTGGTATGGAAAAACCGTCATACGTATACGTAGACTCGAGACCCAATTCCTTCAAGGCCCGCGGGACCAAGAGCGGGGAGAGAGAATGGGCGATCGGATACCCTAACAATCCCAGCCGCACTATGTACCTACCTCAACCTTCCCAACAATGGACGGCCGCTGATCGACGGAAATCCCCTGCGGAACACGAAGGATAAATTGTGCTGGGGAATATCCCACGGTAATCCACCCCAATCCACTGATCACCAAGTCCGTTCTTTTGCCACCAGAGATCGTAAAAATCACCGTCCTCCAAGTCATCTCCTCTACCACATCCCCATAGGGAGGAGCCAACAAGGAACCGCGATGCTTGATCCACAACTCATCGGCACGCTCCTGTTTCGTCCGATGAACAGGCAGCCGATTGGATACACAAACCATACAGGGCTGGCGCTGCCCCATCTGTACCTCAAAACGCACAACACCCCCAAGAAAGAGCATTTGTCCAGCAGCCAAATGGTGAATGCGAACACGAAGAGCCTCCGAGGGAACGATAGCAGCGGCATCGGCCGCAGGTAGCCATTCACTGACGCGATCCGGGCGAACCATACCCGGCGTGTCACACAGCAAGCCCCCCTTCCCCCAAGGGAGAACCACATTCCCCAGCGTAGTTCCGGGGTATGCGGAAACACTCAGCGATGGACGTGAATCTGGGGCCAAAAGACGATTGATCCAGGTTGATTTACCCACGTTGGTCGTTCCTACTACACAAATTTTTTTCCCGTTGATAGGCTCCCATAGCAACCTACGCAACCGCCCCATCCCCAAACCCATTCTAGCACTACAAAGATGAATCGCTTCTGGCCTGAGCCCCTGTTTCCTTGCCTCCCTATATAAAAAACCCTGGACCCGGGTGGGGAAAGTGCGCGTGGGTAGGAGGTCCATTTTGTTCCCTATGAGCCACAAACGACGACGGCCCACTACACTCGCCAGATTCGGAATCCAACTCCCCGGTATATCCAGGAGATCCACGAGATGGAGGACCAAGCCATCTTCACATAAAGTTTCCACGATATTCTGCCAACAAGTTTCGCTCTTGTGTTCAACGGAACTACATACCCCATAATGACGCAAACGATAACAACGTTGACAAACTATGGGGAAACGCCGTAGAACATGGGGCACTACATACCCAGGCTGCTGTGGATCCTCAGGTTGTAAGAGGGCACCACAACCCGGGCAATGCGGAGCAGGGGGGGGAGGGGAGTCGGTAGAGCTCACGGAGCGTCACATCCTTTACCGCGATGACGATCCATCCAACGAAAGAGGATCTTCTCCAAGCGCCGATTGAGATCAGCCCAGATTCCCCCGCGAAAGGAAATCGGCTGGACAAAAATCGTCCGCAAACCAGCCCGATTCCCCCCTAGAACGTCCGTGAGAAGCTGATCACCCATGATAGCTGCCTCCTCCGGTTTGGCCCGTACCAACGCCAATGCATGTTGAAAAGAACCCTGCAGAGGCTTGAACGCTGCACAAACATAGGGAATGGCCAGGGGATCAGCAAACTGCATCACACGATCACGACAGTTATTGGAAATGATGGCCAACTGCAGTCCCGATCGACGGAGGTTACCCAACCATTGTAGCAAATTTGGTGTGGCCTCCGTACGATTAAAAGCAACCAACGTATCATCCAAATCCAGCAACAGTGCCCTTACACCCGAACGCAACAAATCCTCCGCCTGCACATCATAAATGGAAGATACTACCCTATCCGGTCGCACCCATCGTAACAGAAAGAAACTCACCCCAATCGAAAATTACATAATTTTTTAAATGAAGAAAAATGGCAAGTATAGATTTTCCGCTCCAACCATCCCACTTTTATTGTAGCCCGTTTTTATCCCCCAATGCAATCATACTGTGAACTTCAACCCCACATCCTCGTAGGAAGTACGGACCCATTTTTCACTTCTTTTCATCTACCATTTCATAATGGTCCAGTCCTGGACGATGAGGGGCAACATCCGACAAGGGTGTGCATCCTCTCGGTCAGCCCCAATTTTTGGCCCTCTAAGAGAACCTTTCCCACATATTTTTAAAAATAATTTTATTTATCAATGTTATACAGACAAAAACTTCATTTTTGTTCTTCATCCCCCCATCATCAATTTTTACTATGAATACTATGCGGGTCATGAAAGAAGGGGGTTCTCGCTTTATCACGATATTCCGCACTAAATCCTCAGGTAACAAAATATCAGAAACCATAGAAAGATTAGTATGTACATGATTCTGTTTATGCTCCCCATTCCCATGGCTCACGCTGTCCCCGATCCATAGCAGCATCTCGTTGGGGGGGTGAATTCCTGAACAAGGTTTTCAGGGGGGATTCCCCTCCAACTTTGAGACTTCCTTCACAGATTCATAATGTATGATATTTTTATTATAGTACAACACAAAACGTAGATCGGGAACCCGACCCTATTTCCTACCCTTTTTACGTAATTCACTAAAAATACTTACTATCCTAATCTTGATCTATCAAAAATGGCGACCAATTCCTATCCTTTTCCGCTCATCCTTACTAAAATTTTTAAACCATGTTCGTGAGAGTTTTTCATCCCCATCCGCACTATGTACGACGGTGCTATTTTGCATGATGAGAACCAAAAACACTGGAATGAACTGAAATAAACTGGAATGAATCCAACAGGTATCGATTTTCGATTGTATGTAAGATTCTACTATGGAAGTGCCCTTATTTTTTGGACTGTTATATCCATCCCTATAATATATGTATATATACATAAATATCATTACAAAATATCCATGAACAAAGTTTGGGGTAGTAGACCTATAGACATAAAGAGGAGGGGGCTGCTCGCCCTCTCCCCTACCTAAAACGCAAATTTAGAAGGAGTCTCAAAGTGAGACGGAACTCAATGGAATCCATTGACCCTTAATGTTTTGATAATAAATTTCTTTTCCTGAAGATCCCAATTTCTTCAATAAATCACGAATGGTTCCCTCGTCCATATCGGTCTCAATAAGGGGTCCTCCTCCGGATCCCCCGTCATTGGAGAGCACAAAAGAGTGGGACATCTCTTCTATTAGTTTATCAATCTGTTCCGATGGACTGAGATTGGCCCATTCCGGTTTCTTATCTGCAATTAATTTTCTTAAATTAACAATAAATTCTTTATTTTTTGAGAATGATTTCCTCAACTTCCTTTGCCTATTCTCATCCATATGCTTTTCCTTCAATAACTTCTTTACTCTCTCAACATTTTCATTGATTCGGTTTTCATCCATATTCCTATCGTGAACGTTGGAGCCAGTGACCCTATCTTTCCCTTCGGTGTATGAAAAAACACTGAATGCTACTGAAAAAACAGCAGTAAGCGGTAGCACAGTGGCAAAAATCATTTTTGTATTCCTTCTCACTTCAAGCCCTCCCCTTACTCACTCTGAAATGGTTGCAGACAAATCCCCATTGGGAACGATTGGGGTTCCATGGGTTGCCAAGGAGGAGAATGAGCTCCCTTCACCACCACCCATTATCCCCCATACTCCTATAGTACCACCCCCTCAGCTGAAAAAACAGCAGTAAGCGTTTGAAATGGTTGCAGCCGGATCCCCAGTGGGGAACGATCGGGGTTCCATGGGTTGCCAAGAGGGGAATGAGTTTCCTACTAGATCCTACCAACCATCCCCTCACGCGTTTCTATAGTACCACCCCCGCAACCATAATTTCTATAAAATGGTGATTGAAAATACCTTACATTTACCCTTAATTTTTTATCCATATAAAAATATTCCGAGTTCCGTATAAACGCCTAGATTAGGTTCCTACCACCCTTTGCAACCACATGCCGACCAGATCATGAGTAGGTCGTATTCCATGACTTCACCCAACATGGAGACCACACACCTCGGTTTTGACATGGGATGTTCTTTTCTATGCGTACCCGAACGGTTCACTCTCGTTTGAACTCCCTAATCTCCATCAGAGGAGGATTCTAGCCCCTTCCTTCCCTAAACCGCTCACCATCAGGGTATTTCCACACCAGCAACGCTAGGTGGTTGGAAGTCCGCCCGGTTGGTATTCCTAATTATTTTAAATGTATTATGAAACTATCTATGAAATCGTTCTCCCTTTTTCCCCGCAAATTAGGAACCAGTAAAAAGCATTATAGATATCATGAGGCATGGGTCTATATCCATAAAATATCCACAAAATTTCAACATTTTATGAAAAAATATAATATAAGAAGGAGAGAAAAAGAACAAGAATCTGTTATCATTTTTGAAAAATAAAGATAGTATTTAAATATTTAGTAAAGTATAGTAAAAAGGGCAGCAGGGGGTCGGAGTCCAACTGTATTTTTTATTATTTAATATATAAAAATATTATAAATATGAATATATGAGGGAGATTTCAAAAATTAGGAAGGAATTCTCCCTAAGAACCTTGTCCAGGAATTCACACTCGATACTGGAATTGCCCCCCAGTATCTTCCATATAAATTTACATTAAATTATGCTTTATTTTTTTAATAATAAATATTATAATTTACTTAATACACTAACTCAAGGATAAATAAAAAATATAAAATAAACCCCATATCAATGGGAAAGGGAGGATCTTTACATGAAAAAAAATAAAACCAAAAACAAAAAAATTGCCACGGGAATAGCCCTCATGGGTATGTTATCGCTTAGCTGCCTAGGAGTATCGAACAACCTACTGGCAAACTGTCCCCCATACCCAGACCAAACAGTATCCAACCAAAACAATCTATCCACACCAACCAACAGCGAAAGTACATCAACCAACAACGAAAGTACGTCAAACACCAACAGTGAAGATACGAACACCAGCAACAGCGGTGCCGCCCATGCAGGAGGAATCCTGGACAGTGGACTTCTCCAAAAAATAATGCAAATACTAGGAATCAAGGGATAGATCAATATTCTTTGGAACCAAATTCACCCCCCAGCCACGGTTTCAAAAAATCGTGGTAGAGGGGGTATTTTTAAGCCCATCTACATACAGGAGATAAAACCATGCACAAACCACAACATACCAGGCCTCTTCATCCCATTCCACGGGAATTACCAAGGAAAGGGTTCCCCCTCGTCCCCTACAAAAGAACCCTTAGACAAAACAGGGGCAATTTCTAAATTGAGCTGGCAAGAATGGGCAAGGTGATGGGAAAAAGACCACGAGGAGAATTCAACATCCCCCATCTGGATAAGGGAGGAAAAAATCCTATCATGAACCTTACGCGGGAGTGAATTCCACTCCAACAGGGAATTCCCGCCACCAAGCCTTTCCATTAGGGCTAAGATGTGATTAGCGAGAAGCAACAACAATGTCAAACCTCGTAGGCGTTTCCCCTGTTTCCCCTTATAACAAATCCGCGGCACACGGTAAGCCAGACGCCAACGCAACCTCTGATCTGGAAAAAAATCACATTCCTGCTGGTATCGACTCACAACCTCCAAGGCAGTGGCCTGCGAAGAACGTAGATTGGTGGCTAAATAGCGTACACATCCCTCCTTAGAACGAAATGAACCCTTCTGTATAGCAATGATACGAAAACGGGTTCTATAACATGCATGCCAACCCAAATCCTGAACCAGGAAGGGTCCCCCTACCGGGATGGAAGCTTCCTGCCACACTGTCGAATCCAACCGATCGAGAAGGAAAGAGGCACTACCGCGGGGCTCAATTTCCCAAATCAATTGCCCCCATTCGGCCATCGTCCTCCGTGCGGTTGTAGCTGTACAGCCGCGGGGAAGAATGACGGTAACCCCCTTCCAACGGGAACCAATGGCTGGATCATGAATGTGGGTTTGCAGGGAACGGCGCAACGTAGCGAGGGGATTTTTTTTATTCTTCTCCATGGTCGACACGTAACTAGACAAGGGGAAACCTTGCGAACTAATAACACCAACACGAACCAACTTCCCCCGCCCACGACTCACCAAAAAAGCGAGCGGATCGTCACAAGTGCGACACAACCGCAGAGCCTCCTCATGATCGGTAAGCCAGAGGGGAAATTCATCGTGGCGGAGCGTCCATCCCTCGGGATCTTTGGACCAACGAACTCCACCCCAGTGGGCCTGATGAAGAACAAACTGGGCTGTTAGAGCGTCCTGGGCCATGTATTGTCCCAAACGAGTGAACATTCCAACCCATACATCTTCATAGATAGGACGTGTAACCCCGAAAACCTCATAGATACACCGCCATAGACCCTCCTCAGGCCCAGGGGAATGTGGGGAAGGAAGAACCAGTCGTCGAGGGGAAAACAATAGAGCCATGATACACATTTTCAACCGCTGACTATCCTCTGGATCTAAGGAACGGGGAGGCACCCAGCGAAGATAACCTTCCAGTATAGGGGCGAGATTGAGTGTGGTGAGAAACATGGCCAGTAAGGATACCGTTTCCCTGGAAGGTACCTCACACGACTCGGCAGGGATCGGGGGGAAGAACGATGGATCCGTCATTCAGAAAACCTCCATGAAAAAATCGGGAAAACCCGCAACCCTAAAAAAGATCAGGCATGTCAATGGATCCAGCGGCTTGCATTGCATGGGAACCACAGGATACAATGGAATGAGAATCATATGATAATAACTATAAAAACCATCGTGAAAAATAATGTAAAAATAAAAATTGCGGTCCAACGCAAAAGGAGGCCAAACAGTGGAGAAGAGACCCAAACTAACGATGGAAGATCTCACGGTGGCCATCGACGGGAAAACCATCCTGTCTGGGGTCGATCTTACCGTACAAGGGGGCGAAATCCATGCCATCATGGGTCCAAACGGAACAGGAAAAAGCACACTAGCATCCGCCTTGATGGGCCATCCCCGGTATGACGTTACAGGTGGAAAGGCGGAACTGGATGGGCAAGACCTATTGGAAATGTCCGTCGATGAACGAGCACGGGCAGGACTTTTCCTGGCTATGCAGTACCCAAGCGAAATCAATGGGGTTACAAATGCAGATTTCCTACGCGCGGCCCTGAATGCACGAAGAGAAAAGGACAAAGAGATTTCCCTTATGAAGTTCATCCGTTTGTTGGAAAACTCTACGGAAAAGCTAGGAATTGATGCAAAATTAGCCCATCGTTATCTCAATGAAGGCTTTTCCGGCGGGGAGAAGAAAAGAAACGAGATCCTCCAAATGCTCGTCCTACAGCCAAGAATCGCCATTCTGGACGAAATTGACTCAGGATTGGACATCGATGCCATCAAGGAAGTCTCTAAAGGAGTCAATGACCTGAGGGGACCCGAGCTAGGTGTCCTCATCATCACCCACTACCAACGTTTGCTCAATTATATCCAGCCTGACCGGGTCCATGTCATGATGCAGGGACGAATTGTGAAATCAGGTGGACCCGAACTGGCACACCATCTGGAAGCGGAAGGCTATGATGGACTCAAGGCCGAACTGGGGATCAAGGAAGAGGCGCTCGTGGGACCACATACATAAAAGGGAGGAATGGAGGTGCGAACGGTTACACCGGGATCGGAACCCAAAATTGTACCTTGGGAAAAGCGTTTACATTGCCCCGATAACGAACCAGATTGGTTGTTGGAGAAGAGAAAACAGGCTATTGCATTGATGAACAAACTGCCAGCGCCCAGGGTGGAGAGACTACGTATCGAACATTGGCCACTTCTAGAGACTCACCCCGAAAAAGCAACAGTGGATGGAAACCAGGAAGCTTGGGGACAACAATGGATCCTACCACAGGCCATTCAGTGGAAAACCCCCACCACAGGACCCCCATCGGGACTATTCGACTGGGGCACGGCCTGCAAAGAACGCCCCGAGATCATGGAAAAGCACGCCTTTTCAAAAAATCTTGGACCCCACAACCAATTGGCAGCCATCCACCAAGCTCTCCATGAAGGAATTGCTATGCTCCATATCCCCCGCAATCAGGAGACAAAGCAACCCTACCAGATCTTTCTCCACTACGGGGACAACCAACTGAGTTCCGCCTACCCCTATGTCCTAATCGTAGCCGAGGAAAACACGGAAGCCAGCGTTTTCATAGTATCATCCGGCGGAACCGCTGCACACCACTGCGTGGTCGACGTCCACCTCGGAACAGGGGCCCGCATGAAAGTAGCCACCCTGAATGCACTGCGCGACGAAACCCTAGGCACCTTCCATCGAAGGGCCCAACTCGGCCGTGATAGCCACTTGACCTGGATCGTAGCAGACGCCAGCAAGGGTCGTGTGCTCTCCGATACGACGAGTTATCTTATCGGGCAGGGAGCCCATGTCAATCTGCAGTCGCTGGCATTGGGGACCGGACACTCGGTATTTGGAACCACTGCACTGGCGGAACACCTGGCCCAACACACGGAAAGTCATGTACATGCTAGGGTAGTGAGCTGTGATGCATCCACCGTCGTCAGCAATAGTATCACTAAAATCCACAAGGGAGCCAAAAAATCCAACGGCCAACAAACCACACGTACCCTGATGTTGAGCCCCAAAGCACGCGGAGACGCAAATCCCATCCTATTGATTGACGAGAATGACGTCTTGGCCGGTCATGCGGCGAGTGTGGGAAAGGTGGACCCAATGCATTTGTACTACCTAAAATCACGCGGTATCCCGCAACGTGAAGCGGAACGACTTTTGATCCAGGGATTCCTGACGGGACTATTCTCAGAGATTGATTGGCCCGATTTACAAACGTTGTTCGACCAACGCCTCATGAAGGATTTCCTATCATGATCTCCCTAACCCATTTTCCCCTGCTGGTTAGGGCAGACAAGGCGGAGAAACGGAAAATTTACCTGGATAGTGCAGCCACTTCCCAAAAGCCACAACTCGTCATCGATGCCATACGCAATTTTTACGAAACCTGCAACGCCAACGTCCATCGGGGTGTCTATCAGCTCAGCCATCAGGCCACAGAAGCGTACGAGGGCGTACGGAAAAAAGTACAACACTTCATCCATGCGGCCTCCGAAAAGGAAATCATCTTCACTCGTGGTGCCACAGCCGCTCTCAACCTCATAGCACAAAGTTACATGCGCCCCCGCCTGCAAAGCGGTGATGTCCTTGCCCTAACCATGGCGGAACACCACAGCAACTTAGTTCCTTGGCAACAGTTGGCCAAGAAAACGGGGGCCGAGCTTTTTTATGTACCCATGCACAAGGACGGAACACTAGATATGAAGGAGGTGGAAGCAACATTACCCCCCCGTATCAAAATGTTAGCCATTCAACATCTTTCCAACGTAACTGGGGTAACACAACCGATCCGGGAGTTGGCAGATCTCATCCATCACCGAGGTGGTATACTAGTAGTAGATGCAGCCCAAAGTGTTCCCCATATGCCGATCGACGTTCGTGCTCTTGGTGTGGACTTCCTTGTCTTCTCAGGTCATAAGATGTGCGGACCTACTGGCGTAGGTGTCTGCTATGGAAGGGAAACACTGTTGGAAGAGATGGAACCATATGAATATGGCGGGGAAATGATTGAGAACGTGGAACTGTATGACTCCACTTTTAAGGATCCGCCAGCACGCTTTGAAGGCGGTACACCGATGATTGCCTCGGTTGTGGGTCTGGGGGCTGCCATCGATTATCTAGAATCCATCGGCATGAAAAGAATAGCAGAACACGATTCGCACCTGACACAAAAAGCAGCAGCGGAACTGCAAAAGTTGCCAGGGATTACGTTGTTTGGACCCTTGGAGAATCGCTATGGTGCCGTGACCTTCAACGTAAAAGATGTTCATGCGCATGATGTGGCGACCGTTTTGGATGAGCATGGTGTTATGGTGAGGGGGGGGGCACCATTGCTGTCAACCACTCATGCGCTGGTGGGGGGTTTCCTCTACCGTCAGGGCCAGTTTTTATCTTTACAATAAAGAAGAGGATATACAAATCCTAGTCCAGGCCGTCCAGAAAGTTCGAGATTATTTTTCTTAGATGAATTGAGAAAAAATTAGTTATAGGCGAATGAGGAGTGGGTCTATGTCTCTCGATGATTTGTACCGGCGTGTACTGCTTGATTATGCGCGCTCCTCTCGCAATCGTGGCCAAGTAAAAAATGAAACAGCGACCATGGAACTATCCAACCCTTCCTGCGGCGATCGAGTACGACTATCACTGGATCTGCGGGAAGGTCGCATCCAAGAGGCAAAATTTACAGGGGAAGGATGCTCGATCAGCATGGCCTCCGCGTCTATGATGACGGAGGCTGTACAGGGATTGACGTTGCAGGAAGCCACAGACCTTTGGCAAACCTTCTCTCGATGGTTGCAAGGGGGGGATATAGACCCCGCCTCCTTCCCCTGTGAGGAAATCGAAGCACTCAGTGGGGTAAAAAAGTTTCCAGCCCGTATCAAATGCGCTATGTTGGGTTGGGATGCGCTACGTCGATCCGTACTGGGAGTACAAACTACAAGCAAAGGGGTGTAACTATGGCAAAGGCAAAGCCTTTAGAGGAACTGAATGAAACCTATAAGTATGGTTTCCGTGATCGCGATGTCTCTGTATACAGGTCAGGGAAAGGGCTGACGCCGGAGATTGTGGCGTCTATTTCTGAAATGAAAAACGAACCGGATTGGATGTTACAATTCCGCCTTCGTTCACTGGAACAATTTAGAAAGATGCCCCTACCGACGTCAAAGAACAGCCGTTGGTTTTCCTTGTTACCCGGGAAATTGGAAGAGCTCAATTTTGAAGATATCATTTACTACATGAAACCCTCGGAGAAAAAGGGTAGAACGTGGGACGAGGTACCGGAGGATATCAAAAATACTTTCAATCGATTGGGAATTCCGGAGGCAGAACAAAAATTCCTTGCCGGTGTCTCGGCCCAATACGAATCGGAAGTTGTATACCACAATATGCAAGAGGAATTGACCAAGCAGGGAGTACTCTTCTGCGATACGGATTCGGCCTTACGTGAACATCCGGAAATCTTCAAAAAACACTTTGGTACCGTCGTACCCCACACAGATAACAAATTTGCTGCCCTCAACAGTGCCGTGTGGAGCGGTGGTAGCTTCATTTACGTTCCTAAGGGGGTTCACTGTAAGCTGCCCTTGCAGGCCTATTTCCGTATCAATGCGGAAAATATGGGGCAATTCGAACGAACCCTAATCATCGCAGATGAGGATAGTTTTGTTCATTATGTAGAAGGGTGTACAGCACCCATCTACACAACAGACTCGCTGCATAGTGCCGTGGTGGAGATTATTGTCAAAAAAGGGGCGCGTTGCCGTTACACGACCATTCAAAACTGGTCCCCTAACATCTACAACCTTGTAACCAAGAGGGCCATAGCAGAGGAACGGGCCCACATGGAATGGGTAGACGGGAACATTGGTTCAAAATTGACCATGAAGTATCCCGCAGTCGTGATGAAAGGGCGCGGGGCTAAAGCCGACATCCTCTCCGTTGCAGTAGCCGGTAAAGGGCAACATCAGGACGCGGGGGCCAAGGTCACTGCATTGGCACCAGACTGTACAGCAACGATTGTTTCCAAATCGATCAGCAAACAGGGGGGAAAGGTAACGTACCGTGGCCTGACCCACTTTGCCAAAAAAGCACACGGTGGAAAAGCCAACGTGAAGTGCGACACACTCATACTAGATGACATATCCACCTCGGATACCATCCCCTACAACGAATTGCATACCGATGACATTGTATTGGAACACGAGGCTACCGTTTCTAAAGTGAGTGAAGAGCAGCTCTTCTACTTGATGAGCCGGGGCCTTGATGAAACAGAGGCTACACAAATGATCGTCATGGGTTTCATTGAACCTTTTACTAAGGAGCTACCCATGGAGTATGCCGTTGAAATGAACCAACTGATCCGATTAGAAATGGAAGGCTCGATTGGTTGATAAGATCCAAAAGACAGGGAGCCCCACCACTATGGAAATAGATGAATCCCCCCAAAAACAGGGAGTCATAGGGTCACACACTCAATGACTCCCTTCTTTATTTTTCATGTTCTCAGGGGGGTCCTCCCACACCAAGGTACAGTACCCCCTTATGGAATTATAGAGAACAACAGCCCATCTTCTTTTTCGGTCCTAATCGATTTTCTGTAGGTGGATCCGTTATATTCCGAGGAAAATACGGGGGCATAGTATCCATCGAAATTCTTTCATGGAGACGCCATAATGCAAGGACCTTGCAATCGCATGGATAACTCGGCCAAGATGACCTTACTCAATCCCCGGGCAACTGTCCCAAATTAGGATGAGATCCCCACACCTACCCCCTCTTGAAACCCAAGAGCTCCTACCTATCCCTAGCAATCAACCACCTCCTATCCCTAGCAATCCCCCTATCCCGCGCAATATCCCGCTGAGTATCCCACCACCGTGACCCAATATCCCATTGAATAGGTTCCCCAGGAGACCACCTGTCCCATTCACTACGTTCCCTAATAATCCGCCTCCTGCGCCTCCTGCAAATACATCAGTCGATACCCCAATTGGACTGATGGACAACACACCTAGGAGTGTCACTCCTATAGCGATTCCCTTGTTTTTGAACTTTTTCTTCATCTGTTTACCCCCATTCGTAAGATTTAGTTAGTATGAAAATCATCCTATTCCATAAAATATACACAAAAATTATTTTATATAAACAGATTATAATATACATAAATGATATTTTCAAAGTAAAATTTAATGTAAATTATATTTATATTTATTACACATCAAATTGAGGGATGATTTTCCTGTAGCAAGATTCGTGCTTGTGCTAACCCCCATCCTATTCTGGGGGATACCGCAGGAAAATTTCTCCAGGGGTATGGTCAAGTAAGTTATATAGGTGATGATGAAGGTTGTAATTGGCCCCCCGGAGCTGGCCGATAGGTTGGCAGGCTTTCCAACCACCTAACCCTCGCTTGCTGATGTGATGTAGAAACACCCCGGTCGAAACTAGGGTACGACTTGACACACGGCAGAGGAGGTCACGGAAGACAACCCTACTAACGATCCCGGGCGGCATGTGGTATACAGACGGAAGGAAACCTAATCTAGGACGCTCATACCGAACCTAGGAGGTTGCGGTCGTACGAACGCCTGACGATTGCATCCTAAAATGGGAGGAAATCCCCCCAAAAAACTGTTCAGAAATTCACACCCCCAACGGGATGCTGCCCAATAGGACACCAATGTGTCCTTTGTTGTCATAAATGGCATAAAAGTCACGCAACCTTCTGTAGAATAGCCCTTACCGAGAGTAAGGGCTGTTTTTCACCCCCGGGTAACCCCTTTACTAGTTCGTTTTGTCTGTTTTCCCGTTGGCTTTGCCCTTTTTTCTTTCTGATCCGTGTTTGCAATATTGTCTTCTTTTCACGGATGTGAGTAGTCATTCGGTTACAAATCCTTTTGTGATTCCAAGTATACGGAGTTTGATAAAAAAGTTAAAACTGGTGTCTTTTCACGAACGGCGGTGTAGGTTGATTGGATAGATAAAAAAGCAAGTAATTTAGAAATCTTCAGCTCTTTCGTTATACTGATCATCAAGATGGTACGGGGAATGGATGAGGGGTAAAATCTTAGGAAAAACGAATGGGCCCATTGTTTATGTGCTTATACATGGGAGGTCCTCCTAGAAACCATGAAGAAATCGATGGAACGTACGAAAGCCCCAAAGTTAAGATGGCTGATGGTTCCTCTCTTCCTTATTACTGGAATATTTTTTCAAATTATCATGATAGTACCTATCTGTATGGGTGATTGGTTTCCCAATGAAATGATTGTTCCGACATTGATATTTGTTGTCCCTCTCTTTGGTATTCTTGTCCAAAAAATAGACCCTCCCCCCAAGGGAAAAAAGAAATATCGGTGGCTCGATCTTTTGGACCGACTCCTGCAAATGCAATCCTATAGGAAAAAATGCCGCCATCTATACCAAATGCAGGGTTTTTCAAAATTTCGGTGGTATGCTCTCCATTGGATCGGTCCTCTATGGATGGTGGCATCCTTGTTCCTATTTTTCCATATGGATCCACAGAATAGGCCCTTCTGGATCTTATCAGCAGGATTTGTGGGTTGGTGTGTTTTTTTTAGATTACAAATAGGAAGAGAATACCGATGGTGCTCTGAGGCAGGTCCCATTGATTTAAATTTTATAAATAAAGAAATAATAACAATTTGTTCATTGTATGTTATCTTTTTATATTTTTTTCATACCTTTGGAACCAACTGGTCAAAAATACAAACAATTTCAACTGTTATGGTTACGATCATTCAACCGCATTTCTCATCCTATTGGCTGCATCTCTGTATGGGACAGCGTAGGATGGAATACATTTTCGGTAGCTCACTGCAGGAAACAGATAGGTATGGAGAAGTTGGCAAACCACTTCTTCTTCCCCCTATATCCTCTTCTGAGAGAAAAAAAATACTAATGATTGGTAAATTTATTAATGCTATATTGATCATCATATCGTTATTTTTTATATATAATTATTTAATCTACGGTGATGAGTAACAGTACAATGTAGGTCCCCAAACTTCAATGGACACAGAATCAGAAGGGCCCGGAAGGGCCTATTTTTTCATGGTTCATAATGGATGGTTCATAATGGAAAAATGGTCCTTAGCCAAACTTCGGTCCCGGAATATCATCGAGTGTATATCAATGTCAAGTAGGCTGTGTCGACGATGAGGGTTGTAATGGGTCCTCCAGGGCCAACGGGTAGGTGGCAGGCTTCCGGTCACCTACTGCCGCTGATTGCGTAGGATCGCATGCGTAAATGATTCGGATGGTCCATTCGTAGATTTTTTGAAGGGTTTACCCAACCAAAAGAAGGATCCCTCCTGGAACCCCGATGAAATTAATAAAATATATTTATTTTTTTATAAATATATAATATAAAATAAATTCTTTCTCTTTTAAACTACACATCCTACATACGGGTATCAAGAAAAATTTTTCATAGAAAGTGCCCCATTAATCTTCCCAACCTGGATCAGGTGGGCTGAGATCTTCCCACCTCCCCATTATGTCACAAAGAATAAGAATTACTGAAAGCGTACGATAAATCCATTCAACAAAATGCCTAAGGAAAAATCCGGGAACGATATGAGATCGTTAGGGAAGGAAGCTCTTAGAAGTCCACAGGAGCATAGAGAAATACCAAAAAGGGGGAGCTATCCACACCCCCAACGAAATGCTGCCGGTCCCCCACACATCAAAGAATCCGAAAAGACCCCCACCACTATCTGAAAAAAGTGTGGTGAAGGGATTGCCAAGTAGACCTAGGGTATATGTTCTCAGGCATTGTCCTTCCCTTCCCGATTTCGAAGGATCTTAAGCAATCCTGGAACAATCCATTGATTCGAATGATCCATAGGATTGTTCAAACGAAGCAGGGGAAGGAAAAAGAGAAAAAACAAGATCATAAACAAACGACCCTCATCCAAAAGAAAAAACCGCCAAAGTACCCACTGCATATCAGATGTAAATAAAGATGTAAATATAGCTGTAAATACAATGGTTATCCCTAAACTAATATACCACGATTGGGGGTGCCAGGGATGGGACTGGGGTAAATCTCTACCTATACAATGAACAAACAACATTCCCACACAACACGTTAGGGAAAACAATAACAGGGCCCATTTTCCATCGGGACAAAATAAAATACTAGTCATCATAGCAGCAAGAGTACCCATCCAGATCCAAGTAAGGAATTGTCGCCATGGCCTTCTTTCTAAAGAATTCCATTCTTCATTGCACCGTATCAAACGGTCATGAAGACTAATGTATCTCCGAACCCTTTCTTGATTTTTTTTGGAATCATTATATAGAAATAACAATGAAAAACCACCAAATAAAAATGGGGTAAATCCAAGAAAAATTATGACCGGTCCAGAATACCAACCTTTTTCTGTACTGAACATAGAAGGAATGATTATAAGGTAAAAAAATGACAAAAAAACGGAAATCATCACAATAATACTCGAGTACAACATTTTTCTCCTATGGGAGGTATGTACGTTTCTATTAATAAAAAATAAAAATAATATTTCCAAAATAAAGAGATGTAATGATACAACACTAATTATAAATAAGAATAACCATTTACCAAACGTAGGAGGAAGGACAACAACCAACCAAAAAACTAGAGTCAGAGCCACTAGAACGCGTGGTATCAATAAGAACTTACAAACAGATATGTTATTTTGCATACGACAAACACTCCCTTTCCCCTATAAAGACGGCAAGGTAACATGGCCCTATCTACTTCGAACAAAATACTATTAGCTCATATGCTTGTAAGATCCGATACAAGTGAGATACAATACCTCCTCCCCTTTTTTAACAAATTACCTGATTTTATCAAGAACAACAATAACCACACAGTTGTCGACAAGACCTACGACAGTATAGCACACCGGGAAAAAACAAGCGAAATCGTTAGGTCCTATGGGCATAGGGTCAAAAGTCCTCAACAGGAATCCTAAATATGAAAAAAAATATCTAAATTTTAAATATAATATTATAATTGTGCAACAGAAAACACAAAAATTGAAGTGGGCATACCTGGATAACCGGCTTATGCGTGTCAAGAAGTTGTACAAGGGATAAAGGTTGTCTGGTCCTTCGGAACCGGCGATAGGTAGCATGGCAGGCTTTAAACCGTCTAGCGATGCTGGGGTAAAGGGACACCTGGTAGTGAACAATCTAGGAAAAAGCAGGGTTATTACCCCTGCCAGATGGGAATCAGAGAAATCAGAGAAAGGCAACCTATTTACTGCCCCGGTGGGCTATGCGGTGTATAGACGGATAAACACGTTTCAGGACCTTATAATGAAGAGAGGGGTCCCTCTATCTATCGGTGAAGCAATGGATAGTTTGCTGGAAAAAACGATTTGGAATCCACTTACCACCTCTACCTATTCCGGAGGAACTATCCCCTCATCCACCCTAATAGCACAACACGACGCACAATATCCAGGTTGTGGTTGTTTCGTAGGGAGGTTTTTTTAGTTTATGGGCTATTAAACCCCCATTCCATACAGACGTGATCCCTTCCCTAGGTTCTATCAATCATCTACTATGCACCAAACAAGGCCACCCACCGCGCCTATAAGTCCCCCAATTACCAAACCTGGTAAATTTAATTCATCATAACCAGCCGCCATGCCACTACCGGTTGCTGTCATAAGCACCGATGCACAACTTTCACCCCGTCGGTTTCGCATCCTTGGGGTTCCTAACCCAGCCTCATCCAAGCGGTATATCCGATTGGTATTCCCATCCCAGATCAAGATCACCGGAGGAAACGAGGAATCCACCGAAGTAAGGAGCAATCCCTCCACCTCATCAGTATCCGCCCCTGTAATCTCTGTACCATAGATAAAGATAACTGAACCGGGTATTTTTTCCAATAAGAACCGTTTCATTTCCATCGGGGCATCCTGCCTAACCTCAAGGCGAAACAAATGTTTACCTTCCTTATTTAGTTTCATCCCTTTATCATAAATAAATTTATTCAGTTCCACCGGTTGATCATGCCCAAGTTGCCCCTCCCGAAAACCATACGGGTGTCCTGAACCCCCCTCTAAGGTTATCTCTTCCACTTCCAAACCCTGTAAAAGATGCACTAATCCCCCTTTCTATTGTTTCCTCGTACGGGGTGATATGTATTCTCCAGCAATATCTGACAATAGAGTATTCTCTCGTTTTTCCCAGCAGTATCCCGTTGGGGGTGTGAATTTCTGAACAGGGTTTTTGGGGGGGATTTCCCCCCATTCTGAGTGTTTCCTCCATGGATTACTATATAAAATATATTTATTATATTTGGATCTTGGCCGCATATCGGACCTGGGGGTTCAGTCTCGGGAGTGGGGATAGGCAACTCACCCCCTATCAGGTAATAAGGGGTTGTTGATATGAAGACAGAACTAAATTTCCCGGGGCCCCCCCTTTTTCGGACGAAGTGAAAATCGTGAAAATAGAGAAATTGGGAACCACAAAATCAGATAAAATGAGTTATATCCTAGAGTCCATTGTCAACCGTCCATTCCCGGGAATCAGGTGTTCCTGTGAGGATTCGGGAAACCTGAGACCCCACCTAACTCATCCTTACAATCCAGAATTAGGAAAAAACCACCCAAGGATATTTCAGGTCCGAAGTTTGGCCAAGAGCCTTATATTTTGGTTTTCTAACTCTGTCCCCTCCTTTTTTACCTATTCACTATAGTACCCGGACCATCCTGATTCGTTAAAAATGGTAACCAATTTCCATTTTCTTTTTGTTTATCCTTCTGTTATACTATGTCCTCTAAATTGAAAATTTTATGTAATATAATGGTAATGGAACAAGGTTCCATCCTAGTCTGTAATGTTAACAACATTACGGATTTTTTATTGTTTTTGTACGTACCATAAACAGAATGGATCTTACTACAACACAATGTTCGTCTTTCACGCAAGGACCTGGTAAAAATTTTATAAAAAATTAATATTAAATAAGATAAATACCCCTGGGATACTAAAACAGGAACAGTGTCATAACAAAATGTTATTATGTTACTCAATTGCTTTACGAAAAGGTGAGACTAGATTCATAGATAGGGCATTCCCCACAAGAAATTGCACGGTCCCGACGGGTTGTTCAACCCTATGTATCAAAAAGACTATAATAAGTTAGGGGGGAATACCAACCCCTACCAGAGGAATCGTGGTGTGTCCATCCTAAAAAACAAGAGGGAGAGTGTAGGCAATTATGATAAGAACAATGAAAATAGGTATTCTATTCGCCTCTACCAGCCTACTGGCCTCAATAGGAGGAAATAGTATCATTACCAAGCCGATAGGGGCCTATGGTATGGACTCACAACACAAATCTGTAACGGAATCGGGTACAGAGGAAATAGAAACGAAATGGAAGGAACTTGTTATACGAAAATGGAAGGAACTTGTCATACGAAATAAAATATTATTTAAAAGAATGGTACAGGATCCGAACGGAGTATCCAAGGAAGATGTGAGGAAGCTCGTGGATAAAGCTAATGATTTCTATAATAAACAATTCGGGTATGGAAAAAATGCGATTCCACTAAAGGAAGCATGGTCCAAATTGACATGGACTGCTGAGGAAGCCCGTAGAAAGCCCCATAGATATAGAGAATTACTAAACGAATTCGATAAATCCATTAATAACATAATAATTATTGAAATCGGAGGCTCTTGACCACCGGGTCTCCGCTGTTCATAGCGGGTGGATGAACAGAGGCTTTAGGGTATGAAATTATTGCATGAATCAAGCAGGCTGTATTATGGAGTAGCATATGGAGAACGGATGGTAGGCAAACAGATCGTTTGAGTTCACCGGGCTGCCCTGTAACCCTAGTGGATAGGCTCTCCCCCCTTTTCAGGTCCTTAGCCAAACTTCGGGCCTGGAATATCATCGAGTGTATGTCAATGTCAAGTAGGCTGTATCGACGATGAGGATTGTAATGGGCCCTTCGGGGCCAACTGCTGAGCCAACTGCTGGTAGGTGACAGGCTTCCAATCACCTAATGCCGCTGATTGCGTAGGATCGCATGCGTAAATGATCTGGATGGTCCATTCGTAGATTTTTTGAAGGGTTTACCCAACCAAAAAAAGGAGCCCTCCTGGAACCCCCAATGGAATTGATAAAATATATTTATTTTTTATAAATATATAATATAAAATAAACTCTTTCCCTTTTAAACTACACATCCTACCTACAAATATCAAGAAAAATTTTCCATAAAAAGTGCCCTATTAGTCTTCCCAACATGGATCAGGTGGGCTGGTATCTCCCCACCTCCCCATTACGGCACACGCACACAATACCATAGACTAGTTCGCCTTCTGTATACAGTTCCTCTTGGCTCCCTGCCTAACGAAGATCAGACAAAATCTGTGCTATTGGACCCCTTCGCCCTGCCTTTATCACAAGGATTTCATCAGGCTACTTGGTCTGATCCGATCCGACCTCGCGCACAAAACACCCCAGTTGTCTTAGACCTTTGACTACGTCCTGGCAACAGCCAGGCATCCGTCCGACGTCGAGTAGACCCAGCATTTCAACCAAGAGCCCCTCACAGAACCGGACCGGTGTGATTCCTCGCGTTCCCCACTCAATCGTTCCAGACCCGGTTCGGTAGACTGTCCCCTTTGCTCCACCCCCATTAGGCTACCACGAACCAATCTGCCCCTGTATATGCAGAGCTCCCCGATATCTCTTGGCTTTTACCGGCCTGGCACGATCAGCTGCTAGGCATCTGCACGACAACAGGTTTCCAAGTTGCACAGAAAAGCCAGGGTTGAGTTCATTCCACCTGTACACTGCATGTCGCCAGAACATAGGTCTCCTTCCCTAGCTTGGTCCCGAGGTAGAGACCCATGGAAATCCAGGAACCTCCCATCCACCAGAACATGATGGTCCATAGAAAAGAAAACATAGAATTTCCGTTTTCTTCCCATGATATGGAAAGTTATAAAAAAATGGACGGATTGTTTGACCCTATGCATCAAAAAAACTACAATGGGTCGGAGGGGGGAATGCTAACCCCTGCCAGAAGAATAGTGGTGTATCTATCCTAAAAAACAAGAAAGAGAGTGTGTGAGTAATTATGATAAGAACAATAAAAACAAGCATTCTATTCGCCTCTACCAGTCTACTGGCCTTAATGGGGGAAGATAGCATCATTACCCATTCGATAGAAGCCCATAGTATGAACTCACAACACACATCCGTAACGGAATCGGGTACAGGGGAAATGGAAACGGAATGGAGGGAACTTGTTACCCAAAATAAACTATTATTTAAGAGAATGGTACAGGATCCTAACGGAGTATCCGGGGAAGATATGAGGGAGCTCGTGGATAAAGCTAATGATTTTTATCACAAACAACTCGGGTATGGAGAAGAAACGTTTTCACTCAATGAGGCGTGGTCCCAATTGACAGGGACCGCGGAGAAAGCCCGTGGGAATCCACATAGATATAAAAAATTACTCAACGCATACGATAAATCCATTGGAAAAATCCAGGGGGGATATAAGGTAGTTCGAGAAGGGAACCCCTAGAAGTACACAGGGGTATAGAGAATTACCAAAAAGGGGGTCTATTCGAACCCTTTTTTGGTGTGAATAGGAACGAAAAACTTCATAACAACATAATAATTTTTTAAACTGGGGCTTTCGACCACCCTACGCCCTCGATACAAAATGAATGATCTAAAAATTTTAATTATTTATAAAAATATATACAATTATACTAGGGAACAATCCTTCGCAGGGGTTGTTTGTTGTGATAGATGATTCATCACCTATACAGCTTACTACTCGACACACACCCCTGAAAACCTCATTCAGAAATTCACACACCTACAACAGAATACCTATCCAACAGAGAAGCCCAAGGCCCTCCCTCCTTATGGGTAAACGTAAATCACGAGGGGAGCTATGTGCGCCCCTCGTGTATCATCCCCCCACAACAAACCCGATACCATCAATCCAACTGAAAGATGCGAATGGAAAGTTCATCCACCAAAGTCGGCGTAGTACCGGAATCAATGACAAACTCCAACACATTAGTCTGGGAACCCGTCGTTCTGAAAATGGCCCCCCCTGAAGAACTGACAAAACCATCAATCTCCAGGGCAGTTTCTGGACTACGCGCCCGACTACCCCGAATATTCACACCATCGAGACGCAGAACGATATTGAGACCATAAGTAGGCGGCGGATTAGCAACAATCGTGTACTCGACAGAATAGGCTGATCCAGGAGCCAGAAGAACACTGGACGAAGGAACCACATGTGTAATATTCGTACCCGAAATATAGAAATTCTCATCAATCGGGATCGCACTACCAGCGGCCACATTAGTCAATTCCGTGAGACCCAAATGGGCATGCTGTCTTGTGCAACACACACCATTCGGACCCATTGGGCCTTGAGGACCATCGCAGGAAAGGGAAAGTGCCCCAACCCCTCCCCTGCGTCGCACCGGACAGGCAACTTTCACTGCATCCGGCACTCTATCAACGACCGATGGTAGAACCACAATGAAATAGACCTCTTACCACCCGCCGCTGACAAAAGCCTTTCCCTCCATGTGCGTTAACACACTTCTCCGGTACTCCGGCTTTGCTTTTGCGGAAAAACCCACAAACCACGTTCCGTACCATCTACTCTTCCCCCATGACCTTAGGTGACGGTAAGAAGGCCACTGGGAACGATGCAAGAAATCGACATTCTTGCAACCCTTACTACCCGACGTGACGGCATCGGGAATAATCTCCCAGAAAAAAATACCGGTTCATGGCCCTTATGATCCGTTTCGCCTCAACACCCTTTGGGCGTATGACTCACCTTAGCCATGATTTCGATGCACCCCACCCGGCTCTATGCCAGGCATCCTCACAAAGGGATCTTGCACACGGGTGGGACGCAGGCCCACATGATTCCTCATTCATGCAGGCACTCGATGATACAGTTCCAGCCCTATCACTAACTGGGCAGAGTACATAGATGCCATAGAAGAAGAACTGGCCCCTACTTGGTCTGCAACGTGTCGCACCGTCACCCCGGTAGCTCCTGTACTTCCTGGTACGCCGGGTAACCCTGGCGGTCCCGGTAAACCCAGTGGTCCTGGTGGACCCGGAGGACCCTGTGGTCCCAATAGTCCTGGCCGACCCTGTGATCCTGGTACTCCTGGCGGACCTGGAGGACCGGTACAGCAGGGACCCGGTAGACCCTGTTGACCCTGTTGACCCATTGGTCCCATCGGTCCCATCGGTCCCATTGGTCCCATCGGTCCCCTTGGCCCCAATGGACCCATAGATCCCATTGGACCCATTGGACCCTGGGGCCCCTGTGGACCTGTAGGACCTGGGCAACAGGGACCTGGTGGACCCGTGGCACCGGTTACCCCCTGACAACAACAGCAGGGGCCCGGTGGACCTGGTGGACCCGGTGGCCCCGGCGGCCCTGGGTACCCCCGCGCACCCATTGAACCTGTAACACCCGTGTAACCGATCCCTGGCGGACCCGGTGACCCTGGCAGACCTGGGGATCCTGGAGGACCCGGCGGTCCCGGACACCCCGGTGGACCTGGCGGTCCCGGATACCCCCGCGCACCCATCGGACCTGTAACACCCGTACAACCCATCCCCGGTGGACCTGGAGGCCCTGGTGGACCAGGGTATCCCCGCTCGCCCGTCGCTCCGGTTGCACCTACGCAACAAGAACCCGATGGACCCGGTGGACCCGGTGGTCCTGGTGGTCCTGGTGGTCCTGGTGGTCCTGGGGATCCCGGCAACCCAGACGGCCCCGGTGGTCCCAGCAACCCTGACGACCCCGGTGGACCTGGTGGACCCGGTGGTCCTGGGTATCCCCGCTCGCCCGTCGCCCCTGTTGCACCTATGCAACAAGAATCCGATGGACCCAGTAGTCCCGGTGGTCCTGGTGGTCCTGGTGGGCCCGGTGGCCCTGGTGGTCCCGGTGGTCCTGGACCCCCCCGAGAACCTGTTGCACCCCCACAACAAATCCCTGGCGGACCCGGCGGTCCAGGCGGACCTGGACATCCCGGCGGGCCTGGAAACCCTGGTGGACCCGGTGGGCCCGGTGGGCCTGGTAGACCTCCCCCATCCGAACCCGATACCAAACCTGCCACTGATTCTAATTTAGACTGTAAAATAATTTCCCCAGCAATTGTCTCCTTCATTACAGAAAGTACACTTTTATTGATATCCATCAACTCTGCAATAGTGGGCGGGACCGGCATTCGCGAACCAGACAGCGTACCCAGAACGTATTGAACCTTCTCCCCCTCTGCGTTGAGAATGTGACTCAGAGCAATTTCCTCCAAGGCTACCGAAGATAGGAGGAGATTGACAGCATCCGTACGTGTCAAACTAACAACAGGGGTAACATTGGGTATTCCTGGTTGGGACATATATCAATCTAGCCTAAAGTAGCATCGCTCAACTCCGCGATGCTCCGTGAGGCTACACCTCCCTTCCTAACAAAAACTGGATGGTAAGCATCGCACAAGCAGACCGTCTTACTTTCTTGAAAACAACCTGTGGCTCGCTTGCAGAAAATCTTATGCACGAACCACACGATGTATACAAAAATAGATTGTACCAAGACAAGTATTCGAATAAAAATTTCCATAAAAACAACACGGGATAGGTAAAAATAAAAAATATAGGAAACGGCTCCCCATTCGTACCCAACCATTCCCTATCCACCTTCGGGGTCGTCCTCTTCCCCCCTCCCTATCCCCAAACCATGGTACCTCTGATACACCTCACGACGGGACAAACCCAACCGTCTGGCAACATCCTTAAAAGCCTGTCGGGGTACCTTCCCCAGTGCCAATTCCTCCCGAACAGCCTGTTCAATGGAAACAGGAACGGAGGAAGGGGGGACTGGCGGACCCTCCCCCGCTACCCTTCCTTCCACCACAATCGTACATTCCCCTCGCATACGAGTGCCCTCTCTGAGCATCTCCATCACCTTACTTAGAGGACCCCTCCACCACGTCTCGTAGTACTTCGTCAACTCGCGCGCAATGGCTACAGGGCGATCCCCCAGCACATTGGCAATATCTGATAACGTTTGCAGGAGCCGCTGGGGGGATTCATAGAAAACCAGTGTGGCGGGCACGAATTGCATCTCTTGCAAACGCGCACACCGTGCCGTAGCTTTACGGGGCAAAAAACCCCCAAAGAGGAACGAGTGGGTAGCCAATCCAGAGGCAGCAAGGGCAGCGACCATAGCACAAGGACCCGGAATCGTTACCACCCGAATACCTGCATCCACAGCAGCCCGTACCAACGCATTCCCAGGATCGGAAATGGTAGGCGTTCCTGCATCCGTAACCAAAGCCACGTTATGACCCCGTGACATCATGGGCTCCAGTATTCTAGCCTCCCCCCCTCGTCCGTCGTAACGCGCTAAAGGAGTATGTAATCCATAGTGACTCAACAACTTACGGGTTCGACGTGTGTCCTCCGCCACAATGAGGTCTACCCCCTGCAAAATATCCAGAGCACGTGAGGTGATATCCGCTAAATTACCGATGGGAGTTGCTACTACGTAAAGCTTGGACCCATCCCCCCCCCCTATCGAGGGGGCATCATCGACAAAACTCCTCTGATAGGAAAGTTCCATGGGACCTTATCTCCCCCCAGATCATAGATAGGTACAACGAAAAAACACCGCGGTATAAAAACTACCCCGGCGCCTCATCCCCTTGCGTCAAAAAGGAAAGGCAGAGCATACAATCCCTTTCCAACCGATCACGCAACCGACCATAATGAACATTACAAATATGAAAACCCTCCTCATACAACGACCGCAGCTGATCACCACCCGTGGAAACCCCCGATCCTTCCCCTATTTCACCAACAGGGGCATTTCCCTTTGCGCGAACCAAACGGCGATTCTCCATCCACAAACGATTGTTTTCCTCCACAATCGCTACCAACTGCTGCCGAAGCTCAACACAATCGGACTGCAAACGCCGAACCTGACCCTCTAGATGATCCATCACCCGCACAACACGCACCGCCACACCCTTGGCCATATCGGCCATCACCCTCTTGCTCGTTGTCATTGATCGCCGGTGGAAAGCATGTCCAGAGCAAAACGCTCTAAGATACCACGCGGGTGGAGGGAGGGATTCATCAATCTCCCACGTGCAACCAGAAGATTCCGCAGAAACCGCAACCAACGCTGTTCTGAAATGGACCGAAGGGAGCCCGAAGGAGGAAATTCACTCCACAACCCTGGTACAACAGACATTTCACGATCTACCATCCGACACAACCCCTCCCTTGCCCACGCAATGCAGAGGTCTACCTTCCCTACAACATCCGGGCGCTCACCCTCCCACATCACCTGCGCCCCTAGGGGGCCCATCCTACCCGTAACCAGCGTCTCTTCCGCCCATTGTATCACCCCTATGGAACATTGCGCAAACTTTTCATAGGGCCATTTCTGTACACTAGCCCCCCCCTGCGTAGACAATTGTACTACTACTTCGGCCTGAATCTTCCCCATCCCCCCCTTCACCCACCCAGCAACCCTCACCGCAGGGGAAGGGGGTGTCAAAAATACCATTTGGCAACGTGATCGTAGGGTCGGCAAAAGAGCCCATGGTCGATCACTGAGTAGGAGAATATACCATACCCCCATGGGCTCCTCGAGGAAACGCAACAAAGCATTAGCCGCCTGGGTAGTACAACGTTCCGCTGCCCCCACGATCCACACATGGGGGTCAGGGCCCCCATCCCTACTAGACTGCTGTAAAAAATCCCGTACCTCGCCGATCTTGATAGAATCAACACCCTCCCAAATCCTCATTCTGGGATGACGTTCCCGTTCGCACAATTGACAATCCCTACACCGTCGACAGGCCTTCCCGCCCCGCCGTTGTGTACAGAACAACATCTGAGCTAGATAGAGAGCCACCGCACGCTTACCCGATTCCGCCGGACCGAATAAGGCATAAGCATGGGCGAGACAACCCTTCTCCCATACTAGGCGGAAATACTCCTGGCATTGTTGCTGGTTCATCCTGTTGTCCAACCCCCATCACACAAAATGTCACTATGAGGACCCCATAATCTAAGATACATGGGACTTTTTCAGGAGAGGGACCCCAACGATGAATGTATTGCTTCAGAAATTTCTATGGAAACAAAGGCAATGAAAATTGCCACACTCATAAAAACAAGCAAGCGATGAACGACGGAATGAGCCCTGTAAGGGGATTTCCCCCACATCCTACCATAAAACCACTCATAGCCAGCGCCGTACACACGAACACCAACGAACGTCCATTAAGAAAGGGGATATACCTCTCACCATAGGATGAGATGATGACAGTTATGGAATGAGATAGAATGGGTAAAATTGGAAACTGAGTTTCCCATGGTAGTCAAAACAACAAGGGAAACAGAAAAGGACTGTTTCGCTACGGAACGGAATCCATCCCAAAAGGTTTGCAACCTTCCTGCAACAGACTCCAGCAACCGTAGTGGCCTGAGGGATCCCTACACTATCATAGGTATCGTGACCATTATGGATATAAAGAGAGTTGACCCGACCCCTATAACGATCCTGTAGTTCCCCTACAACTCGTAATTCCTCACGTAAGTTCCTCAGCCCCTTCTGATCATGATCCGAAATCGGCTTGCCAACGACAAAGTCGAGGGAAAGTTCAAGGAAAAACAGGACCGTGGGTTTCCCTGCGATATACTCCGAGAGACTTATGTACTCACCTACTCGCCCGTTTCGTAAAGTAGGCCGAATAAAATTTGGCACACACTGCCCCGTTTCCTCAACGTCCATGATTCCTTTACAACCCACAACCGCAGGGACTCCCCCCTTCTTCCTCCAATTTTCCCATCCCCCCATCCTAAGAAGAACAAACAAAAAGCCCACAACAAACATCAGAAAAGACCGTCGATTCATTACAATACGACCACGTTTCAAGGACGGGGGGTTCCCCTCCCCCCGTTGATCATCCAAAACGATTCACACGATTTTCTCCATGATCATTTCCACTACCTGTTCCAGGACCTGTGGAAGGACAGATTTTCCCGCTTCTCCCCTCCCACAAAGGATACGATTGCGCCCGATCGCATGCCTAAATTCCCCTGGGAGAGTGTCAAGGAGAACTCTTGACCCCTCCCCTCTCCATCAACACCGCCAAGGAACCACACGTACTATTCTCGCATTATGCTAGGGGCCCATGGGATCCATTCATCCGACGAAACACCAATATGCAACTATACCTGGAACAGGTATAAGACACCCATCTGCTAGCTTTCCCCCCAGCTCTCCCTGAGTCCCTTGTACTTACATTTTCTTCTGCCTATTGTTTATTACTATATCACAAGAACATTACAACCATAGGGGGAAACGATCAGGACCGCAGAAAGAAAATCCCTCATTCTTTATAACTGAAATTTTTAAATTTTTTTATAATTCCCGATCCAGCGCTACTTGTTATAGCCAACCCCATCTATCCCCCAATTCCCCGTAGACTCATCATCACTAGTTTGTATCCTACGCTCGTTGGATCCCGTTTTCTGGGAACAGTTTCAGGCAAAAGATTCCTACTGAAATCACAGACAAAATGCAATTACAAGCACCCTGAGCCGGCTCTTCTGATACACCTACAAAGAAAAAAACACCCAAGAACAGGACAGGGAGGATCCAGGTGGAAACTCGAGCGAAGCCATAAATGAAGGAACGAAAAGGGGCACCTACCCTTGAACGCCCCTTTTTTGTTGCCAAAAAAGAAGCGGGAAGGTGCCCCTTCGATCCAAAGCGGGAAATTGAACGAGGATTATCGTTCAGAACTCAGCTTGTCAACCCCTATAACTCACCTGTCTACCCAAAGAAATGACTAGACACCGAGAGTTCATTCAGAACCGGGTGGACTTCCCTTGCTCTCCCCCGGCGTTGACCCCGAGTCCGCTTTGCTGCGTCCACATTGGCCCACCGGAAGAACCCCCCTTCACCTTACAACACCACGTACAACATGGGTTGCACACGGGATGATGTGGTGCAATCATAGTTTGACCCAAACAACGTGGAACCTATACTGGATATTTCTTCTACTTAGATATCCACTGCTCGAAACCCCATCCAGCAAAAAACAACGACCCTTTGTCAGGACAACCATTGCTGAAAGCCGCCCAAGGCGTCTTTTCAGCAAAGGGAATCCCACGTCCAGGTCCGCTGCCCCCTAAAAGATAGCATTCTTCTTCAATTTTTTACGCGTTCCGCGCCGAACCTCCCGACGCGGCTCTACGGAACCATCATCATAGCCACTTCCCTGTTGAGCCCCGCTGTCCTCCGATGGACCTGTCGGACCCCCAGAGCGTATATTTTCATCCCCCACAGGTGGGGAAGGGTAGGTGGCAGTAGGTGGGTATTCGGGGGCAGACCCCCCCCGGGACGCCGTTCCCCCCGCAGACGTATCATAAGACTCCGGACGCATACGATAGGAACGGGGAAGGGGATACATATCCCGTGGCTGTTCATCAGACGAATAACCACCACTCTCCTGCTGCGATGAATATTCCCCTGGACCCGCATACCCATCCTGAACCTGTTGGGAATAATTCCCCTGTACACCAGCGGGGGGGCCATACGGTGACGGTTGTTGACCCGAACCCGTTGTGGACGTCGGAGAATACGTCAACACATTACGATCCGTGGACTGCCCCCCGCCCCTTGGAGTGGGCAAGGAACCAGCTATTTGCTGTGAATCCATCGCTGGAGAAAAAGAATCCTGTGTGGAAGATGGGGCCGCCGTCGATGCCCGCTGCTGCTGTGTAGATCCATCGCCTGAAACCTTTGTTGCCGCCGCCTCCTGTGCTACCTTGTCCATTTCAGATCCATCGGGTAGGGTAGACGCTGTCTCCTTTACATCCCTATCCGCTTCCCCAGCCAACTTCCCGGTTGAACACCAATCAGAATTCTCGATCATCTCCCAATGCGAACGTATGAGACCCTTCATATGAACCTCATAGGACATCGCCATCCGTTCCCAAGCCCGGCACTTTTCAATCGCCTCATTGAGAACCCGATCCGCGTTCTTATTCGCCTCTTGAACTATGATCTCCGCCTCTTTCTTAGCATTGGCGCTCACCTCATTAGCCACTTCCTGAGCCACACGAATGGATTTGTATATACTTTGTTCCATCATACCAGCAGACTGAGGGGAATCACTAGCATACGTATGACGACCCGTAGCAGAAACTTCATCCAGCTGGCCCTGTAAATTCTGCACCTGTTGCTTTAAATCCTCATTCTCCTTTTCCAATTGCTCACTTTGGACCTTCATGTACTCCATACAGTCGGTAATCTGATCCAAAAAATCGTTCACTTCTGCACAGTTGTAGCCTCTAAATGCATACTTAAATTCCTTATCACGGATATCGTAAGGGGTGATGCGCATTGTTCGCATCTCTTGTTTGCACCTCCTAAAATGACTCTCGGCGCGGGTAAGTCTCACATTCCTATCATCTGTGTATCCCACATGGGAACGTAAATCACCCTACAAAAACCGATCCAACTCCTGTCCCCATGGCCGAATGCATACGTCACAAAAACATCCTCCGTCTCTAAACACAACCCTACGCAATCACGATCCATCATCAGGGTGGCGGCTCACTCCCCACTGCACCATTGTACACTCCCTCACTAAGAGTCTCAATGTTTCTACCTCACCTGTTCAAATGAATACGTGTGAGGCAAGCCGTACAAGCCCCATTCCATTGCAATAATCCGTACACCAAGGGGGTAAAATTCATTTGAACTATCCACTAGAATCAGACCATCGTCCTGCACCTATCCAAAACCAACAACCCCCCACATCCCCCTACTGAAAAAAATCAGATTGGGAATCATTCCCCCTAGGACCGATGAACTAAGGGGAACTTCATGGTACAAAACTCGCCTGATCGTAAGATACCTCACAGCCGTGCCCTAGGAGAAGACTACCAGGGCCATCAGGAACACTGTAGTATCCCCCGCTACTGTAGATAATCAACCCCTCCTCCTTCTCTAGCATCCATTCCCATCCCATTCGGCCAGCATGAGATCCACACGTCCCAACGAGGTCCTTTCCGCCCCTCCTTACTCCCAGGGCAGAGGTTCCGTTGGCTATTTTGAATATTTTTAAATAAATAAATTTTCTGTAAAATAATAAAAAAGGAAATTCTACCCAATGTAAGCAATGACAAACTCGCAAAAAGTTTCTACCCCATCCCACATAAATTCAATCGACCTCATAGCTCTATTATAATCCAATAACTAGAACTAAATCCATAATAAATAGGAATATAAAAAGATAAAATAAGAATTGCAACGATTCACTACGCACGCCTTATTCCTCAGGCAAACGAGGGAAGATCACCCATCCACCTTTGTTCATAGAAACCTAGGCAAAGGATCCCCCTCCCTCAGTTCTCACGTAACATCTCACGGATGGTTCCTTGTACATCAACATTAGCCGGTGTACAAAGAAAAATGCCTGGACCCACCTTCTGAATATGTCCCCCCAATGCATAAACTGTCCCGCTGAGGAAATCCAGGATACGGCGTCCCGTAGGATTAGGCACCGATTGCAAATTGATGACCACGGACCGCTGATTCTTTAGATTATCGGCCATTTCCTGTGCATCCTCATATACCCTGGGTTCAGACAAAACAACACGCACACCTTTCTGAGTCTGTTTCGGAGCATGAAACGAGACCACATTGTTGACACCCGAGCGCCCCCGCTTGCCCTCTGCACGCTTCGAGGGTTCCCTTTCCTCCCCTCTTTCCTCCTCGCTTTCCTCTTCTTCATCCATCCCCAAAAAATCCATGACGCGATCCATCCACCTCGCCACCGCATTCCCTCCCCCCAAAGGATTTCAATTACCTCCCCCTCCATGATCCGGTGCAAACAGAGACGAACCAATCCGTACCCATGTAGCACCCTCCTCGATCGCCACCTCAAAGTCATTGGACATACCCATAGAAAGTTCGGGGAAATGATTCCCCCGCGCAGCCCATTCCCTCTGCAGAGAGGCAAGCCGACGAAAAACAGGTCTTACCTCCTCTGCCCTCTCCACCCGCGGTGCCATTGTCATCCATCCCACCACCTGCAACGACGGATAAGCCGGCAACTCGTCCAACACCTCTGCAAGGGAAGAGGGAGGAAACCCTGCCTTACTGGCCTCCCCACTCACGTTGATCTGTAAGAAAACACGCAATCTTGTGCCCGCCCTCTCACACTGTACGGACAAGGGCTCCAACAAGGACATCCTATCCAGGGCATGAAAATAACGAAAGAACCCCGCCACCCATTTGCACTTATTCCGTTGTAATCGCCCAATAAGATGCCATGTACCCACCTGAATACCCGCGTCCCTCTTACGTAATGCCTCCTGCGGCCTACTTTCGCCAAAATGATCCCATCCAAGCTCCTGCGCCTGCCGAATTTGCTGAATTGTGGCAGACTTCGTAACCGTAACCACCCTTACCGTCGCGGGATCACGATTCACACGCGCACAAGCCTGCCTCAGACGACGATGAATTCCCTGCCATCGGGTGTACAATTGCGATTCTTGCACCTGATATCTACTCCCATCCTCGTCCATTAGATCGCCAACCCAGCCATGCTGCCATTCGCAAACCCACCTCAGGCTGTCGACGATGGGAGTGAAAACGGGGCTCCCGACTGCAACACGTACACCACTGGCTCACGAGTATGTGCTCCCGGTTCACCCCTAACTCCACACATTGCGCGACTAGGATGGCCCGTAAGTCGATTCGCCACCATCCCGTTGTGGAATCCAACTCACCCACCGAGGGACAGGGTGAGCTAGCCAACAACAATTGGGCCACATCCTCCCGAACTTGGAAACAACAGGGCCCAATGGATGGCCCCAAGGCTACCCGAACCTCGGACAAGGGTACCCAAAGCTTCCGCAAATGGGGGATCACCTGCCTAACGATCCCCCCTGCCGTTCCCCTCCATCCCGCATGCAGAAGGCCTAAAAAGGGCTTTCCTTGGGGGGAATCGGGTTCCTTATACATCAAATAAACGGGAACACAATCCGCAACGCAAATGGCCAACAATACGTCCTTTAGATCCGTGGCCAATCCATCCGCATCCGGAAACGCATCCTCCCTGGAGGAAGAGCCGCGTCCCCTCCTATACGGAGTAACCCAAGCAACCCTTGTATCATGCACCTGCTCGGCCATGGTCCAGCATTCCATATCCATATCCAAAAAACAACACAGTCTCCTACGATTGTGGACCACCTGTGCCCACAGGGTACCATGCGCTCCCCAGGGCAACTGGTATTGACTCTCTACCTCCGGATTCTTCCATAGCGTAATCCCCACTGTACACGAAGGGTACTCTTCCTCCCACTGTGGGATCCGTAGACAGAACCCTCCCTCGCACACGCTGGGGGAAAAGGGTTCCTCCGTCCTAGCAGAGGATTTATGCAAAACCCTCACACCCCCAAATAGGATTTTCTTCCTCATCCTTCCGCCATGACTATACAACCCTTATTCGGCGCTAGGGGGAAAAAGGGTTGGACAAAAACCACCAGATCCTATGTACACAAGTCTAAATCAATGGACAAACCCTTTCCTTTTCGAGCCTCCCATTCTCCCCCCACCTATTGTAGCCCGCTTCCCCATGGGGCTCAATCCTACCACGGACCCCATGACCCCATGGGTCAGGAAAACCTAAGGGATCCGGATATAGGATCATGGTTTTCGTTTCCCAACTTGTCTCTGAATTTTGGACCGAATCCCCATCTACCGTAGCGGATTCCCATTGGATGGGACTGTTTCCCCGCATGGATATGTACCAATTTTATGCAACACACTCCATAGAATACCGTCCTCCCTTAAGGGGATCGATGGAAACCACCCCATTTCCTACCACTCGATCCGATTGTAACAAATTCGTTTAGAATATTGAAATTACTACCGCTGGGGGCCTATCCCCCATAAGAAAAGCAACCACCTATCCTGAAACCCCAGGATCATACATGACAAGCTGGAGCGTACCTATGGGGATATATAGGATCCAACATCAGGCGTTACCCACAGCAGCCAGACAAGGGGGAGAAGTGGAACGAATGCATCCTTTCATCATCGTCATTTCTGGTAGAAAAATGTTACGCGTGACCTTACTCTCGGCAACTATCATCGGCTTGCTTTCGTTTGCCTATGCGGAACGCCACTACGCAATCGAGGTTTTCAGTGGGGGAATTGCACCCCCGAAACCCCCCATGGCAATCCGTGATGTAAAGACGGACAAAAAACAAATTGCCCTCACCTTTGATATCAGCTGGGGGGAAGAGCGTTCTGGACCCATCCTGGATATTTTGGAACAAAAGGGAATAAAATCCGCCACCTTCTTCCTCTCAGGTCCCTGGGCAAGACAACACCCTCATATTGTCGAACGAATTGCTAAAACCTATGAAATTGCAAGTCATGGCCATAAACACATCAACTACAGCAACCTAGGTGAACAGCAAATCAGGGAACAAATTCTCGAAGCGGATACCATACTAACAAAACTCACAGGAAAAAAACCTAAGTTGATCCGTTATCCTAATGGAGATGGCAGCGATTCTACCCGTGTCCTGGGAATTGCCAGCAAACTGGGATACACCTCGATCCACTGGGGGACGGACTCCAAGGACTGGATGAATCCTGGAGCCGATAAAATCATTAAAAATGTTGTAAAGAAAGCCCATCCAGGGGATATTGTTCTGCTCCATGCCAGCGATACCTGTAAGCAGACCCATCTAGCGCTCCCAACGATCATCGATCAACTCAAAGGGGAGGGATACACATTCGTCACAGTTTCCGAGTTACTTTCAGACGCCGGTGTGCGGGTGAATCCTGTCGATTGATCCCCCCCGACGGGGGGGAAAGGGAGGAATCCGGTGGAGGCGAAGCGGTGGAAGTACGTACCCAACGTGAGAGCCATAAGATTTGCCATGCATTGCAGAAAAAAATGACTAAAACATACCAAATGATGTAGTGCCAGGGGAGCAAACCCTGCTGCACATTGAGAACGGGACTACTAGCTAGGGCGGTGAATGTAACCATAAAAAACAGAGTGGGCACAAAAACACGCCGATTCACCAGGCATACCTTCCAAAGAGCAACCCCCAACGAGGCAAGAAAAACAAAGACGGGAAATCCCCCATTGGGCCACCACCCCGTCTCTGCACGCTGTCCCTGCAAATGGAAGAGTAGAAACATGACAACCCCTATCAACATGAATTGCACTAGGAGATAAGCACGCGGAGACCGAGCGAGAAAGTAACTCCTAGCCATGGAATGAAGGACAAGATAAATCAGAAAACTCATGATGGAAGCGAGAGGGAGCAGGACAGAAAAAAGAGCTACGCCCTTCCATCCCCAAGAAATTCTATAACCCAAAAGAGCCTGTAACACCCAAAGGAGGGTCAGCGCAATGAGAATGCCTACCAATAAAGTCGAACTAAGCCAAGTCGGAATGCGATTTCGTTGCATTCTAGGCGGAACCCCCCCACCGTATCCCTCTACCGGGCTGCCGAAGACGAATTTATTTTACTAAGAACAGCGGCAGCAAGCTGATCGTACATAGCGCCCAATCGATGTTCGGGGGGATAAATCGCATCCCTCACCACACCCTCACTGGTACCCCCAGGGGACACCAGAGGTATTTGGGACAAAAGAGAAACCCCGAGCGTTTCCGCTACCTTTTTTCCTCCACCCGAACCAAAAACCTGCTCCTTTTCCCCCAATCGATTCTCATACCAGGCCATGTTTTCTACCACGCCCAATAATTCGTGCTTCGTTTTGTGCAGGGCCATACTACCCGCACGAATAGCTACATGAGCCGCACTAGGGTGGGGGGTGGTCACAAGGATTTGTTTACACTGTGGAATCATTTGATGAACATCCAGTGCGATATCCCCTGTACCCGGGGGTAGGTCCAGAACGAAATGGGTCACCTGGTTCCAGTGGATATCGACAAAGAAATTGCGGAGCATTTTTCCCAACATAGGCCCTCTCCAAATGACGGGGGCATTATCCTCCACAAAAAAGCCCATGGACATGACTTGAACACCATGTTGCTCCACGGGAACAACGGTTTCATCAATGACCACCGGACGGCGTTGTACACCCATCATTTCCGGTATGCTAAATCCATAGATATCAGCATCTACCAGACCTACCCGACAACCCGCACGTGCCAGAGCAACAGACAGGTTAGAAGCTACTGTAGATTTTCCTACCCCCCCCTTGCCACTCACCACAGCGAGACAAACCACCCCTTGCTCCTGCAACCAATAGGCGGGAGGGCGGGTCGTTCCATCTGCACCCGTCTGTTTCCGCTCTGCTTGCAGCCGCCCGGAAAGAGCCTTCCTTTGCTCGCTCGTCATCTCGCCCCAAGTAACTCCCACAGAGGTAGCCCCAAGGGCCTTGATGGCGTCCACAACATCTTGTTTGATTTTGGCCTTCATCGGACAACCCGCCACCGTAAGTACAACAGTCAGGCTCACCTCGGACCCCTCGACACGTACCTCGCTTACCATGCCCAAGGTAACCAAATCCTTGCCCAGCTCCGGATCCTGTACGGAACGAAGGGCATGGGTCACACTTTCCACCGTCAATGTCGCCATGTTCCTACCCCTTCCAGCTTTTTTACCTACCATAGATCACCTTATGTAAAAATACCCCAACCTATCGTAACGTGCCCCCTTACCGCCCATTGTATCACGAGCAATAGAACGAAAATAGTTACCCTACAGCGACAACACAACATGAATCAAAACCCGCCCTACCATTCCTCCGTTATCCTTAGGTAGGTAACCTGTGAAGGGAACCCAACAACGAATGGGTAATCATGTATAAATCTTCTGAAAATATCAATCGGACCCCCACAACATCCACGAAAACCACCCCAACCCAGGACCCAAGATTCTTCCATCGTATCAAAAAAACGGGGGATCCCCCCCACCACCAACAAATTCCCCGATGATTTCTTGATATTCATTCCCTGTATGTTTTCAATCTATACATGGTCACTATGCGGATAGAAACCCCCCATGGGAAACGGAAAGGAGGAAACCTACCCCGAATTTTCCCATCCCCACGGGGACCCTCCTGATCCATATCTCCGCCCCATCATCACAGGGTCCTGAAATCAGGGAGGAACCTGATGAGATGACGGTAGATCCCGGACAAGTTTTTGGGAATCATCCATCCACAACCCCCCCTCAGGGAAGGACAATAGAGATGTTTCTCCAAACCATTCTCTGTCCATAAAATATGATCCATCAGACATGTAGATCCATATCGAACCGATACCAACAAGATCAGGGAACGGACCTGTAAGTCATCAGGAACCTGAAAGCCTGGATAGGTACGCAGAGCCACACTCTCTATCTTTCTCGTAATCGGCCCCCTCTTCCCTCCTTTCCCCTGGCGCTTCAATAATCCTAGGATAAACTCTTCCGCACCCTTCACGGTAGAGGGAACAGAACCGGTGCACCGAGCGCGTTGTTCTCCAACAAAAATGAGATCCATTATTAATTTCAAACGGAGATGGAAGAAAGACGCATACGATCGCTCATTGGATGTAAGATGGGCATTTCGTGCACAACAAATCAAACCATCCCGCTCACGAACGGACGGAATCTCCACCACACGAAACGGCATAGACTCAACCTTCCGTTGAATCGCAAGGGACCGCCTCGGGTTGTTGAGACCCAAATAGAGGGAATGGGGTTGAATCCATTGACACAATTTCAAAACCTCTTGCGCCGCTTCCTCATAATCATGCCCCGTTTCCCGGGACCCTTCTAGGGAATCCCCACACAGGGAAGGAGGGGCCTCCGCGTACACTTCCTCCTCGGTAGGAACAAAGAGAAGATCCACACCTGCCCTCTGTGCCTTCTTCTGGTCCCTTGCTCGATCACGGGGATAACGAAGGTACTCCTCATGGGAGGAAAACTGCTTTGAACCCACAAAAACGGACAGAACTACCCGTTCATTCTCCCGACGTGCCTGCTGCACCATATACTCATGACCAGCATGCAACGCACCCTTGGTAGGTACAAAACCGATCCTCGCGGATCCACCCGACTCCTTAGACCAATCCTGTAGGACAGACCTCAGACTGGCCACGGACGTACATACCCTCATCAATGAGTCCCCTGCTTCCCCCTCTTCCCGCTCGACCCGGGCTTGTTGGAAAATATCAGCAAGAAACCCTAACACGTCACTGTCCTCTGTCTCGTCAGAAATGGGGGCCTCTGCAAAGGTAGCTATAATATCGGGATCAAAGAGGGCCATTGCCTCACACGTGGAAGAAGAACAGAGCTCTTGAAAATTATGTATATTTCGAGAGCGGAGAAGTTCCGACCATAGGGAACGGAATACAACGGGATCCAAAGTACCCTTCAGGAATCTATAAACCGACATAGGATCCGAAAGATGCCTTGTCCGAATATCAGACACCTCGGCATCCGATAGAAGTTCCCTCGTACGCTTCCGTAATTCAGAATACACGGATTCCTTCTTTTTTGTCCTCCCTTTCGTAGCTGCCTTTTTTTCAACCATCGCAAATCCCCCCTCGAAAACTCTTCCTACCATCGTAACAAAATCATACCAGAAAAGATCCCCTGAATCATAAAAAACAATCCCCCACACCGGTATCATAATTAAGTCTATAAAAAAAATGATCAATGTAAGGGATGATCCTTCGTTCCGGACCTACCAACTACGACTAGGGTCAAGACTCGGAAAATCAAGGAACCCGTATCGCATCACAAGGAGACCCAAACATTGAATATGGGGTTTGAATATGGTTGAATGGGCTGAAAGAAAAGGGTGCAATGTTGTAGAAGAATATATACCGGCAGGGCGATAGGTACTCCATGATCAACGGGGGGATGAAGGTGGTACGATCTAATTATATTGAATTATTAGAAAAAAATCGGAAATATCTATGGAACCCCTTTACGCAGATGGCCTCCCACTTCTCTCAAGACCCACCCATCATTGAGCGGGGAGAGGGCGTACGACTCATCGATGTGCGGGGGAAGGTGTACTACGATGGAACAGCCTCCCTGTGGCTCAATGTATGGGGACATGGCCACCCCATTCTAGACGAAGCAATAAAAAAACAGTTGGACAAGATAGCCCACACCACTCTTTTGGGGGCGGCCCATCCTACCGCCATTGTATTGGCTGAGGAACTCATCAAGCTCACACCGACACGCTTGCAAAAGGTGTTTTTTTCCGACAATGGTGCCGCGGCCGTAGAAGTGGGTCTGAAAATGGCTTTTCTTTACTGGCATTATCATGGTTATCACAAAAAACGTGCCCTCATCACGTTCCAAAATGCTTACCACGGCGACACTCTCGGCTCTATGAGTGTAGGAAGGATACCCCTTTATCACAGCGACTTCGAAACTATGGGTTTCCCAACCTACACCGTTCATTATCCCCATCCCTACCGCTTCCCGGGTACGGAGTCCGCATGCTGTACCACCCGTTTGACAGAGGTAGAAACCCTACTAGACTCCCACCACCAGGAGATTGCCGGCATGATTGTAGAGCCCATGATCCAGGGGGCTGGGGGGATGATTCGTATGCCATCAGGATTTTTGAAGGGTTTGGAGAAACTCTGTCGAAAGTATCAGGTGTTGTTACTCCTAGACGAGGTCGCGACGGGTTTTGGTAGAACGGGTCCTATGTTTGCTTGCGAACATGAAGAGGTAAAACCTGATATCCTGATGGTTGGAAAGCAGCTCACAGGAGGGTATCTCCCTGTCTCCGCTACCATAGTTACAGACTCCATATACTATGCTTTCTATGATGAACAAGCTGTACCCTCCACGCGAACCCTCTATCATGGACACTCCTACGCCGGTAATCCTCTAGGGTGTGCGGCAGCCCTAGCCAACTTGGCCCTGTACGAAGAAAAGCAGCTACTGACCCACATCCAAAGAACCCAGAATCATCTAGCAAAGTGTCTCGCCCCCCTACAGGATTTCCCCTACGTAGGCGAAGTGCGACAACTGGGCTTAGCAGTAGGGATCGAACTCGCATCCAATGCCATTCAACGCATCCCCTTCCCCGCTGCGGCCCGAGTCAGCCATCATGTTTGTCAACGAGCCTACCAACACGGCCTGATCATTCGCCCTCTGGGTAGGGATGTGGTGGCTCTTGTCCCACCGCTGGCAGCAACCATGGAGGAATTGACCGCCATGACGGAGATCCTGGTTACCTCCATAAAGGAAGTAACCCCATCATGCAAACAAAAATATGGAAAGTTATGAATGACAAGCGCCTACGGAGGTGAAGAAAAAACCATCACAACGACCCTAGACGACAATGCCTAGCCACATCAAGATGAAGTGTCCCGCTCGTGTAAACAAACCAACCGATGTACGGGGATCGCTTCCGCCGATCCCCACAACCCGCACCAGACAAGCATTCCCGCCTTTTCCTTGACCACTACTCCCTACCCATGCTCCTTATACCAGCGGCGCAGGGTGGTTTAGAATCCAACCCCATCAGCTCCGGAGAACCAAAACACCATCGGGTGCCGAGTCCAAAAGTACGGATTGTACAGACCAATGATCGAAAACACGCCCACCTCAGTTTTCGTGAATGATGCCACACAATCATCATAATATGTTATTTATTAATGAATAAATGCAATATACACTTTTTTTTAGTTAATGTACATATATATTGAATTTAAAAATTCCAAAAGATTCCCAGAGGATGTGAGAACCTCGCTGGGAACTTTGGACCCCACGCCCGATAGACCCCCACGAATTCGGGGGCCTCACTAGGAACTTATGACCCGACACCTTAGTATAACGCCTAGATTAGGTTCCTCCCGCCTACACACCGCATGCCGCCCGGATCATAAATAGTTCGTCTTCCATGGCTTTCCCCAGCGTGTCACAGCTCACCTCGATTTGGACATGGACTGTTCCTTTCGATACGTCTTCAAACAGTGGTTCACTCCCGTTGAGCTCCCTAATCCCCACCAGACGATGATTCTGGCCCCGCCTTTCCCTAAACTGATCACCCACCGGGGGTCATTTCCACACTAGCAGCATTGGATGGTTGGAAGCCTTCTACCTACCACACGACTCCAAAGGACCCATTGCAATCTTCATCACTTATACAGCGTACTCAACACACCCATGAGAAAATTTGCTGAAATACCAATCCTTATCAGCATACGTCCATGATCTCATACTCTAATTATATTCTCCTCATACCTAATTAATTCCACTTATAGCATGTAACCGGGTTGCAAAAATACAGAGTTCACATTTATAATGACACGGTGCACACATCCTTCATAGGGAATGCTTCACTGATGAGGGTCGTACTCGGAATGGCCTCTTCGTTCTACCCTGTGTCCCAATACCCACAACGACAGGGGCAGAGATCCTCTTTGCATACCCCCCCTCCGTTCATTTTTTAGGGATAATCTCGTGATCCTTACCAAAGAAGACTCACGCATCATTCCTGTAGTTGGTTATGATAGAAAACATTCATTGAAGGAGAATGATAGTATTATTATGGACATACATTCTTATAGAAGATACATGAACTGCCCATCGAAATTCTTCCCCATACCCCCCTTAATGGTTATCGGATTATTCTTCGGAATCATCGGATTATCCCCTGTTGCCATCGCGAGTACTCCGGGGGAAGAGCCAACTACAGTTTCATCTGCACCTGCTGCCGTCGCGAGTACTTCGGAGAAAGAGCCAACTGCAGTTCCATCTGCACCTGCTGCCATCGCGAGTACTCAGGAGAAAGAGCCAACTGCAGTTCCATCTGCACCTGCTGCCGTCGCGAGTACTCCGGAGAAAGAGCCAACTGCAGTTCCATCTGCACCTGCACACACAATAGAACCTGATCAGGAACCAAAATCTAAAACAAACATGCACCCTAATGACCATAAAATATTATGTGAAAATACCGGTAGGGGAAAAGGGGTGGAATGCCGGAATGCAAGGTCCTGGATCGATGAGAAGCAAGCGGCCATTGAATATGCCGAAGGGGAACTTTCCTGGATCAATCACGAGGCAGGGGATCCCTCTTCCTACATATTCGAAATGGCTGAGGATCTCTGGGCCAAGGACGATAGGAGCCGGGAGGCCTGGAAAAAAGCCCAGGAGTTAGAAAAAAATGGGGACAGAAATTTCAATGCCTATTGGATCGAGTTCGCAATAAGGGAACGGGAGGCCTCAGAGGCCTGGGAAAAGGCCCGGGACAAAGCAGCATTCTGGTACTCCACCCCGAGGGGGGGGGAGAGAAGACGGATCTCTGGAAAAAGAGGGAGGATTTCTGGAAAAAGAGGGCAGATCTCTGGAAACTGATCAGTGGGACCGTCTGGAGCCCGCTCAATGAAAATGAGGAAAACAACCGGCAGAGGGCCTTGGCCAGGGAAGAGATCCGTAAGCACGGAGAAAAAGAACGGCAGGAGGACCCGGACAAAAAACAAGGGGTCCAGGACAAACGCTTGAAAGCCTTTGCTAAGAACCTAAAAGCCCGGAAAGACCTGAAAAATATCCTGGCCAAGGTCTATCCCGATCAGGAGGGCACCGATTGGACTACTAATCCATGGTGGGACCTAAGGAACGATAGTAAGAAGGATTGATCAGACAAAACAAGTGAGGCCTAGGAGGCCTGGGAAAAAGTCCGAGAAGCCGCAAAAGAGGTCCTGGCCGGGGTCTATCCCCCCGTCCCCTCCGATTGGAAGAATCTATGGACGGGGCCGAACTTGATAAATAAGACCAAGGAGGAACGGGACAAAATCCTGGAAACCCCGATCCAACTCCAGGAGGAACTCAAAAAGGAGAACAGCAAGCTCCGTGTCGCTTTGATCGAAGCCCAAGCCAAGCAACAGAAACTCGATACAGCCCGGGATAAGTCGCAGGCCGCGGACAATGCGTTCTGGGAAAGAGCCAACAGGAGGAAACACCGAGGCAGCCAGAGCTCAGGATGATTTGAAAAAATATCCTGGCCAAAGTTCATTCCCATCAGGGGATCACCCATTGGGAAGGTCGGTAACGGACTCCAAACGATAATGGATGGGGAAAAAGAAAAATCCAGATACCCCCCCGCGACGCGGAGGGTTCGTTGACCCTTCCAGAGCGGTTGGTAGAAGAGGTTTTTGAACCCGTCCAACTCTGCCGGGATGGGGAACCCCGATAGTAGTAGGTGGATAAGACCTAGGAAAGGGGGGGTCGTCTCGGTTTTTCTGAGCACCCCCTGAACACTAAAACCTGTCCCCTTTCATGGGACTGTGCAGTTGATTACATCCCAAATTTGGTGTCGGGTCCCCCAGAGGGGACCCTTTTTGGATACACAATCCCGTTGCATACATTTCTCCGGGTGGGGGCTTCCCAGGGAATATACACACGCGATCGAACGCAACCCCCAAGGGATTCTCAGAGGCAAGACTAGAAATACCCCGAAAGAATGTACACACCCATTCGGAATGCTACTCTCCATCCCCACATTTTTTGAAGTTATGAGGACGGATGTCAAACTCAAACCGTTCAGAAAATACCAATCCACACAAAATTATATTTTAAAAACAATAAATTTAATCAACGCTATAGAAGTAAACAGGAGGAAACAAATAAACCAAACATAAAAAAGGAGAAAACACCATTCTTTGGTTTTCCATCCCCTCCCTCCACAGGAAAAAAACCCCTTATCATTCTCCACCATCCTTGTTTCCTTTCCTGAACACAGGCTTGCAGATTCATTGGGAAATTGGTCCCCCTCTTTCGAAAAGCGTGAATAACCAGCCAACATAATGGGGATAGGAAGGATGATCACATTCAGGAGAACTTGCAGAAGATGGGATAGGGGACTTTGGAAAGAAATAACAAGAACACTAGGTAAATTACTAATATTTAATTTTACAATGTTTATAAAAATGAAGGTAAAAAGAATACTATGAAAAACAAAACTAAACATGGACTCAGATGCTCTTCCCAAGGTAGACCGTTGGGTACAAAATGACAACGGAATCGGTGTCGTCCAAAATTTGAATTTTTCCTTTGAAAAACGCTGCCCGAACAGGAGAAAAAACCACACAGGAAGTATCCAAATACTAAAGAACACCACAAACACCAACAACATAATTCCACCGTAAACATGAACCACCAGGAGAGGGCTTTCATCGATAAAAATGGAAACATAATGAAAAACATGTAATGGCACCAGATATAGGAAGAGAAACTGCAAAACCCGTCTCCGGATGAAAGCAATATCCACTCTCTTCGTCGCCTGTTCGCACCACCGACGCTCACGCCAAACCTGCCATAGGAAACTCAACATCCATACCACAATTCCTATCGTCAAAACCCAAATGGAATGCCATCCACCCCAACGAAAGAGCAATATAGAAAACAGAAAGACAAAGAAACCCAATCCAGGTACACCATACCAACGCCATGCAGAAATACCCCTCCCCCTTGCCTCCTGGAAACACTTTCTCTTGTAAACACTCCACTTCAATAACTCTTCCCTACTGTGCCCCCCCTTAAGGGGGGCAATATAGAGGGAAACCATGGGAAATGCTAAGCAGGGGATGAGAATAGAAGCGAGAGTAAAGACAAAAAAAGGATCTTTTCCATCATAACTATGAAGTAAACCCTTAATATACCCTTCAAAATACCATAGAGTGTGGGAAAATATCAGAACATGGAATACAAAGAACCAGGAAGCATGGAAAAAAACGAACCGTGATACTCTAATTCCTTTCGACATGGAAAACCCCCAGGAATACCTAATCTAGGGAAAAACTACACACATGGGAATGCGTTCCCCAAAGAGGAAGCTAGCCGTCCATTCTCCTAGCCTCTATCATGATATAAATTTGGGCAACCCGGCCCCAATTTCTAAACGCTAGAGCACCGTGAAATACTACAATGAACTTTACACAATAAGCACACAACAGAGAGCAAGGACAGGGAAAGGGCCGTTTTGGCCCTTTCGTTAGCCTTACAACTAAGGGCATAGGGTCAAAAGTCCCCCGCAGGGCTCCTAAGTCTTCGGGAACTATCTTACTATTTTTTAAATATAATATATTTATTTATTAATGGAAGTATCCATCACATGTATTTGTTAGCAAATGGTCATGATTGTATTATAGCAAGCGCAGAAAACTATGAGTGGGCGTGTCCAAACGATCGACTGGTACGATCTCTCATACTTTTGACCCAACACCCTAATGGGCCCGACCCTCATCCCAATCCCTTCTTGGGTCTATCACGAGTTTTTGTTCACACATTCATACAAACCTGTAATTGAGCCCACGATTGGAGCCAAAACACCCGATAGGAATAATGACATCACGCACTCCTCCTCTAACAATGGGTCCACACCTCAGTTTCATTTAGGTGCATATCCGGGTGCAAAGTTACCGCAACCCCCGTTGATTTTGCAACATTGGACGCAATCATTGCCTCCGTAGTAGGCTCAAAAACAACCAGTGTTGTAACAGATCAGAAATGATAATAATAATTTATTTTTTAACATAACAAAACCATTTCCAAATACATATAATGTACACATTATGAACTATACAACAACCAAGACATAACCATCTGGGGGCTGGATGCCCCCTAATAGTCGCACGCAAAATACCTCATAAGGCATGTTCCTTATAGGAACAGGGAAAAGATATTAGAAAGTAATCCCAAAACCATACGGAAAATTGCATAGAAAAAAAATAAACCAAGAGAAAATGCTATTACACGTCCAAAAGTCCCGAATCCCCTATCCATTATAAAAGAATTATACCAACCAAATGGAATAGAAAAAAGAACGACAACAATCAATAGAGAAATCAAAAAAACAACCCCTGGAATGATATCCAGAATCGATAACAAAATTCAATGCCCCCCATGTCCATGCATCATCCTACGACGAACCCGTAACCCACAGTACCCTTCATCCACTCCACACCTCAACGTATTCTCCTAAGATCCAAAAAACAACTGCAATGATTCCCTAAGACCCCACCATAATTCCATGAATCGAAAGCATGAATCAAGGGAAGGGGACCGACGATCCTCCGCAACCACTCATCGGTGTAAAAAATCACTCACCCAACGATGTCTTACTCTTTCTAGAAATCTACACCCCAACCCAGGCATCATAGACACTGAGGGGTTCAACAACCAAGTTCAGAACAGGGGCAAACGAAGAGGACAACCCATACAAACCAAGAAATGCATCTACACACAATCTGTGCGAAAAACAGGGAAGAACGCAACTACAAACTGTAACTCCTGCGTGGAAGATAGCAAAGGGAGAGGAGAATCACAAGGATTCATCACAAACCAACATAAAACCCATTGCCCTGCGGAAGCTAAATCCCCTGTGGAACCTATGGGGGGAGCGTATACTATAAGGGCATCCCACACAGTTTTGTAAAGGGGGTCCGCACAATACAGGATCTCCCCAACCGAGTAGGGAGATTGTACACAATGAAACCCCCATTCACGGAAAATCATTAGGGTTTTCAGGAAGGCACCCCTATCCCATAGGGGTTTTCTTAGAATTCCTCATCAGCAAGCAGAAAGTTACACGACAAACAAACCCATGGTGTTGATGCAAAACCAAACATCGCACGGGCATCAACATCACAATCCCAATGAAAAACAACAGGGACCCATGTCCTGCTCTGGCCGGATGGGACAGAAAAAGGTACAGGCTCGTATAGGGGTGGCGGTCCACAGGTGGATCCAGCATGTACGAGGAAGGTACAAAACAATATCCCACACATCAGCATCTTCTAGATAGGTACTAGGATGAGGGGACCACAAGATACGGAAGACCTATCTGAAAATACCGGGCCTACTCGCCAACAAAGACTCCCATCACTCTTTCTGCATGGCGTCGGAGACATGAGAACCTCGGGAACAACGTTAATGATAACAAATTGCGTCACCTTGCTCTAGAAAGCACCCGGCTCTGCCGCCCCCGTACGGGATACGGGGGAAATAAGAAGGGGAGATTACCCTTTGTCTCCCAACCTACCCAGGGAATATTTTCTATGCTAGTGAACCCCCCATGTATTTCTGAATGGAAGATTGTCCACTCTGGATTTCAGCTAAGGGGGAACACGGATAGCACCGTACTTACAAATCACAACATGCACGAGCGTTTTAGAAATGCTCCTAACCATACCCCTCCCATAGGTTAATGCCCTCGCAGCATAATGAAGAAAAGATTTTCCTGCCTTCTGATAGTATCCCTTCGATTCATCCAGGCTATCCCATCTGTGGAAGGATCCTCCACAGTGAAAAAATTGTATCGGAATAGATAAAACATGTCAATACACTCCTGATAATTTCTGATGAGCTCATGTCGAAACCTTTGTCAATAATGTGAAAAAATTACAAAAGTTTTTTGTTTTTTATTGAAATGCCATTTCATCATCCCACTCTACGCTTAGGAGAAAAGGAGGTACTTTATGGCCCTTACCCATCCTCTATTTTCATGACCCTTCGGTGAACCATGGATGAATCATAAACAGAGTAAGAGATCGTTCGCCTAGTAAGGGAATAAGTTTTACCCTTCCAGGGTGATTTTTTACTAAAAAATTAGGACGTACCTTGAAGAAATCATTGAATTCCAGGTATCGTTTCTGGGATTATTTTTTGATTTTACTCCCTACTAGGGTCATTCACCACTTCCCTTCCACCCGAAGAGTCCACAAAACATAGCCCCTAGATTGAGTACCTCGCCTAAGGTATGATGAAGAGAGACACAGTGGTAACCTCTCGTAGAACACTGCCCTTTTCCTCAAGGAAAAAGATCCCTACATACTGGGAAATATAGGGACGTGGACGATATCCACAAACCTTGTAGTTCATATTCCTACCCTATCGATCCCTGAGTTGTGGATGGATACTAGGAAAGAATTCCCCCACATTTGGGGATCGGGGGTCATGATCCCCACCCGCATGGTAAATACCCGTTTTTTACGTAACACCCTTCTCTCGGCTTTTCCCCACCTACCCCGCCCCTATCCGCATACCCAAAAATCCTGTTGAAAATTCAAAATGTATAGTTTTTGTTATCATAAAAGCATTATCCCGTTCGATAACGGATATTTTTATTAAAAATATGCAAATATTTATTCTGAAATAGAAAATTATAGTAGCTCGCCCTACCTCGATTCTCATGGAGCAATGGATAGATCCTCATTATGGAGGGATGGACTGTTATGACAGGGATTCAAGTAACCCTTATCCCGGGAGTAACCCCATCATGAAAACAGGAATGTTGATCACAGGCACAGACACGGGAATAGGCAAGACCCTCATCACAGCCACCCTAGCCAATGTCTGGAAATATCGGGGTAGATCGGTCCGTGTAAGTAAACCCGTTCAGAGCGGTGCTGCACGGGAACACCCGGACGGGGATGCCTACCGCTTACAAAAAAGTACGGATGGTTCAGAAACCCTATCCCATATATGTCCCTATGCCTTCTCGCCTCCCTTTGCCCCCCCATGGGCCGCCGCTCTACTGGGACAAAAGATCACCATGGAAATGGTATTCCGTAGCATCCAAAACCAATTTGCGAGTGCGCCCGATGCCTTCTGGTTCATAGAAGGCGTGGGTGGCTTTCTATCCCCCCTGACCGAGGACGGAACCGTAGCCGACCTAGCACAGAAACTTGCCCTTCCTGTTCTCATTGTTTCCCATTCCTCCACTGGGGCAGTCAATGCAACCCTGCTAACCGTAGAGGCTATTCGGAAACGTGATGTACCCATAGCCGCCATAGTATTCAATGTCAGCCACGGTTCGTACGATGAGTACGAGACAACACATATGATCGATTGGATAGAAACGCAAACCTCCCTGCCCGTATTCGGACCTTTCCCTCATCAAAAGGATGAGCAACCCCAAACCTTGCTCAACGCGTGGTTGTCGATGCCGGGTGCCGAACAAAAGGCGAAAAAGGTACCTATGTTTCCGTAGGGATTATAGGTCGTCCCGGAGGGGGAAATCACGTAAGATGAAGTACGATCAAAAGGTAAAAAAAGGGGTGAAGTTATGCCCACCTTGGCAAGAAACAAGGGGGAAAAATATTCCATTACTTGGCAAACACTGGCACATCAATCCTTAACCGGCCATCGTCTGTCCCTATCGGAAGCATTGTCCATCCTGCAGGCCCCCCCCCAACAATTGCTAGCGATCCTGCAGGCTGCCTATGAAATTCGTCGGCATCATTTTTCGCAACGGGTAAAACTGAATTGCATAGCCAATGTCAAGTGCGGGTATTGTCCAGAAAATTGCGGATATTGTTCCCAATCCAGTGTCTCAGAAGCGGAAATTCAACCCTACTCTATGCTAGATCAGAATACAATCGTAGCAGGGGCAGAGGAAGCCCTGACACGAGGGGCACGTACCTACTGTATCGTAGCAAGCGGACGCGGTCCCACACCCCGGGAACTTGATCATGTAATCGCCGCAGTCAGGGAAATCAAGGCACGCCATTCCATCATCATCTGCGCCTGTCTAGGAATTTTATCCCCTGAACAAGCCTATCGTTTGCGGCAATCTGGTGTCGATCGATACAACCATAACCTCAATACAGCAGCCTCCCATCATGATGAAATTGTCAGCAGCCACGAATTCGCGGACCGGATCGCAACATTGCGCAACGTCCGGGAAGCAGGTATGTCACCCTGTGCGGGTCTCATTGTGGGCATGGGTGAAACCATGGAGCAACTCGTGGAGGTTGCCTACGCATTGCGCGATCTGAACATTGAATCCATCCCCGTCAATTTCCTTGTCCCCATTCCCGGCACACCCATGGGAAATCGACCCTTGGTGGAAGCACGCTTCGCCCTACAGGTCTTATGTTTATTGCGTTTCCTACTACCGGACAAGGAAATTCGTGTAGCCGGAGGGCGGGAGATTACCTTGGGACCCTTGCAGGCACTCTCCCTGTATCCCGCCAATTCTTGGTTTGTAGGGGATTACTTGACAACCCCGGGACAATCCGTTACAAAAGACCACCAAATCATAGCCTCCCTGGGCTTTGAAATCGACGAAAGCACAACCATCTAATGGCAGGACCCGAATGGGAACATTGGATAGAAAAACAACGGGAAAATTGGGAAATCAAACAGCAAACACGTTTTCTTGTGCCAACAGAACAGGCCACAGCACCTTTCTGTCGTCGTGATGGTCGTACCCTACTCAATCTCTCCTCTACCAACTATCTCGGTCTTGCTCATCATCCCAAGATACGGCATAGGTTCCAACAACCCCAGAATTGTGTAGGCACAACCTCCTCACGATTATTACTAGGACACAACCCACCGACTACCCACCTAGAGGAACAGTTGGCACACTGGTTAGGAAAAGAAGCAGCACTCCTCTTTGCCAATGGATACATGGCCAATTTGGGTATACTTTCCTCCCTCTTAACGCGCCGAGATGCGGTTTTCATGGACAAAGCAAGTCATGCTAGTTTATTAGATGGAGCCCGATTGAGTGGGGCACATCTCTATCGCTATCGCCATGGGGACTGGGAGCACCTCATATTCCTACTGCAACGGGCGGGGACAGCAGGACGGAAAATGATAGTTACAGAGAGTTTGTTCAGCATGGAGGGGGATATGGCACCCCTGCCCGAGTTGATGAAAATCGCCGAAAAATGGAAAGCTGCGCTTTTGGTCGATGAAGCCCACGCTGTGGGCGTGTATGGCCCAAGGGGCCAGGGATGGGCCTGGGAATTAGGGATAGAGGGGGGAGTAGACTTAGCAATGGGTACGTTTAGCAAGGCCCTTGGTAGTTACGGGGCCTATGTGGCAGGACCAAGTTCATGGCTAAAACATCTCCAACAAACCTGTCGTAGTCTTGTCTATACCGTATCCCTACCCCCCGCACTCATTGCCGCCAATCAGGCCGCCTTGTCCATTGTGGCCCGGCCCACACGTCGGATGGGGAAACTCCATCAACGATCCATCTATTTTCGCTCCACGCTCGGTCAGCACGGTATAACCCTACCCCCCACTGCGATCCCTACCCCTATTGTGCCTATCCCCTTACGGGATTCCCAGTGTGCCCTAGGGGTGGAAAAAAAACTGGTTGAACGTGGTATTTTGGCCATGGCCATTCGTCCACCTACGGTACCCGCCCACAGGGTATGTATCCGCTGCACAGTAATGGCCACCCACACCATGAAATCCCTGCAGGGGGCAGCGACTACAATAGCAGAGGTTATAGGCCCATAGGGGGATAGAAAAATATGTCCGTTTCCTGGGTTTGGCTCCCTGGTTGGTCCCTTTCAACACATCTTTGGAACCCAACAAATCGAATATTATACTCCCTATCCGATAGGATTGCTGCGTCAAAACAATATTTTATAAATTTCTCTGAAGGATACCCTCTTTGGGAGCAAGTAAACCATCAGATACACGAGACTGCACCTGTGGTTCTTGTGGGTTGGTCCATGGGCGGTTTCGTTGCATTGGAGTGGGCTTGTCGTTACCCTTCACGGGTCGCCGGTCTTGTCCTGGGTGCTGTGGGTCCGTACTTCCCTCTGCAGCCACGGAATGGATGGACCTCCCTTCTAAGACAAGCAGAGAGGAATCCAGGCCGATTGCTACAAAAATTCGACCACCAACTCTTTAGTTTAGAGGAACAAAAGTGGGGGGCGAGGGAGCATTTCCAAAGGGAACTTCGCACATCGAATGCACAACCAACCCAACAATCGTTGGTATGGGGTTTGCGATATTTACAACAAATTTCCTTTTCCAGGGAACAGCTAGCAGCCATCAGGTCGATTCCCATTCATCTCCACACAGGCCAGGAAGATACTATTGTACCGCCTCGTTCCACACAAAAGTTGACCCTGTGGCTACCCCGAGCAAAATACAAAGTCTGGGACGCAGCAGGACATCTAGCCTGCTGGTCCCAACCTAAGGAAATGGCCGTCTGCCTACACCAATTAGGGGAGGAGGTGGGGAGTGGAGAAGGAACAAGTCATTCGCCAATTTGATCGTGTCAGCACTCACTATGAACAGAACGCCACGGTTCAGACTACAATGGCTACCTTTTTGATCACCCAATTATTGACCCATCTAAAGGGTCCCAGCCCATCTTCTCATCATATTAGGTCGATTTTAGAGGTTGGTTGTGGGACCGGTATTCTCACACGTCATCTCGTGCGGGTTTTTCCCAAAGCCCATATTGTTGCCATCGACTTCTCCCAAACTATGCTCCTGTCGGCTCGGGCTTGCCCCACACTAGCCCATGTAGAGTTTTTACATGCAGATGCAGAAGCCATAACATTCCCCCCCAATACCTGGGACCTTGTGGTAAGCAATGCTGTGCTTCAATGGTTCTTTCAGCCAAAGAAAACGATAACATCCTGGTATGATTCCCTCCGGCCCGGTGGGACCGCGTTGGCTACCACCTTTGGACCCCAAACCTTCTGTGAACTAAAAAAGGCGGCCCATAGGGCCGGCATAGAGGGGTGGTATCAATTTCCCCTCCACTCCCTGAATCAATGGCGGGATCTATGGGGGAAAGCGGGTTATGGGGATATCTTTGGTAGTGAAATCTTGTTGCGTCACACCTATCAAAACGCCATCGATCTCCTTCACACGATTCAGGGGATGGGGGGAACCCGTCGACCCATTGGGAAAGGAATTCGACACCGCAGCTTCCAAAGGGTTTTACAACAATACGATCAGGATTTTACTACTATCAATGGAGAAAACACATATTCCACCTATCACATTCTGGTTCTGTGTGGACATCGTCCCTTATCCGGATTGTCATCTCCATTTTGAATTCCTACGGTACAATGCCTTAAGACCATCTGTTATCAACCTCTTTTTTTATATATGTATGTATAACAGATGGTCTTCAAGTTTCTTTGAGAGTATTTTTCAGGTAATACATAAAAATTGTTTCGAATGTACATAAGAAGAGAGGGTCATATCCTATTCAATTTATATGTTCAGAATGTTATTATAAATAGGGGTAGCCTAACCATAATGGGGAAATCGAGATGCTATGGATCGTATGATTTCGCGAAAGTATATGTAGTTATTTTTATGAATCCACAAAAGCCCTCTTTCCATTTCTATTTTGAACCTCAAAAAACCATTGTGAACTCTGTTGACTACACCAACACCATGAAATTATCGTGTATATGAAGTCCTATAGACAACCATATGGAATAATGACGTGCAATCCATCCAAGGAATAGTGAGTCCAGAAAAATAATAAGAAGACCGTACCAATCATACTGCATAGGTACCAGGGTAAACAGAACACTAGTAATCCAAATACCCACACGCGACTGGAGAGTACCCCGAAAGAACAATTCTTCCCCGACCGCCGGTGCAATGGTTACTGCCATAAGGCCAGGCCAATCCAACGAGGGGAGCGGAAGAGCACTAGATTTGTATAAAAATAAATATAAAAATAAAAATTTATGTATAGTTTATTTTTAAAAACCCTACAAGAGATTTGAAAGATAGACCTACACAAAATCCGCGCTTGTGGGTTTTCTGTTCAATCCTAGTCGAACTAGCATTTCCCTCCAATTACGGGTAACATCCCCACCTACAGCCAATACAACAAGCAATGCATCTGAGCAACACCTAAGCCATACAGCCTGATCATCCACAACCAAATCCAGATATTCATACACGATCCAGATATTCATACACGATATTGGTACGAAAGGACTTCGTGAATATAAAATCAATGAAACAGGGGAACATCCACCATACCAAGATGCGATGAAGATATCGCCGGGGATCGGGTCGTAATTGGGATAATATGTACGATCGAAACGCGGACCACACAAAAAATATACCCAATGATGAGTACGGAATCACGAGACCACAGAGAGAAAACCACTCTGGTACGAATGAATAAAAAATGTACGGGTGATGACCATTTCTTGATAACGGATATAAACTTGAGTACATCGTATACCACCCAAACACTATACAGTACTGCTAAGAAAACATCCACGATCCCATCTCAGCCCCGGGGTAATTCTCGGCGGGAACTATCTTTCAGCACTACTGTATGTTGATAGTAAACACGATCGAACCTTACAACAAATAAAACAAGTACAATCTCAAGCAACTCTTTTTCCTAAAAAATATATTGTAATATGCTGAGACATGATCAAACCCCCGTGTTTCTGCACAGTTTTCCCGGGGTTGGCCTCTTTTCAGCCCCAGATCAGGTCCCTGAACCCCCAAAAATAGAAAATGGTTCAAAATGCAAAAGAGTGTTCCTATAGATCCCCCACGCTACCAAAGGACACATCAACCATGAATCAACCCAGAGGGCTCATCCAGGGTGATGATCACCCCAAACGCAGCGTTCTCAGCAGCACGACAAAATCGTTCATTTACAAAAAATCTAGGACAAAGGACCCCTTCCCCCTGGGGTTGAATAGCTCCGAAAAATGCCGCGGAAACAATACCACGAACCCGAAGATCAACAAAAAATCATGGGGCCGCTATCGAGATCAAGATAGCGGCCCCATTCCTAAAAATCCCATACAGCTACGTTGGCAGACCCCCTGCTTTGTTTGGGGACTACCTCCTCTTCAAAAGCCTCTAAGGAGTGGAAATCAGTCACTGATTTCGCTTCTGCCCACTACTAACCACCAAACTTTGATTCTGGTCCCTTGTGGACGAACCGTCCGAACTTTTATGCTCTATCTCGCCCTCACAACCGTGAACCAGGAAAAGGATTGCTATCCCTAAAACAGCAACTACTGGTACCAATCGCTTAGAACGCTTGTGTGTTTTTTCCTCTGGATTCCCTACAGTCATACCCATAAAGGTCCGTTCAGAACCTGACAAAACATTTTCCTGATGACTCTCCCTTTCTGTATATCCTGTACTCATAGTTTCTTTCGTGGCAAACACTTGCTCAATGTTTGTTGTAAACGGACCCAGCATAATAAAAAAGCATGCAACAGTGGTCACTGCCCTTCTCATGCAGGTACCACATTAAACTCAATCACCCCTTACATAAAGAGGGAATGAACCATCCTAAAAATTTTAACTTATTGGACAAATTCAAGTCAACCCCACCTTCGCAAAGCAAGCAAGTAGCTAGTAGTAACCCATCCGACTCCTGGCTTCCTTCTTTGGAATGGGGGGGTGTTCTGACGAACCCTTCTGCTCCACCCCGAAAAAATTCCAATGAATCGAATTACATTGAGTATCTGGATATCCCACCCCAAGCGGCACATACGATCCGCATGCGTAATTCCTCTGGGGTGTCGAGTAGGGCTAGAATCCCAGCCGACCCCTCTTACAAAACCACACGGAGCCATTCTCCGCGCTGCAATCCTCCCAAAAGATGCCCCCGGCTTGGGCTTGGATTCTTTCCAAGAGACCCAGACCCCCACCTTGTGGTGTACCCTCCATCCCTCGTTGGCTCGTTCCATCGGGTATAGGAACAGACATCTTTAGCCATCTTTCGCGGTAGAATAATATCGCTCTGTCCTCTATAAAGAAGAGGAAAGCTTGCATGATCATGTCATACGAGATGGGATCCAAGTACCCTTGGTAAGGTGGCTAACGACAGGATCATACACTTTTGTTTGAATAAATTTTATATAATGTACTCATTCTATTCCTATGCATGTTGCTTGTTTCTGTATGTATGCAACTGGTCACTCATAGAAATCAGGGATATTTTATGGTAAAACACCATCAATAGGAAGGACCTCTTGCGCCGGGTCTGAACGCATTCTGGCCGATCGATTTCATAGTACAAAATGAGATCCTGGCTGAATATCGGACCTAGGAATTCGATCTGCAGCAGTAGAAACAAGGAAGCATTGGGGTAACGACGATACCCCCTTCCGCCATGGGGGAAGAGAATGGCAAGGTTGGGCCACCGCAAGCATAGGGATAAGCCATGATGGAACAAACCCCCCGCTGGAGGCAGATACTGTCCCGACAAAAGATTGGGTCGACAAAAAAAGGGAGAGATTGGAAGTTCCCCCTTAAACGCCAGCCCCCAAAAACACAATGGATAGGTTTTTTGTGGATATTGGTATTGTTAGCATGTGTCGGTATATGGTGGAATGAGCATCGCGAAGTTAGCAAACTTGATTTCCCTATGGTGGGGAGGAAGTTTGTTCTTGATCCAGGACACGGGGGATTCGACGGGGGTGCAACAGGAATCAACGGCATTATAGAAAAAGATATTACCCTAAAAATTTCCCTCTATCTGCGAGATTATTTGCAGGAATCAGGTGCAGGGGTTCTCCTAACGCGGGAAAGGGATATCGATTTGTCCCACGAAGACACCCAACCGTTACGATCCCGTAAATCGGAAGATTTGTTAGCGCGGGTGCAATTCATCAAGGATAACCAACCAGCCGATGCACTGATCAGTATTCATCTCAATGCGATTCCGGACCAGCGATGGAAGGGAGCCCAAACCTTTTATCCTCCCACACGAGTTGCTAACGCCGAACTGGCGGCCTCCATACAAGATGAGCTGATACGGAATCTGGAAAACACGAGCCGGGTTCCTGTCAAGAGAGATAACGTATACATTCTGAAGCATTCACCCATTCCTGCTGTTCTTGTAGAGGTGGGCTTTTTGTCCAACCCAGAGGAGAGTGTACTCCTATCTACCACAGCCTACCAGAAAAAGGTTGCTGCTTCCATTTATTATGGTCTTTTGAAGAATTATACTTCCAATAGGGTATAAAAAATAAAGGGGCTACCGGGTCAACCCCCTATTTTCAACCCACCATGGCAAAATAGCCCTACCATCCGTCTTGTGCGACACAAAGCAAGCCGATGCCCCAGCAGCACTAGGCAGTTCGTAACCTGCTACCTATCAGCCGGTTACGAAAGGCCGAGCAACCTTCATCTCTTGAACGACTTCTTGACACACAGCCCCTTCGCTCCACTTCCATTACAGGAGCTTCCTCACTACTATGAGCTGATCCGACTTCGTGCACGGAACCTCGGTTTGTCCTCGGTCCTTTCATCTGGCGACAGCCAGACGCCGTACAAGGATTCTAGCCCTGCCTTTTCCTGAACCGTTCACCACCGGGGTGTTTCCACACCAGCAGTGTTAGGTGGTTGGAAGCCTGTGGAAGCCTGCTATCTACCAACCGGCTCCGAAGGGCCACTTACAACCTTCATCGCTTATACAGCTTACTGGACACACTCCCAATACCATGATCATTATGAAAATACTATGAAATTATTGTACATGTGAAATCCTATAGACAACCATATGGAATAACGGTGTGCAATCCATCCAAGTAATAGTGAATCCAAAAAAATAATAAGAAGACCGTACCAATCATACTGCGTATGTACCAGGGTAAACAGAATACTGGTAACCCAAATACCCACACGTGACTGAAGAGCACCCCGAAAGAACAACTCTTCCCCAATCGCAGGTGCAATGGTTACTGCCATAAGGGCCGGCCAACCCAACGATGGGGGCAGGGGATCGCTAGATTCAGATAAAAATAAATATAAAAATAAAAATTTATGTATAGTTGATTGTAAAAAATCACATCCCTTCTTGGAAACCCAAGCCCACCCCAAATCTATGACTGTGGGTTTCCTGCTCAATCCGGCTCTTGGCCAAACTTCGGACCTGGGGGTTCAGTCTCAGGAGTGAGGGCTGAACCATGGTTCGATAGATCAAATGCATCGTGGTAGGTTTCTGTGTTTATATCTGCCTAGATTCGGATTCCCTCCCCCTGTATTCCAAAGTATTCTTGTGGGAACACAGTAGGACATATACGTTGTTTTTATAAAATTTAAGTTTTATATGTTATAATAATTGGCAACTCACCCTCTATCAGGGAATAAGGGGTTGTCGAGATGAAAACAGAACTAGATTTCCCAAGGCCCCCCTTTTCGGACGAAGTGAAAATCATGAAAATAGAGAAATTAGGGCTCTTGGCCAAACTTCGGACCCGGAATATCCTTGGGCGGTTTTTTTTACTCTGAATTTTAAGGATGAATTAGGTGGGGCCCACTTTTCCCCATAATTAGTTTGTTTATTCAGTTTATTGTACACGAGCCCATGCCGAAGAGCATCTGTCTCTATTAATTTATAAAATAAATAGAAACAAAAGTATGTGCTTTTTTTCTATTATGTATCCAAAATTATTGAATGAATTTTTATTTTATTTTATGTTTATTAAAAACTATATTAATATTATGAAACATTACGGCAATTTACCCCCTGATCGTTTTCCAGGTGGCTATTGCGACATACGATAGCAAGGTTCTCATAGTTCCTCCAAATCCGAACCCCAAAACGTTGGCGAAAGTCAAGCTTGGTGGCACAGTTTTTTCCCTCTATAAGGGCATTGGTAGCCTTGTCTCCTCGATGGTAATTTGCAATGGACTGTTGCCCCCTCTGTAGGCTCTCTGCACCTTTTCTAATGTTCTTGTGGTCGTGCTGTAATCCTTTCCCGATGAGAGCGTGCAGATTATTGTAAGCCTCGGTAAAAGTGGGATAATCGGTGTCATACCATTTTCCAACATCCTCTATAAATTCGTAGGCTTCCCCGAGTTTATGCCAATCTGCAAGATGAAATATTTTTTCCAGGAGTAGCCTCTTGGATTCGGGAAGTAATCCTCTGTGTTTTTTCTTCAGGGCGTCCTTTACGAACCCTTTGATCCTGGACAGATATTTCCCATTTTCGAGTTCCTTATACATACAGTCCACCCATTCCCAGTGCAGATGACAAGACAAATGCCAGCGGAAAACAAAGAAATCACGGGGGAAGAATTTCTCTTTTTTCTTGTAAAATGATAACAAATTTGTAATATATTCATACTTATTCTTTAATTTTTCCGAACAACTAAGTAATTCATTAAGAATATTCCTCTCTTGATCGGAAAGTTCCTCCCGATAATTTTTCCATAGTAGGTCAAGTAACAATTCCTTTATGGTGGGGGCAAATCGCTTATCCCTAAGAGTGACTTTCAGAGGGGGGTGTAAGGTAAGATCCCTTATATTCTTGATGATGTGAAAGCGATCAAACACAATAAGCGCGTTGGGGAATTCCGATAGAGCAAACTTAGTATAGGTAGGGGCTCGGTCCATGGCAATAACCGCTGGATCAAGTTCATATAGGTGGTGATTTTGCCTCTGGTAGTCCATAAGTTCCTCATATTTTCGGCCTTTTATCACAGCCAATACAGACCCAAGTTTTGTATCATAGATATAGCTTGCGTAGTTCTTACCTTTCCTTGTCGATGTATCATCTATACCGATGGTCAAACAACGTCCCTGTTCCCTGGCCTGCCTGATGGCCTTTTCCTCGAGTTCTTTTCTCTTTCTAGGAAGAAATTCGTCAAAAAATAGGGTATAACCTGTTCTCACCGGTATTCCATGTAACCTTGCTGCCTTCGCTGCTGAAGATATAACTGCTGTTGACGAGAACATTTCCCTACAAAAATCTGCATATTTTTTCCCTTTCCCAACAAATGCATACACGTGGTTGAATTTGTCCTCGCAGTAGGTACATCTCCATCGTTGGGGTTTCATAACGGATTCAATTTCCCATAAACCAAGGATGCCGTGTTTTATTTTCCGTTTCTTATCGAATCCCGCTCTCACAAATTTTTGTCCCAAATTTCCCGAATCCTCACAGGAACACCTGATTCCCGGAGATGGACGGTTGACAATGGACTTTAGGATATAACGAATTTTCATTTTATCTGATCCTGTGGGTCCTAATTTCGTTTCCATGTACTCCTTCGCAAAGGCCATATCTGGATGCAGGGAACCTTTCAGACCAAAGAAGGAAATTAGGCTTACTCCCTTCTCTCCATCACGATCCTCTACGATTTGGCCGGAATATCCCCCTGTTTGTTCTTCTTCCTGTACTGAGCATCAGGATCATAAGGGCTTTGTAGACTACCAGAACGCACCTTGGAGAGCATCCTGAGATTTCCTTGTTCATCCTCCTCAGTTTGTTCCCAGATCACCCTTTCCAGCAATGCATACTCCTTGGTTGATCTGATGTTGTCATAGTGGGAGACCTGTTCCCTTACAGCCAAGCAAACCCCAATTAGCTCTGCAGTCCTATGATCCCTTGCTGTTGCCCCTTTTTTGGGGGGAAGGGGAGGCTGATAGCCCAATGATTGCCGACTATCGATGTCTGTTAGTTTACACCCCTTCTCCAGAAAAACCCCCCACTCCGCGGGGAGGGGAATCAGGAGTTCAGCCGAGATACAAACCACATTTTTCGCCACCAGATAGATCACGTCATTACGGGTCAATTTCCTTATGTTGCTGTTGATTAGCGTGCTATCCATTCTACGGCAGGTGGATGTCATACCTACTATTGACTTTTGGAAGGTGGTAAAGTGCTGAAAGGAGTCCCGTGTAACATTGCATTTTGTTTTCTCCTCGTATGCCAACAACCGTTTTCTGCCTTCGTATAATGTTCTCCTACCTATAAGGGGCTTTCCTTTTTTGCCCCCCAGAGCTTCAAAGAACACTCCTTCCCGTGGAATACGTTCGATCAATTCCCTGTCTGTCCACCCAAAGGTTTCTTTAATGGACTCCAGGATTATGGTAAAAAGGATATCCTTGCAGGGTTGACCGATAGTATTATGATAATCGGCATATGTTTCCTTGTACCATGAAGCATGTTTCTCATAATACTCGCAAAGGGTTGCAAGTTTAATTTCTTCCTTGGTGGAACACCAGCGCCACTTATCCGCGAAGCATTCAATCCATTCCTCTATCCCTTTCAAGTTCGACTGTTCTATGGTACAATACCCTGAGACCATCTGTTATCAACCTCCCTTTATAGTGGGTATAAAGAGGATTGTATAGGAATAACAGATGGTCTTCAAGTTTCTTTGAGGGTATTTTTCAGGTAATACATATAAAGTTGTTTCGAATGTACGTAAGGAAGGTAGGGTCATATCCTATTTTGACTATATATTCGGAATATTATTATAATATCGGTAACCTAATCATAATTATGGAACCGAGCTTCTATAGATAGTATGATTTCATAAAAGTTTATGTAGTTATTTTTATGAATCCGCAAAAGCCCACTTTCCATTTTTATTCGAACCTCAGGAAACAATTGTGAACCTTTTTAACGGCACCAGCACCAGAAAATACTCAATTTTTTATTTACGGACCCCAGAAACACAGGTAAAATAAGCCTGGGGAGACATCTTCCCCTTCCTAAATAAGGATTTCATCACCCTTTCTGTCACCCGACGTATCCCTTGCTTTAGATCGATTCCTGCAAGATGATTTATCAAACCATCCACGGCACCATCCGAAATCATTTGTAAATTTTTCAAGGGGTGCTCTTGAAGGAAGACCAATGTGTTTTTTGTTGGCGTATATGCTGTCCCTACACCTATTACATTCTACTGAAACATTGATCGCATAGGTAATCCAGCATGCAATTGCAGGGATTATATCACTAACCAAGTAAAAGAGTATCCTGCCCAGGGAAAAATCCCCTGAAAAAATTTACATAATCAACCGGAGGCTGCCCCATTCACAGGGAGTGATCAAGTTTGTCTACACATTCTGGGCATCACAAATTTAACCGGTGGGTTGCTCTCCCCATAGTAGCAGCAATGACCCTCTCTCTCAACAGCAACGCTTCTCTTCAAGTAGGGGCGCAGAGTATAGCCCCTACAGAAAATATACCTATCGACGGTAGTCATATGCAAGGAGGAGTTAAGGAATGTAATAGCATAAACCCAAAGGACCTCTTTAAACAACAGGAAATACTACCCCCCCAACTCCCGGGATTCGATGAAGAAAAGTTCAATAATATAATTCAGAAAATTGATGAATTCGGGGCAAAAACCTACTTAGAAAATAAACAATTACAAATTGATACAAAAACGAATGACTATAAAATTTATAATATTAGTATAGATAAGGGGAAAATCAAGGATATCCCCCTAGAACAAAAAAATCATCTAAATTCATCCTTTCCCGTTTTTATGATCTCACATGCAATCTACCATAAAGAAACGGAAACACAGGTAGGCCAAGTTATGCAAAAATGGACAGACGACGCTGTCGCACCAGTTATAGCAAGGGTTATGTTGAATGGGAAAAAATCTTTCTATATTTTCCATAAGGGCAAAAGGGACGTATTTACCATTGATGAAAATAAGAACGTATTGGATGAAGAGGGAAAAATTCTCATGGAGAATCCCTTCTCCACATCATTAGAGGGTAATAATGTGCTCCTCCACAAAATAAATAAACGATACACTCGTTTCTGGAACTGGTGCAATACCTGTCATACAGCTATGAATTACGTTTGCTCCGCCCTCATTGGAGGATGTTCGTGGGCATGTTGGTTAGCAGCTGACATATTCTTTGGTTTGTGGCCTGCTGTAGAAGTCGCCTTTGGAAGTGCTTGTTCCGGTCTTTGTTGGTATTTAGGTACCTGGGGTTGTAGTAGATGGACAACAGAAAAAGTTTGTAGCGGTTTTTGTTGATTTTACTGAACAGGGAAGGTAATTTGCTTCCCTATATTTATATTGCTAAAGGAGGATTGCCCATGTATTGTATGATCCTATTTCTAAGATATATTTTTTTACCAAGATTTTTACTCAGTATTCTGATCGCAATGTGGTTGGAATCATGTGTTCCTATCCATAAAGATGCCATAGAAACTCGCCACTTGCCCCTTACCTTTATCTTCATTTCCCTATTACTCCTCTCCGTAGTGCAAACAACGAAGACAAGGCACGGGTTGAGGAATAGAGAGAAAAATCCTATAAAAATGGAAAAAAATACCAAAATTGGTTTGTCTGTTTTCTTCATTTCTCTAGGATTGGGTTCAATCCTGTTGATCCTAGAGCAAGGGACTGCAATGAAAATTGTACCTACCCCCTTACTCATTGGATTACTTGCTCCCATCCCACTAGCGGGCATGCTGATGGCCCTTTACCCTGAGCTACTGTGGATGTGGAAATCACGTCAGGGGCTGAGCGGTCATTTACGCAATTGGCATGAGGAGGTAAAAAATATATCTTATAAACGAAAAATATTCATTTTAGTGGGATCGATACTATCTGGATCCATTGCAATGTTCATGTACAATTATGTCATCAATTTGTGGATTGTTTTCATGGGATTCGAGATCATTTGTGGCGGCCTGATAGCATTGATTTTCTGGTGGGGAAAAAATCTATCCCCCTCCCATCCTTGGAACCCCCACTACTGGCGTAGATTATTGTTTTGGGTTATGGTAACAATCCCCCTAAGCTATTGTCTTATGACGTACGTATATTTCCCCCTCATCCAACCCTGGCTGCGGGAGGGTATCCCCCATTCCTTATGGAAAAACATGCCCTCCTTTTACAATATGATCCCCATGTATAGTGTTTTACCTTTTCTCTATGCCAATCGTAAGATGACTGATGTTACCAACCCTCCTGCAACTACAACCGGTACCGGCTAACGCAAAACCCACCCAATACTACTTTCGCACAAGGAGCTCCCTACGATCAAAGGGGACTGGATCATAAAAAAACCTCCCAAGGATTCAATGAACATTGCATAGGGTAAACCATTTTCCGCATTTCCCCACAATCCTCTTCCCCATGGAAAGAGGATTTTTGCATGCCTATCCATTAGCACCAACATCGTTAAAAGTACCCTATTGGCACCATCGCCATGTAGTGTCTAATACACATAGGATGGCAGCATCCGAACGGGTGTGTGCATTTTCCGGGGGTATTTTTGGTCCTACCTCCTTGATCCCTTCGGGTGACCTTTTCCTGTATTTTTTAAAGCATAATTGTTTTATTAATTTGTATAGATAGAAAATTCGGGTTGCATCCCAAATTTGGTGTCAGGGCCCCACAGGGGCCCTTTTTTGTCCTTCCCGCGTCGTCTAATGACCCGTCTCTGAATCTATTTTTTTATTAATTATTTCAATCTAATATATAATAAAATCTAAATTGACCCTAATTACCATATATATCCATTTTCCCCCATTACTTTTCCTCCACGTAGAACCCCTTTGTTTGGACCTGTCTTAGTTACTCCCGGCTGAAATCCCTTGCGGGGGCAGATTTTTTCCTACGGATCCTTGTTCCCCGCGCAGGGAGCCCCAACGGACTCCTCTTCCCCTGAAAAGGGCCCTTCGCCCCCTAACCATTACTTGTGTTTCCCCAAATTAGTGATGATCCCAAGGTTCCCTACCTATCCTGTTTTTTTATTGTGCGATACCAAAAATATCATAGACAAAATTACTTGCAAATATTATAATATCTATTATAAATTTCTAAATTTATAATAGATAGGGTGACACAACACCATGAGTGATCAAAATTCTGGCCCCATTCACTGGACATGTGAAGAAGATATGCGCTCTTTCTTACAATACCGATTGAAATATCTGCAAAAAAGGGGGAGTTCGTTCAAGGAGGCTATTTTGCATTTGGAGCGAGATCTTTCCAAAGATTCCAATATTGGTTTGCATGCTTTTTCCAAGGCTTTCGAGTGGTTGGTTGATCATGAGTGTGATCATTACCGACGACAGGAGCTGCAAGAGAGGAGTCCTGACGGTTCCGGTACGATGATTCGCAGAAACGGTTACAGGAAAAGAATCATACAGACAGGTTGCGGTTCTATCACGATTTTCTTTCCTAAATTACGGGAGGGAGGATTCGAATCCGTTCTTGTGGAGCGTTATCAGAGATATACCCACTGTTGGTTGGAGAAATTGTACCCCCTCCGTGCTGATTGTGTATCCCTGCAGGATTTGTCGAGACGATCCCCGTTGTTATGCCATAGTGATATCCCACGCTCCACTCTTTCTCGTCGGTTTAGACGCTATTATGATTCCTATCTAAGTGTATGGAATCAACGTTCCCTACAAGGTAACAGCTATAGCTTCGTTCAAGCAGATGCTACCTACACTTATGTTCGTGGTAGGGGATCCGTAGCCGTATATATCGTCATGGGATTCAGCAACCGAAATGGTGTTCGCATTCAAGACATTTTGTACTATGGGATCGATCAGCCAGAATGTGTTCAGACCTGGCGCAAGGTCTTTCAAAACCTCCGTTCACGCGGTTTACATACAATACCCCTGATCACTACAGATGCCCATGACGGCCTCATACAGGCCATACAAGAGGAGTACCCCCTGTCTGATTGGCAACGGTTGTATAGCTCATTGGACCCGAAATCTGCGAAAGGCAGCCCTAAAGAGGGATCATCTCCCTATCGCGGAGTGGGGATCTCTCTCAGAAAGAATTCGTGAGGAGGTTTGGGAAGCCCCCAACCGGGAAGTGGCCCATAAGGCGTCCATGGAGATCTATCATGAATACCGCTCTCTTGCGCCTCGTACCATGAGGATTTTTCGAAGGGGGTTGCCCCAGATTACGATTCATCTTCGCCACGATGGAAATGATCGCGTGGCCTGTCGTACCACCAATATCACGGAACGATGGAATGGGGAAATCAAACGTTTCACAAAAAAGGTTCGCTGCCATCCGACCTTGGGTGCCCTTCATCAAACGGTGGGTCTTTGCGTCCTAAAACACAGCAGAAAACAACGGGAAAAAGCCATGCGAAGGACGGGTTGATTATACTATTCTAAAATGTTATATATATAGTTTATATTTTCCGTTTTATATAATAATATTTTATTAATGAATATATAAACCGGGGCTTTTTAGATGATGCCGGAAATGGATGCCAGGGCGGTCTTCCTATATATTTTTCAAAATATTTACATAATTTACTCAATTATACAGAACGTAGCCTCCGTGCATTTTAACTTTTATATTATTAATAAAAATTATTATTGATTAGAAAATCCCTCCGGGGGAGCGATTCGCGAGCAAGGATGAGGAACCTAAAATCACCTTTTTGGGGGGTGACACCAGATTTGGGATGCAACCTGGAGTAATTCCCGACGAGAACTATTTTTCAACACTACTGTATGCTGATAGTAAACACGATCGAATCTTACAACAAATAGAACAAGTAACGTCTCAAGCAACATTCTTACTAAAAGATCTATTGTAATATACTTAGACATGATCAAACCTCCCTATTCCTGTATGGTTTTCCTAAAATTAGCATCTTTTCAATCTCGGGTCTCTAGACCCCCAAAGAATAAAAAACGGTAAAAAATGCAATGGTCCTTAGCCCTAGCGGTCCCCTGAATCATAAAAGAAGGGTATTCACATAGATCCCTTACGCTACAAAGAAACGTACTAACCCCGAACAACGATATATAAAAATACACAGAAATGAACCAACCCAGAGGACCCATGGCGATCATGCAAAACGCAACATTTTCAGCAGCACAACAAAGCCGTTCATTCACGGGGAACCTAGGGACAAAGGAACCCTTTTCCCAGCCGGACACGCTAGATACTGTAATCGGAAAAGTCAGAGTACTATTCCCCCCGAAGGTGTCTGTATCAGAGTGAATCCTAACATTTGTTGTAGCTGCCCCGATCCCCATACAACCACACTAAAACCATTGATATTATATAAAATTGTCCCAAAGTACCGTAGAGCTTTCCTGAGATATGAGGGGTCAAAGACACCATAGTAGTTCATCCAGAAGAGTCCCTCAATATGGGATTGGACCCCCCCGCTACCTCATGCAGTTCCATACCTGGCCCCACGTATTTTCCTATTTCCTTCCCCCTACTGGAGTGGGTTATCTTTCGTGACTTCTCCCAATGTGCCAAGACACACCTCGGTTTTGACATGGACTGTTCCTTTCGATGCGTCCTTGAACGGTTCACTCTCGTTGAGCTCCCTAATCCCTACCTGACGGGGATTCTAGCCCTGCCTTTTCCTGAACCGCTCACCACCGGGGTGTTTCCACACCAGCATTGTTAGGTGGTTGGAAGCCTGCTGCCTATCAACCGGCCCCGAAGGGCCACTTACAACCTTCATCGCTTGTACAGCTTACTGGACACACTCTCAGTTCAATACCATGATCATTACGAAAAAACTATGAAATTATTGTACATGTGAAATCCTATAGACAACCATATGGAATAACGGTGTGCAATCCATCCAAATAATAGTGAATTCAAAAAAATAATAAGAAGACCGTACCAATCATACTGCGTATGTACCAGGGTGAACAGAATACTGGTAACCCAAATACCCACACGTGGCTGAAGAGCACCCCGAAAGAACAACTCTTCCCCAATCGCCGGTGCAATGGTTACTGCCATAAGAGCCGACCAATCCAACGGCGAAGGCAGGGGATCGCTAGATTCAGGTAAAAATAAATATAAAAATAAAAATTTATGTATAGTTGATTGTAAAAAATCACATCCCGTCTTAGAAACCCAAGCCCATCCAAAATCTATGACTGTGGGTTTCCTGTTCAGTCCTAGTCGAACTAGCATTTCCTTCCAGTTACGAGTAACACCACCACCTATGGCCAACACAACAAGCAATATCTCTTGACAATTTATAAGCCATATAGACTGAATATCCTCAATCCAATCCAAATATTCATACGAGGTATTAGGATGAAAGAACTTCGCGAATATAAAATTAATAAAACGGGAAAACACCCACCATACCAAGATGCGATAAAGGTATCGCCGGGGATCAAGTCGTAATTGGGATAGTATATACGATCGAAACGCGGGCCACACAAAAAATATACCCAACGATAAGTACAGAATCATGAGACCATAGAGAGCAAACTGCTCTGGTGCTGATAAATAGAAAAAATGTGCAGGTGATGACCATTTTTCAATAACAGGTATAAATTTTAAAGAATGGTATACCATCCAAACACCATACAGTACCACTAAGAAAACGTCCGCCATCCCACCCCATTTCTGGAGTAATTCCCGACGAGAACTATTTTTCAACACTATCATATGCTGATAGTAAACACGATCGAATCTTACAACAAATAGAACAAGTAACGTCTCAAGCAACATTCTTACTAAAAGATCTATTGTAATATACTTAGACATGATCAAACCTCCCTATTCCTGTATGGTTTTCCTAAAATTAGCCTCTTTTCAATCTCGGGTCTCTAGACCCCCAAAGAATAAAAAACGGTAAAAAATGCAATGGTCCTTAGCCCTCGCGGTCCCCTGAATCATAAAAGAAGGGTGTTCACATAGATCCCTTACGCTACAAAGAAACGCACCCAGCCCCAAACAACTATATATAAAACTACATAGAAATGAATCAACTCAGATGACCCGTAGTGATCATACAAAACGCAACATTTTCAGCAGCACAACAAAGCCGTTCATTCACGGGGAACCTAGGGACAAAGGAACCCTTTTCCCAGCCGGACACGCTAGATACTGTAATCGGAAAAGTCAGAGTACTATTCCCCCCGAAGGTGTCTGTATCAGAGTGAATCCTAACATTTGTTGTAGCTGCCCCGATCCCCATACAACCACACTAAAACCATTGAGATTACATGAAATTGTTCCGAAGTACCGTAGATCTTTCCTGAGATATGAGGGGTCAAAGACACCATAGTAGTTCACCCAGAGTCCCTCAATATGGGATTGGACCCCCCCGCTACCTCATGCAGTTCCATACCTGGCCCCACGTATTTTCCTATTTCCTTCCCCCTACTGGAGTGGGTTATCTTTCGTGACTTCTCCCAATGTGCCAAGACACACCTCGGTTTTGACATGGACTGTTCCTTTCGATGCGTCCTTGAACGGTTCACTCTCGTTGAGCTCCCTAATCCCTACCTGACGGGGATTCTAGCCCTGCCTTTTCCTGAACCGCTCACCACCGGGGTGTTTCCACACCAGCATTGTTAGGTGGTTGGAAGCCTGCTGCCTATCAACCGGCCCCGAAGGGCCACTTACAACCTTCATCGCTTATACAGCTTACTGGACACACTCTCAGTTCAATACCATGATCATTATGAAAAAGAAACCATGAAATTATTGTACATATGAAATCCTATAGACAACCATATAGAATAACGATGTGCAATCCATCCAAGTAATAGTGATCCCAAAAAAATAATAAGAAGACCGTACCAATCATACTGCGCATGTACTAGGGTAAACAGAATACTGGTAATCCAAATACCCACACGTGGCTGAAGGGCGCCCCGAAAGAACAACTCTTCCCCAATCGCCGGTGCAAGGGTTACTGCCATAAGAGCCGGCCAATCCAACGATGGAAGCGGGGGATCGCTAGATTCAGGTAAAAATGAATATAAAAATAAAAATTTATGTATAGTTGATTGTAAAAAATCACATCCCGTCTTGGAAACCCAAGCCCACCCCAAATCTATGACTGTGGGTTTCCTGTTCAGTCCTAGTCGAACTAGCATTTCCTTCCAGTTACGAGTAACACCACCACCTATAGCCAATACAACAAGCAATATTTCTTGACAATGTATAAGCCATACACCCTGACCATCCTCAATCCAATCCAAGTATTCATACGCGATATTGGGACGGGAAAACTTTACGAATATAAGATCAATGAAACAGGAAAACATCCACCATACCAGGATGCGATGAAGGTATCGCTGGGGATCAAGTTGTAATTGGGACAGTATGTACGATCGAAACGCGGGCCACACAAAAAATACACCCAACAAAGAGTACAAAATAAGGAGGCCACAGAGAGAAAACTGCTCCGGTACGGGTAAATAGAAAAAATGTTCAAGTGATAACCATTTCTTGATAACGGGCATAAATTTGAATGCATAGTATACTGTCCAAACACCATACAATACCACTAAGAAAACGTCCGCCATCCTACCCCATCTCTGGAGTAATTCCCGACGAGAACTATTTTTCAACACTACCGTATGCTGATAGTAAACACGATCGAATCTTACAACAAATAGAACAAGTAACGTCTCAAGCAACATTCTTACTAAAAGATTTATTGTAATATACTTAGACATGATCAAAGACATGATCAAACCTCCTTATTCCTGTATGGTTTTCCTGAAATTAGCCTCTTTTCAATCTCGGGTCTCTAGACCCCAGAGAAATGATAAAAATGCAATGGTCCCTAATCCTAGCAGTCCTCTGAATCATAAAAAATAGTGTTCACATGGATCATTTACACTACAAAGAAACATATCAGCCCTGAACAACGATATATAAACTGCATAGAAATGAATCAACCCAGAGAAACCATGGTGATCATACAAAACGCAGCGTTTTCAGCAGCACAACAAGGACGTTCATTCGCAGAGGACCTAGGACAAAGTGATCTTTTCCCTTGAAATGCATAACTCCGAAAAATGATGCGGAAACCATCCATGCCACGGACCCGGAAAGCAATAAAAAACCATGGAGCCACTATCGAAGTAACGATAGCAGCTCCATTCCTAAAAATTCCATACAACTACGTTGGCAGCCTCCCTTCTTTGCTTGGGAACTACCCTCTTCGGAGGTCTCTAGGTTTGGATCTCACCACGGCCATGGTACTTTACGGACGAACCATCTGGATTTTTCTTCTCTACCTCACCCTCACAACCGGCGACCCAGAGAGTAACTGCTGCTCCTACAAGAAGTAAGGGAACCAATCGCTTGGAACGCTTATGTGTTTTTTCTCCCGGATTCTCTTCAGACATACCGGTAAAGGGCCGTTCAGAACCTGACAAGACGTCTTCCAGATGATTTTCCCTTGTCATAGATCCTATATCCATAGTTTCTCCCGCGGCAGACACCTGCCCAACATTTGCTGTAAACGAACCCATCATAACAGAAAAACATGCAAAAGTGATGATAGTCTTTCTAATACGGGTACCTTTGCTAAACATTAAACTCAACCACCCTTTACACACTAGGATCTGGACATCCTACCAAGGGACAGGGGACTCGAGTCAAAAATCTAGTCGGTATCAGTCAAGATCAAATCTCACCTTGCCCCGAGGAAAGAATAAACCATACATAAAATTTTAACTTATTAGACAAATTAAAGTCAATCCCCCTCGCAAATCGCAAAACAAGTAGCTGGTTGACCCACACGGACTTTTGGCTTCCTTCGATGGATCTCCAGACCTTTACGCATATGAATACGGAAGTTCCCATGGATTTGCATCCCAATTCTTCTACACAGAATCCACAGAACGTTAAAACCTGTCCACCAAGGACAGGTTTTTTATTTTATTTACATTATTCATATCACTATTCCCTTTGGTATGAACACACCTCCTCGTTCCCGCTCGGTGCCCACACACTACTATGTAGGATGGGGGGGAAGAGAAACCCTACTATTGTAGTTCTACAAATTTTCTCTACCATAGTAATTATTGAATAATTATAATAAAATATTATTGATAAAAACATAATTTAAAATAAAATTATTATACATTAAGATCATTGATTTTCCCATTCCCTAATCACAACCCCAAAAGAGAGATCCCTATGAAGGAACCACTGTGATCATAACCCTTTCCCCAGACACGCTAGATACTGTAACCGGGAAGGTCAGGGTACTATTCCCCCCCGAGGGTGTCTGTATCAGAGTAAATCCTAACATTTGTTGTAGCTGCCCCGATCCCCATACAACCACACTAGAACCATTGAGATTGCATGAAACGGAACCACCCAGTAGGGATACGGCAAAAGCAATATGCAATTCATAGAGCGTACTCGGGGCTAAGGAAATGACAGTTGTAGGGGTATTACCAACACTAATTGCTGAGCCCTGTTGCTGTACCACGCTGGTAATGGAAAGAGAACCTCCGGCAAGGACTGTTGAACTAGAAAAATCAAATTGCGCAGCAGCCACTGGTGATGCGAGGGCCGTTGCTCCCGTTACCCCTGTCGCTCCTGTTGAACCTGTGACCCCCGTTGTTCCCGTCAACCCTGTCGAACCCGTCGAACCTGTCGAACCTGTGATCCCCGTTGTTCCCGTCAACCCTGTCGAACCTGTTGAACCTGTGATCCCCGTTGTTCCCGTCAACCCTGTCGAACCTGTCGAACCTGTGATCCCCGTTGTTCCCGTCAACCCTGTCGAACCTGTCGAACCTGTGATCCCCGTTGTTCCCGTCAACCCTGTCGAACCTGTTACCCCCGTTGCCCCTGTTGAACCTGTCGAACCTGTTACCCCCGTTGTTCCCGTTTGCCCGAAGACAATACCGGAGGGTCCCGCAGAACCCGGGGGAATAAATTGTAATAATTTATATATAATTTCATCTAATTTATTTTCCTTATTTTCCATACTATTGTTTCCCCTTATTAATTATTTTTTTATTTGCATAGTATGATAGTAGGGGTACTATACACAGGAGGGGGCATATCCAGGCCTCAAAAACAGGAAACCCGAATCAATAAATGAAATATACTAGGATAAAAATTAAACCATCTAACCCATCGTATCCATATCCCGCTACCCATACCATCACGAAACTGTGTTCTCAACTGTACCCTATGCAGGGATGTTCCATCAGGAGACCGGTTTATTACTTGTGCCCATCCAAAGAACAAAAAAAAACATGGGTGGAAACCACCCATGGTAAAAATTATATAAAAAGATGCATCGTTACCGCTTGGAAAACTGAGGTGCACGCCGTGCTGCCTTCAATCCATACTTTTTCCGTTCCTTCATCCTTGGGTCTCTTGTCAGGTAGCCTGACTTCTTTAAAACTGGACGAAGATCACCCTCTGCCTGCAGAAGTGCCCGCGACACACCATGGCGAATGGCACCAGCCTGCCCCGTGAATCCACCGCCCTTCACATTGACAAGGATATCAAATACTCCTTCCCGGTTTGCCAAAACGAGCGGCTGTCTCACAATCGCACGCAAAATGGGCAAACCAAAATATTCCTCCATAGGACGACCATTGACAATCATCTTTCCACTTCCAGGACGGAGATGAACCCGTGCTACAGACTCCTTACGACGTCCTGTTCCATACAATTGTCGTGATGATGACCCTATCATCCAGTTACCTCACCTCCGTGTACTGACCAATCCTTTGGCTGCTGAGCCTCATGAGGATGTCGAGAACCCGCATATACCTTCATTTTTTTGAATTGATTCCGACCCAATGTTGTTTTGGGCAACATCCCTCGGACGGCGATCTCAACCATACGCTCGGGACGACTCATCCGTAATTTCCCAGCCGCTATCGACTTCAGGCCCCCAGGATAACCAGAATGTCGATGGTATATCTTCTTCACCCATTTGTCACCCGTCAACTGTACCTTATCGGCATTGACAACAATGACAAAATCACCACCGTCCACGTGGGGTGTAAATGTGGGCTTGTGCTTCCCCCGCAAAACGGCAGCAATCTCAGAAGCGGCTCGTCCTAAACGCCTTCCCGCCAGATCCATAACATACCAGCTACGTTCCGTCTTTCCCCACTGGTCTACATACGTTTTCTGAGTCTGCATAAATGAAACCTCCCTTCCAAGCAAATACCCACAGAACAGGTCAACACCCCCGGGCAAACTTGCCCTTGCAGCAAGCACCATTACAAGGAAAACCAGGGTCGGTAACCCACCTTCATCAGACAGAGACCCCGCGCCGGTAGCGTGGGACCCGCCCCACAACGTTCCCTCTGTCGTAGGATGGATGTTATGTCCTCCGGAGCTATTCGACCAAGCCCCACATAGTAAAGCGTACCAACGAGGATGCGAACCATTCGATGCAAAAATCCATTCCCTACAACATCTACCTGCCAAATGGGGGGCTGATAACGCACACGACATGCATAAATTACCCGTATCCGACTAGAACCGGATGAAGAGGATGCGCAAAAGGCAGTAAAATCGTGCTCACCCTTCATATGGAGAGCTGCCACCCGCATAGCCATCTCATCAACCGAAAGGGGTAGACAGGCAGCAAAACGATACACTTGTGGCAGAGGATAGGTTTGCATCGTCACAAGATAGCGATACCACTTCCACCGCGCATCAAAACGGGAATGAAAATGGTTCGGAACTTGACAACTACCACGCACCACCACATCGGGGGGCAACGACCTCCGCAGGATCATTGCATAGTGGGAAGGCGGAATGGGGGAACCCGTCATAAAATGACAGATCTGGCCCCGCGCATGAACCCCCGCATCCGTTCGCCCCGAGGATTGCAATGAAACCGTGTGCTGTACTAGCCCTTCTAAAGTCCCCTGTAGAACCCCCTGAACGGTCCGTTGCGCAGGCTGTACCTGAAAACCGGCAAAATCTGTTCCATCATAGGCAGTCCACAAACGGATACAACGCATCCCCACTACCAAGGGGATACCCTATACCAGCTCGAGATAGGCCAACATGGCACCATCACCACGGCGCGGCCTAATCCGGGTCACACGGGAATAACCACCCTTGCGATCCTCATATTGTGGCCCCACCTCATCGAACAAGATCCTCACAGCATCCACGTGGCGCTCATGGGTCTGCCATTGTTGCTTGGGTACCCTGCTACCTTCCTTAAATTCCGTAATCGAACGCCTCTTATAAACAAAAGCAGCTGCCCGGCGCCTAGCATGCAAATCACCACGTTTGGCAAGGGAAATCATTTTCTCGACAATCGGTTGAACCGCCCGCGCCTTTGCCTCTGTCGTTTTGATCCTACGATGCAAAATCACATCCGTCACGAGATCACGCAACATTGCCTTACGGGGACCGGTGGAACGTTTAAAACGGGAGTGACCCATATACCTACCCCCTCTCTCCCTTTCCTAGAAAATCCCCCTCAATCCGGCCGCAAACCATGCCCTAACTCAATCAATCGTTCCTCAATCTCACCCAGGGACTTGCTACCCATATTACGAACACGCATCATATCGGCCCGAGTCTTTTGTGTCAACTCCAACACCGTATTGATCCCTGCCCGTTTCAAACAATTATACGAACGAACCGATAAGTCTAACTCTTCAATCGTCATCTCTAGAACCTTGCCAGCCTCATCTTCTTCCTTCTCTACCATGATTTCCGTACGCTGCGCGTTCTCCGTCAGACCCACAAATAACATAAGGTGCTCATTGAGTATCTTAGCCCCGAGACTCACCGCCTCATCTGGGGATAAACTACCGTCCGACCACACCTCCAGGGTCAGTTTGTCATAGTTCGTCACCTGGCCCACACGCGTATTCTCGACATGATAATTGACACGTTCCACCGGTGTATAAATGGCATCGATAGGAATGACCCCAATGGGCTTCCCTTCCCGCTTGTTACGGTCCGCTGCCATATATCCACGACCCCGATTGGCCGTCATACGGATATTCAACTCAGCATCCTCCGACAACGTTGCCAGAACAAGAGAGGGGTTGAGAACTTCCACATCATCATCGGACGAGATATCATCCGCTGTCACCATGCCAGGACCCGATTTATCGATAACCAGGGTGACTTCATTTTCGCTATGGATCTTAAGCACTAAACGCTTGATTTGCAGGATAATTTGCGCCGTATCCTCTACCACACCGGGTATGGTGGAAAACTCGTGCAACACACCATCGATTTGCACAGAATGGACAGCCGCACCGGGAAGAGAGGACATAAGGATCCGGCGTAATGAGTTCCCCAAGGTGGTTCCATAACCCCTCTCCAGGGGCTCAATCACGAACTTACCGTACCGGTGATCCTCACTCAGATCGACAGCCTCAATCTTAGGTTTCTCAATCTCAATCATCCGACTTGCCATACGCCCCACGTAACCTCCCCGCCTCCAACTACATCCCGATGCCCATGAAACGAGCGATCGGGCAGGGATCTTGAAGGAATGACAATCCTAAGGTTAGACCCCCAACCCGTGGACGCACCCATCAAGCTACCTACACAGCACGCCCCCAGTTGTGAACCCACGCGAAGGTCTCCGATCAACCCGCCCCACACTTGGAACGTGGGACCCTCTCATCCAAAACCCCACACACATCCCCCTTTAGACACGGCGACGCTTGGGTGGACGACAACCATTGTGTGGAATCGGTGTCATGTCCTTGATCAGCACAACCTCTAAACCAGCTGCCTGTAAAGAACGAATGGCCGCCTCGCGACCTGCACCCGGACCCTTCACCATGACCTCTACCGAACGCATCCCGTGCTCCATAGCCGTTTTGGCCGCACGGTCGGCTGCCATCTGAGCAGCAAAGGGCGTACTCTTGCGAGATCCCTTGAAACCCATCACCCCTGCACTAGCCCAAGCAATAGAATTCCCCTGTGGGTCTGTTACGGTGATGATGGTATTGTTGAATGTGGAGTGGATGTGCACAACCCCCGATTCAATATGTTTCTTGATGACACGCCGTCCCCCACGTCCGCCAACGCGACGTTTTACTACCATATTCCCTCACCCCCTCACGCTGTTTCTCCCCAATACCTATCACTACTTTTTCTTGTTAGCCACGGTACGCCGCGGCCCTTTCCTCGTTCGTGCATTCGTCTTAGTACTCTGTCCCCGCACGGGTAAACCACGGCGATGACGTACCCCGCGATAACAGCCAATCTCCACTAGACGCTTGATCTGCAGGGCTGTATCGCGGCGCAGATCCCCCTCTACGATACAATTCTTCGTGATGTAGGCACGTAACTTGGCAATGTCATCCTCAGAGAGATCACGAACACGGGTATTCGGATCTACACCTGTAACACTAATGACACGCTGAGCTACGGACCGACCTATACCAAAAATATAGGTCAGGGCGATCCCCACCCGTTTATCACGAGGTAGGTCGATACCCTCGATCCTTGCCATCCATTTCCCCCCTCTCCATAGAAGCCTACATGAAATCAGTACACCCTAACCCTGCCTCTGTTTGTGTTTAGGATCCACGCAAATTACACGTGTCACATTTTTGCGGCGAATGGTTTTACACTTCTCGCAAATTTTCTTGACAGAAGGACGAACCTTCATAGTTGCTCCCTAACCCCCCCAGCGTACCCTTCGTACGCCTATTTATAGCGATACGTAATCCGCCCCCGTTCAAGATCGTATGGGGAGAGCTGCACGGTAACACGATCGCCCGGCAAAATCCGAATGTAATTCATGCGAATCTTGCCTGATATATCCGCCGTAATGAGGTGCCCATTGCGCAACTCCACCTCAAATTTGGCATCGCGGAGGGATGTCTTCACAACCCCCTCCACTTCAATCACGTCCTTTTTGGACACACTCAGGCCCCCTCTGTGTCAAAATCTCGCTTCCCTCGGTTGTAATAGCTACCGTGTGCTCAAAATGGGCACGCCATTCGCCGTCCACCGTCGCCACAGTCCAACCATCGTTTAAGATCGTATGGGGAGAGCTGCACGGTAACATGATCGCCCGGCAAAACCCGAATGCAATTCATGCGAATCTTGTCTGATATAGCCACCGTAATGATGTGCCCATTGCGCAATTCCACTTCACATTTGGCATCGCGGGGGAATGTCTTCACAACCCCCTCCACTTCAACCACGTCCTTCTTGGACACACCCAGGCCCCCTCTGTGTCAAAATCTCGCTTCCCTCGGTTGTAATAGCTACCGTGTGCTCAAAATGGGCACACCACTCACCATCCACCGTCGACACAGTCCAACCATCCGCATGGGTATAAACATATCGACTACCTAGGTTGACCATAGGCTCAATCGCAATCACCATACCTGGCCGCAACAATGGACCCTCACCAGGCGAACCCACGTTCGGAACGTTCGGACTCTCGTGTAACGATCTACCAATACCATGGCCGGCATACTCCAAAACCACCGCCATGTTCGCATCTTCTACCACACCCTGGACCGCCACACCAATATCCCCCACGTGATTACCCGGAACTGCCACCGCAAGTCCTGCCATCAACGATTGTTCCGTAACGTCGAGCAAACGTTGCGCTACGGGATCGATCTTGCCTACCGGATAGGTCCAGGCGGAATCACCATGGAAACCTCGATAACAGGCACCTATGTCTATCGTCAGTAGATCACCTTCCTGGAGAACACGCCTACCGGGTATACCATGTACCAACTCATCGTTGACACAAATGCACGTGCTAGCTGGGAAACCATTATAACCCTTGAAGGAAGGTACCGCACCCACGGATCGTATATATTCCTCCGCTATGGAATCCAATTGGCCGGTGGTACTACCAGGTCGGATGTGGGACACCACATGGGCATGTGTGGCCGCAACGATAGCCCCAGCCTGACGCATCAGATCCAGATCTTCGGCCGATTTGAGAATGATCATGAGGCTCTCGACCGCACGGCACTCAAAACGGCTGCTGTCACAGCCTCAATGGGACGATGCCCATCTACCTCACACAACAGCCCCCGCTCATCATAGTAAGCAAGCAACAAATCCATTTCAGCCTTATTGATACGCAAACGCTCCAAAACCGTCTCTTCTCGATCGTCCTGTCTCTGATAAAGGGGTCCCCCACAACTACATGCGTCCGGATGGGGAGGAGGAGCCAGTTCTGAATGATACGAAGCACCACAACGACGACAGAGAAAGCGCCCCGCTAGTCGGCCCAACAAAACATCACGTGACACTTTCAGGAAAACAACCGCTTCCACATGACGCCCTCGCTCACGCAAAACCCGATCCAACTCGTGAGCCTGCGCCACCGTACGAGGAAAACCGTCTAACACACAACCCTGTGCACAATCATGATCATCCAAACGTTCCTCCACCAAAGCCACCGTAACCCGATCGGGAACCAACCAGCCTCGTTCCATGTAGGCCCTTGCCTCATTTCCTAACGGCGTCTCCGCCCGCGATGCCTGCCGGAAGAGATCGCCTGTCGCAACATGCGTTGTATGCAAAACAGCTGCCATGCGGGAAGCCTGCGTACCCTTTCCCGCACCCGGTAAACCCAACAAAACAATATCCAAACCGTCACCCCTCCTGTAACCATCCCCCCTTCGCAACCAATACGTACCCACAAATATCGCATAGTCTCGGTACTATGCATATGCACGGCGGGAGGTGCACACACGCCTACCCTATTACCGGTAGACGCACTTTGATCATAAAAAACCCCTGTAATTACGGCGAACCAACTGATTCTGTACGGTCTTCATTACCTCTAACGCCACCCCTACAACAATCAACAGCGACGTACCGCTCAATCCCACTCCGGGAGGCAAACCCAACGCAAACGCAGAGATAGATGGCAAAATGAAAATCGCAGACAGGAAGAGCGCCCCTGACATCGTCAAACGAGTCAAAATCCTCGAAACGTATTGCTCCGTTGCCTTCCCAGGCCTCACACCCGGGATGAAACCACCATTTTTCTTCATCTGCTCAGCCAGTTGAGGTGGATTCAACGTCATATAGGCATAGAAAAAGGTAAACAAGGTAATCAATAGAACGCTGATCAGCATACCAAAACCTAGATCATGCGGGTTGGTCATACGAAGAACGGAACTCCAGAAGGGACTCCGCTCACCACCCAGCACCTTGACAATCGTCTGGGGGATAAAAAATAGCGCCACCGCCAAGATAACAGGAACAACACCTGCTGTATTGACCTTCAATGGAATATGAGTGGAACGACCACCATACATCCTACGCCCTACCACCCGCTTGGTATACTGCACGGGAATACGGCGTACCCCTTCCTGGATATAGATGACCGAAACTACGACCAACAGCAGAATGAGTGCGATCAGACCAGCCTTGAGACCCCCAACCAACACCGCTTCCCTCTGTTCTTCGCTGAAGAAGGCATCCTTCATTTGACTCACAAGCCCGGGCAAACTAGCAACGATTCCCGCAAAAATAAGGATGGAAATTCCATTGCTGATCCCGTGTTCTGAAATTTGTTCCCCTATCCACATCAGAAAGATTGTTCCTACCACTAGGGTAACCATGACCAACAAATAGGGCCAGAACCCTGTCTCCTTAAGGAGGCTGGCCCCCCCCGCAGACATCCTCAGCGCACTCAGGGCCGTGTAACCTTGAATCACGGCAAAACCTGCGGTAAGGTAGCGGGTTACCTTATTCATCTTACGACGCCCTGACTCCCCCTCCTTCATCCAGCGTGTGAACGCAGGGACAACATCCATAGATAACATCTGTACCACGATCGACGCCGTTATGTAAGGCGCAACCGTCAATGTAAAGACAGAACTCCTCCCCAGCGCCCCACCGGAAAAGGCATTGAGGAAATCAAAAATCCCCCCGCTATTCACCTGTTTAGCCACCGTGGCGAGATCTAGATAGGGCACCGGAATATGGGCCCCAATCCGAAAAACGACAATCATGAGCAGTGTAAACAAAATGCGATCCCGTAGGTCGCGGATCCTATAAATATTGCGTAAACTATCAATCATTCGCCCTTATCAGCGGTCAAATCCACCGCAACTCCACCTGCAGCCTCAATTTTCCTTCTAGCAGCCCCGGAAAAGTAATGAGCCTGAACCTTCACCATCTTGGTCAATTCACCATCCCCCAGGACCCGCAACCCCGCTCTATGCAACTTGCGCACAATCCTACGCTCGTGCAACAGCTGCGGCGTAATTTCCTGAACACCTTCCTCCGCCAGGGACTGCAAACTACTCACATTGACTATAGCATACTCTGTTCGAAAAGGATTGGTAAACCCACGCTTGGGCAACCGCCGATACAAGGGGTTTTGTCCACCCTCAAAACCGGGCCGTACCCCACCCCCGGAACGAGAATTCTGCCCCTTCATCCCGCGTCCAGCAAATTTTCCTTGCCCCGCTGCCTTACCGCGTCCCACCCTCTTGGGCTTTCGACGGGCGCCGGGCGCCGGTTGAAGCTCATGCAGCCTTACCATGATTGACTACACCTCCCCCTCTGAACCTACAAACCAACCCTCATCCTCCATCGGACAAGGGATCTACATGAACCAGATGCCCTACCTTAGCCACCATACCACGTACAGAAGCATCGTCGGGACGCACCACAGTACTACCCATTTTCCGGAGCCCAAGGGCTGCCAGCACACGGCGCTGACGCTCTGGCCGCCCAATCATGCTACGACGCAGCGTAATGCGCAATTTTCCCCTGTTCTCATCAGCCAACTTCACCAACCCCCTGACTTCCACCCTTGATACCTATTATTCACTCGCTCCCGGACCTATCAGATCGGAAAGACTCTTACCACGTAAGCGTGCCACATCCTGTGGACGCTTCATGGACCTCAAACCCTCCATAGTCGCCCGCACCGTGTTGATAGGATTCGTTGAACGATAGGATTTCGTAATCACATCCGTCACCCCGGCCACCGCCATAATGTGCCGAACCGCACCGCCCGCCTTAAGCCCCGTACCCGGCGAAGCCGGCTTGATCATCACCCGTGCGGCGCAAAAGCAACCATCCACCTCATGGGGAACCGTTCCCTTCCGTAGGGGAATCGTGATCAGATTCTTCTTGGCCGCCTCAATGGCCTTACGAATCGCCTCCGGCACCTCTAATGCCTTCCCGATCCCGTAGCCCACACGACCCTTACGATCACCAATCACCACAGTGGCACTGAACCCGAAACGACGTCCACCCTTCACAACCTTAGCCACACGACGAATGTCCACTACTTTCTCCTCAAACTCAGACGATACAGACTCTCTACGACGGCGCGGCTTTTCCATAGCACTCAAAAATCAAGTCCCCCCTCCCGGGCTCCCTCAGCAATAGCTCTTACCCGTCCATGGTACTGATACCCACCGCGATCAAAAACAGCAGCTGTGAGCCCCCTAGCAGTTGCACGTTCTGCCAACCTCTTACCTACCTCACGCGCCGCCTCCACCGTAGCAGACGAGCCTCCACCCGCCGCCTCCAGGGTAGAAGCCGCTGCCAGGGTATGACCCGCCTCATCATTGATCAGCTGTGCATACATATTCTTAGAAGAACGAAAAACACAAAGCCGTGGTCTCGCTGCTGTGCCAACTACCTTCTTACGCACACGCAAATGGCGCCGCTTGCGCCGTACATTACGGCTCCCTTCCTGCAAAAAGAATCACCCCCAAAGATGGATCTTCGATCCCGTTGCTATTTCTTACCTGTCTTACCCTCTTTGCGACGCACATATTCGTCCACGTAGCGAATTCCCTTACCCTTATAAGGCTCCGGCCTACGAACCGAACGAATCAGCGCAGCCATCTCACCCACACGATTCTTATCAATTCCCTTGACCACCACCTGCGTGTTCGACGGAACCTCAAACTCAATCCCCGGTTCCGGTTCGATATCCACAGGATGGGAGTACCCAACATTCAGTTGCAACTTTGTGCCCTTTTTGGATGCACGATAACCAACCCCTACTAAATCGAGCGTACGTGTAAAACCAACAGACACGCCCTGCACCATATTGGCTACCAAACTACGCGTTGTGCCATGCATAGCACGCAACTGCCGTCGTTCACCCGTACACTCTACCCAAAGCATACCATCCTCTTGACGGATCCCAATCTCAGGATGGTATGCAAAGACAAGCTTACCCTTTCCGCCCTGCACCCTAATGGAATGACCCTCAATAGTCACCGCAACACCACTAGGAACGGGTATGGGTTTGCGACCAACGCGAGACATCGTACCACCATCCCTCCCCTGTTACCATATACAAGCCAACACCTCGCCACCTACATTACGTTTCCGGGCATCTCGATCCGTCATAACCCCCTGATTGGTGGAGAGAATCGCGATCCCCAAACCACGTAAAACACGCGGAATCTCGAATGCCTTCGCGTAAACACGTGAACCAGGCATACTGATACGCTTCAGACCCGAAATCACCCTCTCATTCCTCTGACCATACTTGAGGAAAATTCGCAAGACCCCCTGCTTTCCATCCTCAATATACTCAATATCGCGAATGAAACCCTCCTGTTTCAATACACTTGCGATTGATCGCTTCAGACGCGACGAAGGTAATTCCACACTTTCACGCCGTACCATATTGGCATTACGTATACGCGTCAACATATCAGCAATAGGATCCGTCATCCCCAAAGTCCATGCCCCCCTTCCTTACTTGATTACAACCAACCCCAAAAAGCTTTACCAACTTGATTTACGCAAACCAGGAATTTGCCCCAGATGTGCGAACTCTCGCAAATGTACACGACAAAGGCCAAATTTGCGGGAAACGGAGCGCGGCCGACCACAAAAGCTGCACCGTGTATACCCCTGCACCGCGAATTTTGGCTTTCGCCGAGACTTAACAATCAAGGACTTCTTTGCCAATACCTTTCCCCCTTCCTCCTCCTCGCTCCCAACTACCGCATCCCTAGGAAGCTGCAGAAACCCTTTTATCGTTTCGGAATGGCATACCCAACAACGACAATAGAGCATGTGCCTCTTCGTCGTTTGTGGCAGTTGTTACAATGATTACATCCATACCACGAATCTTATCAATAGAATCATAATCAACCTCGGGAAAAATCAATTGCTCCTTCAGCCCCAAGGAATAATTCCCGTGTCCATCAAATGAACGCACAGGCAAACCGCGAAAATCACGCACACGGGGCAGGGCAATATGAACCAAACGATCAAAAAAATGGTCTCTATACTGCCCACGCAACGTTACCTTTACACCAATGGGCATCCCCTCACGAAGCTTGAAACCAGCCACAGAACGCCTCGCACGCGTGATCACAGGCTTTTGTCCCGTGATCGTAGTAACGTCCTGTACAGCGTTCTCAATAGCCTTAGGATTCTGAGTGGCCTCACCCACACCGACATTGACGACAATCTTTTGCAAACGAGGCACCTGCATAGGCGAGGTGTACTGAAAACGACGCATCAATGCGTCCTTCACCTTGGCCTCAAAGCGTTCTTGCAACCGGGACACATCAGCCATAAAACCCCCCCCTACACTCTTGCTACCTACTCTCACTTCTTATGAGGCTTGCGATCGGGTATCAACTCACCCGAGCGTTTCGCATAGCGCTCCTTACGACGCTTGCCATCTCGATCCTCCACAAACCGGTAACCCACACGCGTCGGCTCCCCTGTCTTCGGATCCTCCAGCATAACATTCGATATATGAATCGAACCCTCCATTTCCAAAATTCCACCCCTCCGATTCTGGGGGTCACGATTCGCACCTACATGCTTTTTTATGATATTCCGACCCGTAACAATGACACGATTCTGCCTGCGCAGTACCTCTTTCACTATACCGCCCTTGTATACCTTCTTACCATGGGCAACCTCTGGGCGGTCCTTATCCGTCTTACTACCATCTCTACTCGTTCGCCCCCCACGGACCACAAGCACCTTATCCCCCGCCCGAATAGGGAATTGGTTGGGAACGGGCCGCTCTACCTTTCGCCCGCGCTTCTGCAGCATCCACAGCACTCCCTTCTCGAATGTCTCACTGACAACGTGCCTAAAGGACCTCCGGGGCCAACGAGAGAATCTTCATGAAATCACGATCACGCAACTCCCTAGCCACAGGGCCAAAGATCCTGGTTCCACGCGGACTCTGATCGTCGTCCTTAATGACAACTGCTGCATTCTCATCGAAACGAATATACGAACCATCGGGACGTTGCGTGGGTCGTACCGTGCGCACAATCACGCAACGGACCACGTCGCCCTTCCTCACGGCCGCGCCAGGAATGGCCTGTTTGACAGCAGCCACAATGAGGTCACCCACACCGGCCGCACTGGAGGGTGCATTGCCAAGAATCCGTATACACATAACCTCCTTAGCACCAGAATTGTCTGCCACACGCAACCGCGTCTGAACCTGAATCATACCCCCATCCTCCTCATCTGAGAGGTTTACCCATGGCCCCCTCACTGAGGGATCCTCTTCCGATAATCTGTACCAAACGCCAGCGCTTCTTTTTGGACAAAGGCCTTGTTTCCATGATGAAAACTGTATCACCCATTTTTGCCTCATTCTTTTCATCATGAACATGATACTTTTCCGTACGGCGGATACGCTTTTTGTAAACCGGGTGAGCTTTGTAGGACTCGATCGCCACAACGACCGTTTTCATCATTTTATCACTCACGACACGACCCGTCCGAACCTTACGACGAACTGCTCTTTCCTTGATCAAAGCCCCCGCCCCCTTCCATGGTAAGCTCACGGGCCCGCAACAATGTCTTGCAACGTGCCATCCTTATTCTTACCCTGCGAATCCTCGAAGTGTCCTCGAGTTTATTCAGCTTCTTTTGGAAGCGTAAATTGAACAACTCCTCCTTACAATCCCGTACGCACTGTTCGAGATCCGGAGTAGGCAACCCACCCAATTCCTCCATCTCCTCCAGCCTCTTTGCACCCTTTTTCATCCTCCACCACGACTCTCTTCCCGCTGCACAAATTTCGCCTTGATTGGCAGCTTCATCTCGGCCAGCCGCATTGCCTCCTTTGCCATAGCAGCGTCCACACCCGAAAGTTCAAACAAAATGCGCCCGGGCTTGACAACGGCCACCCACTTCTCAGGAGCTCCCTTTCCGCTTCCCATTCGTACTTCGAGCGGCTTTTGGGTCACGGGTTTGTCTGGGAAAATACGAATCCATACCTTCCCCTCCCGCTTGATACGGCGGGTCATTGCAATCCGCGCGGCTTCGATCTGCCGATTGGTAATCCAGCTTGGCTCCATAGCCTTCAGACCATAGTCACCAAAAGCGACATAGGAGCCCCCCTTGGCACAACCCTTCATACGTCCACGATGTTGACGACGATGCTTGATACGCTTAGGCATCAACATGACATTATGACCCCTTTCGCCGTTGTGACCTCTGTTTGGACGGCAAAATCTCGCCACGATAGATCCAAACCTTCACACCCGTCCGGCCATACGTCGTATGGGCCTCGGCAAAACCATAATCGATATCGGCCCGTAACGTATGTAGGGGAACCGTTCCCTCACTATACCCTTCCGTACGTGCTATATCAGCCCCACTCAAACGACCGCTCACCTGCATTCGTACACCTTTGGCCCCCGCCCGCATGGTACGCTGTAGGGACTGCTTCATGGCACGGCGAAAGGCTACCCGATGCGACAATTGCTGAGCGACGTTGGCAGCCACTAGGTAGGCATCCAATTCCGGTTTCTTGATCTCATTGATATTGATCCTCACCTGCTTGCCCGTCATCCGGGTCAAACCCTTACGCAGGTACTCGACCTCAGCCCCACCTTTTCCGATCACCATGCCTGGCTTGGCCGTATGCAGCATAACATTCACACGGTTACCCGCACGCTCGATCTCGATCATGGAAACCGCTGCATCCTGCAAACGTCTCTTCAAAATACGACGAATCCGCAAATCCTCATGTAAAACCTTAGCATAATCCTTCCCCGCGTACCAACGCGACCGCCAATCCTTGTTGACACCAATTCGGAAACCTATTGGATGGACCTTTTGTCCCAAACGCTCCCCCACCCTCTATTCGCTCGATTTGCACAATATAACGCTCTCACCTCTCATTAGCCACAACAAACAACGTCACATTGCTACTACGCTTTCGAATCCGGCCCGCCTTTCCCATCGCACGCGGTGAGAATCGCTTCATGGTCGGTCCCTCGTCCACGAAGACACTGTGTACATACAGCTCTTCCCTCCCCAAACCGTGCAACTGTTCCGCATTGGCAGCAGCCGAACGCAAAGCATGCAACACCCTCGGTGCAACACCGCGCTGTGTATGGCGTAGGATAGCCTCTGCCTCTGCCACCCACTTACCACGCACCAAATCAACTACCAAACGCGCTTTACGTGGTGGTACCCTAATGCCCCGCAAAATTGCGACGCCCCATGCCTGGGGATGCCTTTCCTCAAACTGTCGGCGTAACAACGGCGACAAACCCCGCTTGCCCAACACGATTCCCCCTATCTAACGTTTCCGTGTACGCCGATCATCGCCCGCATGGCTCCTAAAGGAACGCGTGGGAACAAATTCACCCAACTTATGACCCACCATATCCTCCGTCACATACACAGGGACATGCTTGCGTCCATCATGCACAGCGAAGGTATGACTCACAAACTGCGGAAAAATCGTCGAACGGCGTGACCACGTCTTGATCACCCTTTTCTCCTTCTTCTTGCCCATCGCCTCCACCTTCTTGAGCAGGTGCTCATCGGCAAAGGGACCCTTCTTCAAACTACGTCCCATCAATTCACCCCCCCAATCTATCTACCCTAGCGTTTCTTACGTCGGCGAATGATGTAGGCGTCCGAAATCCCGCGTTTCCGCGTCCGATAGCCCAACGTCGGTTTCCCCCACGGCGTTACCGGGGAGGGGAGACCAATCGGGGCCTTGCCGTTACCCCCACCATGTGGGTGATCCACCGGATTCATCGCCGAACCTCGCACAGTAGGTCGACGTCCCTTCCAACGGGAACGACCCGCCTTACCTATGCTGACCAACTCGTGGTCCGCATTCCCCACCTCGCCTATTGTGGCTCTACAGGTAGCTAGCACCAACCGCGTCTCGCCTGAGGTAAGACGGAGAATTGCATACTTACCCTCCTTCCCCAACAGCTGCACCGAGGACCCAGCTGACCGTGCTATCTGTCCACCCTTGCCAGGTTTGAGTTCAATGTTATGAAGCAAGGTCCCCGCTGGGATCGCCGACAGGGGCAGAGCATTGCCCACCCGAATATCCGCATCCACGCCGGACACAATCCCCATACCAACACCCAAACCTACGGGGGCCAATATATACCGTTTGTCTCCATCAGCATAGTGAATCAACGCAATTCTAGCCGATCGATTGGGGTCATACTCAATGGTAGCCACCTTACCTGGAACCCCATCCTTATTCCGCTTGAAATCAATCACGCGATACCGCCGTTTGTGTCCCCCACCCTGATGACGTGTCGTAATACGCCCCTGATTGTTGCGACCTGCGCAATTTTTCAATCGCTTCGTCAATGATTTGGACGGCTTAGATGTTGTGATTTCCTCAAACGTGGATACGGTCATATGGCGGCGAGTCGGTGTCATCGGCCGATAGGAACGAACACCCATGAGGTACATCCCCCTCTCCTTCGCCCCTTTTCGGGCTTATTGTCTCCTATACATCAAAAGCAGTGATTGGTGCACTCCCCTCACGCAACGTCACAATAGCCTTTTTGCGCATGGGCCGCCGTCCACTCGTGCGTCCCTGTCGTTTCACCTTACCACGAACACGGAGCGTGTTGACACTCGCCACCTGTACGCCTGGAAAAACGGCTTCTACCGCCTTACGAACCTCGACCTTGTTAGCTTTCGGGTCCACCTCAAATACGTACTTATCCAACGCGCGAACGAGCGTTGCCTTTTCCGTAACCACAGGACCAACCAAAATATCATGGGGGGATTTCATGTACCAAACACCTCATCCACCACTTTTACCGCGTCTCTTGTCAAAATCATCTGTTCGTGACGAACAATATCTAGTGCATTCAAATTAGCAGCAGACACCACACGAACGCCCGGAATGTTGCGGGCTGCGCGTAACTCGTTCTCCCCTGGCTTCTGTTCCGTCACCACGAGCAGACGCGCTTTGGTCAATTGATTTCTTTTGTCCATCATCTGCAAGTTTTTTAACACATGCACCATAGCCCGGGTTTTGGGCTCCGCCAGGGATAAACCCTGCACAACCGACAAATTCCCCTCTTTGGCGCGTGCCGAAAGGGCAGAACGAATGGCCAAACGACGTACCTTACGATTGATCCGATAGTTATAACACCGGGGTTGTGGACCGAACGTCACGCCACCCCCTACCCATAACGGGGAACGGATGCTACTGTGACGAGCACGTCCCGTCTTCTTCTGACGCCAGGGCTTCCTACCACCACCACGAACCGCAGCACGATTCTTCACAGCATGCGTTCCACGCCGTAGGGCTGCCAACTGTTGTACAACCACATCGTGTAGAACGGATCGATGGGGTGAAATAGCAAAGACACGCTCAGGCAGGGAAACAACGCCTACCTCTTTCCCTTCCATATCACACACGGGCACCTCAAGCAAAATCTCGACCCCCTCTCCCTTTCCCATAATCCTGTCATCCACCACCACAATCGCCCGTACCGCCACAATCGCCGGTACCACCATCACCGCCACAATCGCCAGTACCACCATCACCGCCACAATCACCCGTACCACCATTGTGACTGTGCATACCCCCGAAGATAGGGAAAACGCGACGATGGTCGGACGACGAGGACCCCTGGTCTGGTCCTTTGGGCCGCCGTAAGGCGTCAAACCAGCGCTTCACCCTACAAAACATCCGTGATTAACCCCCACACATGATTTGCTCCTGGTTTGCTCGTGGTTTGCTCATGTGAAAACGATATCGCTCTACCATCATCCATCGGTTGATCCCTCGTATGCAGGGAAACTTCATCCGCAAACCCTATACAGGGCCGAAAATTTTCAAGAGGAATAAGCTTCAGAATGCAAAATGGCGGAACGGACGATGACATAACCACGCTTGGGTCCAGGAACCGTTCCGTGAACCACCAACAGATTCCTGTCCTCATCAACGGCCACGATCTCCAAATTGAGGACGGTCACACGACGTCCCCCCATCCTCCCCGGTAGGGTTTGCCCTTTGAAAACGCGCTGCGGGTCGATAGACCCCAACGAACCCGGACGACGATGATAGTTAGAACCGTGACTCATCGGTCCCCGCGAGTGGCCATAACGCTTGATGGTACCAGAAAACCCCTTACCTTTGGAGGTACCCGTAACATCTACAAACTCACCAACAGAGAACATGGAAACAGTGACCTCATCCCCCAATTGGTAAGGGGCCGTATCCATAGCGCGGATCTCACGAATGAGTTTCTGCGGTGCAGCCTCCGCCTTCTTGGCGTGTCCCTTCTCCGGTCGGGTAGCCCTCTTCAAACGCTTGGGATCAAAACCCAACTGCACCGATTGATATCCATCTGTAGCTTCCTCCTTGCGTTGCAATACCACGCAGGGACCCGCCTGTATAACAGACACGGGGCGTACCACATCGCCCTCTGTAAATATCTGCGTCATACCCAATTTCCGACCCAAAATTCCCTTCAAAATCCTCCCCTCCTATCCCAGATTGATTCGAATATCGACACCTGATGGAAGATCCAAACGCATCAGGGCCTCCACGGTTTGATTCGATGGATTATCAATATCAATCAAACGTTTATGAACACGCATTTCGAACTGCTCACGGGAATCCTTGTACTTATGGACCGCCCTCAATACGGTATACACAGAACGCTTGGTCGGCATGGGAATGGGGCCCTTCACAACGGCTGATGTTCGCCGCGCCGTATCCACAATCTTACCCGCTGACTGATCCAATATCCGATGGTCATACGCCTTCAAGTGAATGCGAATTCTCTTCCTTTCACTCGTACCCACGCTTTCACCTCCCCCAGCCGCTTCCCATACCCAACCCTCCCCGATTCTCCCCCACAGCAACGGGGGGGCCGGATAGGTCCAACATAAAACCTTCCGCTCCCTTCTGAGAACGGAATATCACAATCTCTACTTCTCACGCATCCAAGAAAAATTCACTCTTCTACTTTGGAAACCGTACCGGCGCCTACCGTACGACCACCTTCACGAATCGCAAAGCGGGTTCCATCCTCAATAGCAATGGGGTCAATCAATTCCACCGAGATCTGCACATTATCACCCGGCATACACATTTCCGTACCCTCAGGTAGAGTCACAACGCCCGTTACGTCTGTAGTCCGGAAATAAAACTGAGGGCGATATTTAGAAAAGAAAGGTGTATGCCGACCACCCTCCTCTTTTGACAGTACGTAAATTTGCGCGGTGAATGCGGTATGCGGTTTTACCGTACCTGGCTTAGCTAGCACCTGACCACGACGGATTTCTTCGCGGCTGATCCCACGCAGAAGAGCCCCTACGTTGTCACCCGCTTCTGAAAAATCGAGCTGCTTGCGGAACATCTCCAAACCCGTCACTGTGGTTTCACGGGTTTCACCCAGACCCACAATCATGACCTTATCTCCCACCTCAACACGTCCACGTTCCACACGACCCGTCGCCACCGTACCACGGCCGGTAATCGTGAACACATCCTCTACAGGCATCAGGAAGGGCTTGTCAGTATCCCGCTCAGGATCTGGAATGTAGGAATCGACCGCATCCATCAGTTCCACGATGGACTCCGCATATTTACCCTTAGGATCCTCTAACGCCTTTAGGGCTGATCCGCGAACTACAGGAATATCGTCCCCGGGGAAACCGTACTCGGACAGCAGTTCACGTGCTTCCATTTCCACAAGTTCAACCAGCTCTTCGTCATCTACCATATCTACCTTGTTGAGAAAGACAACGATGTGAGGCACCCCTACCTGCCGAGCCAATAGAATATGCTCACGCGTCTGCGGCATAGGACCATCCGCAGCCGAAATAACCAGAATGGCACCGTCCATCTGTGCTGCCCCGGTGATCATATTCTTCACGTAATCGGCATGACCAGGACAATCCACGTGTGCATAATGACGGTTTTCCGTTTCATACTCCACGTGCGCCGTTGCAATCGTAATCCCACGAGCACGTTCCTCCGGCGCCTTATCAATTTGATCATAGGCAGTTGCTTGCGCCCCACCCCTGAGCGACAATACGGTGGTAATGGCAGCTGTTAACGTTGTCTTACCATGGTCCACGTGACCAATGGTACCAATATTGACATGCCGCTTCGTCCGCTCAAATTTTTCTCTTGCCATATCTCTTCAATACCCCTCTCGAACAGATACCCCTACGTACCTGCCATCTTAGAAACAATCTCGTCCGAGATACCCTTCGGCACTTCACCGTAGCACTCGAACTCCATAGAGAAAGTTCCCCGACCCTGCGTACTCGACCGTAGGTTATTCACATAACCAAACATCTCCATCAGAGGCACCACACCGCGGATGACCTGTGCACCCGCTCGCGCATCCATTCCCTCTACGCGACCCCGTCGCGAATTGATGTCGCCAATGACATCGCCCATGTACTCCTCAGGAACCACTGCCTCAACCCGCATGAGGGGTTCTAGTAAAACGGGCGCACACTGACTCTTAGTACCCCGTAAAGCAAGCGAACCCGCAATCTTAAAGGCCATTTCCGAGGAATCAACGTCATGATAGGATCCATCAAAAAGAATAGCGCGAACGTCTACAAGAGGATATCCTGCCAACACACCATTCTGCATAGATTCTTCGATCCCGGCCTGGACCGCAGAAATGTATTCACGTGGAATCACACCACCTACAATCTTATTGACGAACTCAAAGCCGGAACCTGGTTCGAGAGGCTCGAAACGAACCCAAACATGGCCGTACTGACCCCGACCCCCAGTTTGGCGAACAAATTTCCCCTCGATTTCAGCAGCACGACGGATGGTCTCCTTGTAGGCCACCTGGGGTGCCCCTACATTGGCCTCTACCTTGAATTCACGACGCAACCGATCGACAAGAATATCAAGGTGGAGCTCACCCATTCCAGAGATGATCGTCTGGCCCGTCTCCTCATCCGTATGCGTTTTGAAAGTAGGATCCTCTTCATCGAGTCGAGATAAGGCAACCGCCATCCGATCCTGATCTGCCTTTGTTTTCGGCTCAATCGCTACCGAGATGACAGGCTCAGGAAAATCCATGGATTCCAGTATCACAGATTGCTTCTCGTCGCAAAGCGTATCCCCAGTGAAGGTGTTCTTCAACCCAACGGCCGCGGCAATATCCCCCGTATACACACGACCAACCTCTTGACGATGATTCGCATGCATCTGCAGAATTCGTCCGATCCGCTCACGTTTCTCCTTGCTCGCGTTGTATACATAGGAGCCCGAAGACAAGGTCCCGGAATAAACACGAAAGAACGTCAACTTGCCCACATAGGGATCGGTCATAATTTTAAAAGCTAGTGCGGAAAAGGGCTCCTCATCACTCACAAGCCGCTCTATCTCCTCCCCCTTGTCATTGACACCCTCCACAGGGGGCACATCGAGGGGGGAAGGCAAATAAGCCACTACAGCATCAAGTAGGGGTTGGACACCCTTGTTGCGATAAGAGGAACCACACAACACAGGCGTCATTTGAACGGAACAGGTGGCGGACCGCAGGCCACTGGCAATTTCTTCCTCTGTCAAGGTACCGTTCTCCAGATATCGCTCCATCAGTTCATCATCCGAATCGGCGATAGCCTCCATCATCACACTACGGGCCTCTTCAACCTTCCCCTGATACTCCTCAGGGATTTCGAGGGCCTCCGAAGTGGTCCCGAGATCATCGACGTAAACGATTGCCTTTTGCGTGACGAGATCAATCACGCCCTTGAAGCCGTCCTCAGCGCCAATGGGTAATTGAATGGGCACCGCGTTGGACCCGAGCCTCTCACGCATTTGCTGCACGGTACCTAAAAAATCTGCACCCATGATATCCATTTTATTGACATAGGCAATCCGTGGTACCCTGTATCGCTCCGCCTGACGCCAAACGGTCTCCGACTGCGGTTCCACACCACCCTTAGCACAGAAAACACCGATAGAACCGTCCAGAACGCGCAAGGAACGCTCCACTTCAACCGTGAAATCCACGTGCCCGGGTGTATCGATGATGTTGATACGATGGTCCCTCCACCGTGCCGTGGTAGCAGCCGAGGTGATCGTAATTCCACGCTCCTGTTCCTGCTCCATCCAATCCATGGTGGCGGCACCTTCATGCACCTCACCAATCTTATGCACCCGACCTGTGTAAAACAGAATACGTTCTGTGGTGGTTGTTTTACCTGCATCAATATGTGCCATAATCCCTATGTTTCTTGTTGCCCGCAACGTGAACTCACGTGTCACCGGAAACTTCTCCCTTCTACTATTACAAAGCTACCGGCGTCACCTCCGCTCCCCTTGCCGCAGCAATCTAGATTCAACATCCATCTTACCAGCGATAATGGGCAAAGGCACGGTTAGCTTCAGCCATACGATGGGTATCTTCCTTCTTTTTCACAGCGGCACCCGTACCATTAGCCGCATCCAAAATTTCACGTGTGAGACGATCCTGCATCGTCTTTTCGCCGTGTTTACGGGCAAAATCTACGATCCACCGAATCGCCAGGCTGGTCCTCCGCTCTGGCTTTACCTCCACAGGTACCTGGTAATTGGCTCCTCCCACGCGGCGAGCTTTTACCTCCAGCACGGGCATCACATTCTCTAACGCCTGTTCCAGCACGGTCAGCGGATCCTTTTCCGACTCCTCGCGAATCTTCTCCATGCTCCCGTATAGGATACGCTGCGCCTTCCCCTTCTGCCCGTCATACATCAAACGATTCATCAAGCGAGTCACCAGTTTACTTCCATACACAGGATCAGCGATGACCTCGCGTCGTGGTACCGGCCCCTTTCTTGGCACCCATCCATCCCCCTTTCTTCCTGCTGCTTGATTCACAACGCCACAAACAAAACAAATCCGCACGAACAGGAACAAAAAACAGGGAGGAAAGGGTAAAACACCCGTATCAACCCCCTACTTGGGCCGCTTGGTACCATACCGGGAACGACCCCGACGGCGATCAACTACACCGGCAGCGTCCAAAGCTCCACGCACCACTTGGTAACGGACACCCGCAAGGTCCTTAGTCTTTCCGCCCCGTACAAGAACAACGGAGTGTTCTTGTAGATTATGGCCAATCCCCGGGATATAAGCATTGACCTCCATGTTATTACTCAGACGCACCCGGGCATACTTCCGTACAGCCGAATTCGGCTTCCTGGGCGAAAGAGTAGCAACACGGATACAGACGCCACGCTTTTGTGGAGAACTTTGCAACACATTAGACTTGTGGAAACTATTGTAAGCAAACTGCAGAGCTGGTGCCTTTGCTTTCCTACGGCGCCGCTTCCGTCCCTTGCGAATCAACTGATTGATGGTTGGCATATTTCTTCACTTCCTCCTCCCCTTTAGAATCCCCCCCTTTCCTCTGAGGGAACTACCCCAGAAAAAACGAAACGGGTACGGAGGCCGATCCCTCCGTACCCCCTAAGACCCACATCAGGGAGGCCAATATCTACTGTGCGGACCCGCAAACACACGTGGTAATTCTACCACCGACTTCCCCCTAAGTCAACGAAGGGAATAGGGTTCCGCATTTTTTCCCCGTTGCCGCTTTCCACCATGCATACCACCCCACCGAAAAGGACGAACCAAGGAGACCATCCCATCCCATTCACCCCATTGGCAACATCCCGCTGCGGACGTACATTTCTAGACAGGGTTTTCAGGAAAAATCCCCCTGGATCCCGGCTGAATATCGGGCCTGGAGATTTCGTCCAGAAAGTGAGGATAGAACTGTTGTTTTATAGGTTGAAGGTTACAGGGTAGGGGTTTCGTGTTCCCATCCGCCAATATGGGAACGTCCCTGTGGCGTAAACTTGTGTATAATCGAACGGTATACACAAAAGGGCCGCCGCAAAAACAGAACCCCCACCCGATCCATAATCTATTTTTGTATTTTTTTATCCTTGTATAAAATTTTTTCAAATGACGTGTTGGGGACATCGGCTATTACCGCCATAATTATGTACACTGCCCTTGCGATTCAAAACAATACATTTAGGGTAGATCCCATTATGGGTCGTATTTCCATACAAATTCAGCAGGTATATTTTTTGGAGGATGGGGTTTATGACACTCTTCCAATGTGTAATCCGCATGATGATCCGGAAACCACAGGTCTATATAGGCTTGGCGTTGAATACAGCTGTCGTTGCGGCTGTGGTTTTTGCTTATGCCACGTTTGTGTTTCACCCCCAACTCGATATGCTTTGGCATGGGGAAAAGCAAACCATCACGGAACAGCTACTTCGAATCATGTTTGGTGTACTTATGCTCTGTTCCCTCCTCTCCCTGCTCTATTTTCTCTCGGTCCTCTGTAGGGAAAGAAGGAAACAATTTGGTATATTCATCCTATTGGGTATGAAAATTTCCCAACTACAACTTATGCTGATATGGGAAATCCTATCCATCGGTAGTTGCTCTACTATCGCAGGGATTTTCCTGGGCGTCCTATTGAATATGAGTTTACTGCATCTCCTCAAACTGAACGTGGAGTACTTTCAGCTGGCGTTTCATTTTTCCGAGAAATCCCTCTACATTTCTACGGCCTCGTGCCTATTGTTGTTCCTCTTAGCAGCCTTGATCATGCCCCTTTTGGTTCGGGAACAACACATCCTCCGATTTTTCCGTGATGGGGGGGAGAGAAGAGAGGGTAAATCGGATCTTTCCATAGGGATTCTTCGTTCCATTCTGTCCTTTTTCTTTCTGGGATTGGTAATCGTCCTCTGTTGGTTTTGGCCTATCCCCGTCGAACTTACGTTTCATAGGTACACCCCCTTTATCCCCACGTTGTTAGTCTGTTTGGTTCTTACGACATTGGGCATTTACTTTTTTTATCGTCAGGGTATGGTAATGATAGCGAAATTTCTTCTCCAGAAACACCAGTTTTCCTGGAGAAAATCTCGACTGTTATGGATGAGCAGTATAACCTACCGGTTGCGTGAAAACGCCCATTTCCTATCCCTTTTTTCCCTATTGCTCACAATCTCATTTATTTCTATTAGTTTGTTCCCTCCTCTTTTTTCCGTGTTCTTTTCTTCGCAATATGATTCACACCTAAATACATACTATTATAATTATTCAAAAGAGAAAAACGTAATGCCATCAATCATTTATTCCCTAGGGGAGAAGGGAAGGTCTTCCCCCCTAGAAAAGCAGTGGAGATCATTAGATTCCATTCTTACTGCCGGTGGTCTGGTACGCTTCGTTTCCCAACCACTGGTGCTTGTGCACAGAAGGAACACGCAACTGGAATATACGGAAGGCTATTTTATTCGGGCGAGGGATTACAATGAAATGGCCCGGAGAAGCGGAAAACCCTTTCTCACCCTGGGTACTAATGATGCCATGGGTATGGATTATGCGTATGCAAACGATACAGGCTCGGAGTTTCCCTATCCACTGCTCAAAGATTTGGGGATCCAGGAGGTGCAGCATTCCGGAACCAAAGGGAATACCGTTTTTCCTCGTATGGATGTACCACAGTGGATATTGGGGGATTATGCGTATGCAAAGGTTTCAAAACACTACAAAATAAAAAAAGTACAACATGTGAATTATTTTTTGCCATATAATGGTACAAATATTTATATTATAAACACTATGATTAGATTAAATAAGTATTTCCGGGGAGCTTCCCCTCCTACCTATTCTACCCACCTTTCCAACGGTATGTCGGGGGGAGTCGTATATGCAAAGAATTATGAACCCTATTTGTGGAAGGTATTGGCCCAGTCCACTGCTATTTCCTATGTAATCGTGTTTTTTGTTTTTATGATCGCAGCAGATGGCTTTCTTTTGTCCCGCATCTACACGGATATAGAGGGTCAAAGGCAGCAGTTTCTCAACCTGTTGCGGGTGGGTTTTTCCGTCCGTGATGTACGAAGATCAATCACAAACCAGATGGCCTTCATTTTCTTCTCGCCCCTGTTGCTATCCACCATTTTTACCGCCTCCGCACTTCGTTATGGATGCCGTTACCTGTTGAAATATCCTATTCTTGGGGAGGAAATCGAATTTCCTGACTGGTCCAGTTTGGTAGGGGTGATCGCTGTAGCCCTGGGTGTACATTTTGCCATGTTTTTCCTAACTCGTGCGTGGGTATGGCGTAACATACAAGGACAATGGAATTCCACAAGGGGTGGTGTTCCCTAGGTCCCCTGTGTTGCAACACTACCTGCGCCTTTTGACGCTTTCCTCCCATGGTTCTTCGCCTTACTCATCTCCCGAACCCACATCGGACGGGAATCTTCCGTCCTGCCTTTTCCCAAAATGCTCATCACCTGCTGATCCCGGAAAGCCCTCTCCCCCGTCCTCCGTAGGACACGACACACATTACCCTACACGTACTCCTCCCACATTATGTGACTCTTACGAGTTCCATGGGGTTTTGCCCATTCAGTACCCGTCTGATGTTACGTTCTTCCTCCGTACCCCCTCCCTGCTGTGTTCTATCCGGGTTTCGATCCAATGTTGCCTGGTCCAACTTGTGATCGTCCCCTTATTTCGCGATTGTGTGTGAGCCGATTCAGCTAAACCCTTTACCCTCCCTTTACAAGGGTTTTATCGCTACCATAGGCTAACGATCCGACTATTGTGCACAGGGAGCCCTGGTTGTCCTGGGTTTTTATTACGCCTTGCTGTGTGTGACCAGACGGCGTTGTTCCGTGCGACGTCGAGTGGACCCAGTATTTCAACCGATACCCTCACAGAACTGAACACTCTCACGTGATCCGGCCCTTATCATCCCGCATAAATCAACGGTGCACAACGTGGTGTGTCCACTATGATGGTTGTGTGGATGGCGGCAAGACCGATATGATTTCTCGTTTTCCACTTGATCGTTCCGGAACCCGTGATGATATCTCTTGGCCCTTTACAGCCTGGCGACGATCAAGCCGTTAGACGTCTGTACGACAGGTTTCCAGGTTGCACACAGGAAGGACTGGGTTGGGTTCATTCCGCCCATACACCACAGGCCACTAGGACATAAGGTCTTCTTCCCTAGCTTGGTCCCAGAAGGATCCTTACCCTCTAGTTTCGACATGAATGGCTCGTTTCGATGCCGTCGCCCAGCCGGTTCGATTGCGCCAATCTCCTCAAACACCCACCGAACGGGGTCGGGCCCCGCCTTTTCCCCCCTAGCTACCCAAGACCCCATGCTCTTACCATGGACCGCGCTAGGGCGGTTGGGAACCTACCACCTATCGATCGGTTCCCAACCAAGGGCCTACCTCCATCTTTTCTGCACCCTAGCTTGGGTGCACACCCATAATAAGCGCCTGGACTGGATTCCACCCATCCGTGTGCACCGCATGCCCACCCAGATCGTAAGTTGGTCGTCCCCCGTGACTTTCCCCGATGTGTCAAGCCACGCCTCGGTTTTGGCATGAATGGTTCCTTTCGATGCGTGATCGAACGGTTCACCCGTGTTGAGCTCCCTAACCCCCACCGGACAGGGGTTCTAGCCCCGCCTCTTCCGAGACCGATCCCCACCAGAAATCTTTCCACACCATCATTGTTAGATGGTTTGAGGCCCGCTGCCCACCAACTGGCCTCGAAGAGGGACCATGTACAATCTCCATCACTTATATAACCTACTTGACACACGCCTGAGTAGTAGAATACTAACTTTATAGAGGAAAAGATTCCCCCTATCCAAAGTAGCCATCCTAAGAGAGCAAACAAAAAATGGGGGGCCACTGGAAACGGATTGGAATCTCGTCGTTCTGTACAAGGTCATAGGGGCCGGTTATCTAGATGGATTTATTCCTTGTTACGGTGGGTTTTCCCGTGGGCGAGGGGGAACGGAAAACAGGTACGATTATACTTTACAGTCTATTTGCAAAAGACATGTAAAGTATTGTGTTGGAACTGTTTACATGATATATTATCAATGTACCTAATATACCATTGATTTCAAGAGAATTGTAGACTCGCCGGTACGTTCCCCCCAAGGACCGGTATTCCCCCTTCCTCATCCCTGTATAGGATGTAGGGTTTGAAGGGGAGAGGAGTTATACACAATCAAATCATTCCATGTGGTTAGAGGTGCGTTGTTGATGGGTGTAGGTATAGACGAAAATCATGGCGGGTCGTTGTGGTGGTATCTATGGGAAATAGAGGAATATCTATATTTTCTATAATTTTGTCCATGTGTGTTCCATAGTTTCATAGGGGTATAAGGGTATTTTATGTGGTTTTCCTTACGGCGCCTCTGGGTTCAGGTATTGATATACCTAATCTTAGGATCATACACTCGTTTTTCCTCTCGTATGAATTGATAGAGTGGGATTCCCATTATGCAATATTCATTCGGGATTTATTTTAGTTTTATTATATAATTTGAATCAAGGAGAGATTGGGTCACTATGACAGGAAATAGAGCAAACCGTATACAAGCTTTAATTTTATCAACAAGTCTCTTGGCAATGCCCTTTATTTCATACCCCTCCCATGCCAATGCCATTGCAAGTAACATCCCCACTATAGAACCCGATGATAATCTTACTCCCAAGAGGCCTACGATACTTGATGAAACAGATAATTGGAAGGATAATGAACATGAAAAAACTAAGAAAAAATTGTTAGAAAATAGAAAACAAATAAATGATAACTATAATAATTTTACAGAGCAAGATATCCGTATAAAAAATCGTTTGACAGACCATGATGATTCCTTACGTGCTACCAGAGAGGCAATTGATGGTAACATTGCACCCATCGTAGATAAAAATAAAAAGGATATTGAAACAAATAAGAATGGTATTGCAACGAACGCTGAAGGAATAAGTAAGAATGCAAAAGGAATAAGTGAGAATGCAAGGGGTAAGGAAATACTAGCAAAGGGTCTAAATGACCATCAAACATCCCTCGACCAACACGGACTTCAACTGGGTCAGCACGAGGAAAAGATAAAGGCAATTGAAGAAAAGATAAAAGGGGGAAAGATAACCCCAACGGTTATCGAAAACGGGGATCGTGCCCACGTGAAAATTGGTGCCTATGATATAGAGATTTCGTCCAGAGAATATAATGATTTAAAAATAAAAATAAGCAGCACTAATCAAAAACTTATAGATGTGCTGAATGAAGTGAAACTGAATGGTACAACGAGGACCCTTACAATCAACGGAATTACTATAGATATCAGCTCTACTACCACACTCCATGAGTTGAAACAGATGAGTTGGGCCATGGTGTTCCCATCTTATCTACAGCAGCACCCGAGTTTCGTTTTGAACGGCGTACCGGTTCAACAAGTAGGACTCGTTGCCAATACCACGGGAGCAGCAGTAGTACCCTCCACTGTTGCGGGTACCTCCGCAGCTAATCAAGCCAACCCAGTTTCCTCGGGTAACCCCAGATCATCTACAACAACCCCCAACGCTGACAACAAGTCCCCTGGCAATGACAAGCCATCGGGCGGTAAACCCACTGAGGGTGTACCCTCCAGCAAACCCAGTGGGAATCCTGAGGGTAGTTCACCCAGCGGGAATCCTACAAATGGTCCAATAAAGAGGGGTGGGGCGAACCCTTCCCATAACTTGGCTGACACAGCCAATACAGAGACCTTCTACACAATCTACACTTCTGGTGCAGCGGCAGCAGTAGGTTTGGGGGTCCTCACTTTCCTCCGTCTACGTCGTCGCAAAGGAAAAGATTCTGTATAAATACGGTAATCAATCCGATTGATTCAGGAACAACAACCCCACGGCGAAATGCCATGGGGTTGTTGCGTTCATTGGGGGAACTTTTGCATTCGTCCCCAGGATCAATAGGGAGAAAGGTGCTGGTGTACATAACCGTGATGGGAACCGTCACCATCCCAACCACGTCATTTCTTATTTTCTAATATTCATTCATAGATCAATATAAGGAGGGGATCATTCTATTTTGCACCATCGCTATGCTGCTATGTTGAAACCATCGGAAAACACCTCTTGAGAATGCCAACCACACCGACTGGTAGATACCCTCCGTTCCCACCATCAATGTCTATTTCGATTGTATCCCGTATTTCTTCCCAGCATCACAACGGGTCACTCCGTCCGTACCAGGTGGCCCCCATCACCCTTGTATCCGTATCAATTTCCCTGGGTCCCGTCTGCCTCGGTCCTCTCATCCGTCCCATCCATTTCAGCTACCCCAGTTGCGTTGGTCTCCCCATCCGTTCCGGTCCTTTTGATCATATCAGTCACCTCGCCTACCTCAGTCGCCCTGGATACCCCAGTTTTGGTCGACGTCCCGGTCGATTCCTCCCCTGCCGTTCCGGTCCCTTTGGCAGCAATCCCCGTTCTACCAGCCGTCGCTGCTGTTTTGACCGCCCTAGTAGCCCCCACAGCGCCAACATTCTCCTCTTCCACAACTTCCATAATTTCCGATTCCTCTGTTTCCCCATCCACACAAAGCCGCAAAGACCGATAACGAACCATACCAGTACCCGCGGGTACCAATTTACCGATGATTACATTTTCCTTGAGACCAAGCAAACGATCCACTTTACCCTTAATAGCTGCATCCGTCAACACACGCGTTGTCTCCTGAAAAGAGGCCGCGGAAAGAAAGGACTCTGTTTCCAATGAGGCCTTGGTAATCCCAAGCAACACGGGACGCGCCACCGCGGGATCCAACTCCTTAGCAAAAGCCTCACGATTCGCTACCTCGAATTCATGAATATCCACTACAGAACCGGGCAACAAACCCGTAGCACCGGCATCCGTAAGCCGAACCTTGCGCATCATCTGACGAATGACAACCTCCACATGCTTATCGTTGATTTCCACACCCTGCATGCGATAAACCTTCTGTACTTCCTGCAAAATATACTGCTGCACACCGTGCACGCCTTTCACGCGCAGCAACTCTTTGGGATCAATGGATCCCTCCGTAATTACATCCCCTGCCTTCATATGATCCCCTTGTCTAACCTTCATCCTGGAACCATAGGGAACGGTATGCACCTTATTCTCTACCTTACCCTCCACCTCAACCTCACGTCGATCACGTACCTCACGAATATCAATGACCTTACCATCAATTTCACTAACCACAGCCTGACCCTTGGGATTTCTTGCCTCAAAGAGCTCCTGAATACGCGGCAAACCCTGTGTGATATCATCACCCGCTACCCCACCTGTGTGGAAGGTACGCATGGTCAACTGCGTACCAGGTTCCCCAATGGATTGGGCAGCAATAATACCCACAGCCTCACCAATCTCCACTGCCGTACCGGAAGCCAGATTACGACCATAGCAACGTTTGCAAACCCCGTGCCTTGTTCGACAGGCCAACACCGAACGAATTACCATACGCTCAATCCCCGCCTCCAGGATCTGAGCCGCCACTTCCTCATCCACCAACTGATTGGGTCCAACCAAAACCTCACCCGTTTGGGGATGCACTACCGTTTGAAAAGACAACCGACCCAGGATCCGGTCCCCCAGCTCTTCTATGACCTCATTTCCATCCTGAATACGTTCCACCCAAAGACCTTTATCCGTTCCACAATCCTCCTCCCGCACAATCACATCCTGAGCCACATCCACCAAACGGCGCGTCAGATAACCGGAATCGGCCGTACGCAAAGCTGTATCGGCCAAACCCTTTCTTGCACCGTGCGTGGAGATAAAATATTCCAGAACAGTAAGCCCTTCCCGGAAATTCGTCTGAATAGGCTGCTCGATAATCTTCCCTGCCGGATTCGACATCAGACCACGCATCCCCGCTAACTGCGTAATCTGTGACACATTCCCCCGAGCTCCCGAATCAGCCATCATGTGAATAGGGTTGTAGTTATCCATACGGCTCATCAAGATCCCCGTAATCTTTTCCTTTGCCTGGCTCCAAATCTTGATGATCCGTTGATAACGCTCGCCGTCCGTCAGCAGACCACGCCGGAACTGCCCCGCAACCCTATCCACCTGTTCCTTAGCCTCAACAAGAATGGCAGGCTTCTCCGTGGGAACCTCCACGTCCGAAACAGACATGGTCACCCCAGCCCGTGTGGAATACTCGTACCCCAAAGCCTTCACCTTATCAAGGATTTCCGAGGTAGCGGTAGTCCCAAAACGACGAAAACACTCGGCGATAATACCCCCCAGATCCTTCTTTCGGAGGGGACTCGGATTAGGCAACTTTTCTATAAATTTGGCAACATCAACCCCCTTATCAAATATAAAATACTTATCTGGTGTAGAATTAAAATTATTCCGCCCTGGCTCATTGATATAAGGAAAATCCCTGGGGAAAATTTCGTTGAAAACCAGCTTTCCAACCGTTGTAACCAACAAAGCATCCCGCTGTTTCCCCAAAAACTGTTTATTTTCAACATTAGAAGCCTTAACCACAATACGTGAATGCAGGGTTACATAACCATGATCATAAGCATTGATAGCCTCACCCACGGAGGAGAAAAACCTTCCCTCGCCAGCCGCACCACCCTTTTGAATTGTCAAATAATAACTCCCTAACACCATATCTTGTGAAGGGGTTACTACCGGCTTACCATCCTTGGGGTTCAAGATATTCTGGGATGCCAACATCAACAGACGAGCCTCTGCCTGTGCCTCCGCAGACAAAGGAACATGCACCGCCATCTGGTCCCCATCAAAATCGGCATTATACGCTGTACAGACCAAGGGATGGAGACGAATGGCACGACCCTCTACCAGAACGGGTTCAAAAGCCTGTATACCCAATCGGTGTAGCGTGGGGGCCCGATTGAGGAGGACGGGGTGCTCACGAATGACTTCCTCCAAAACATCCCACACCTCAGGGTGTATGCGTTCCACTTTTCGTTTGGCACTCTTGATATTATGGGCTAAATTTTTACTCACCAATTCCTTCATCACAAAGGGCTTGAACAACTCCAAAGCCATTTCCTTCGGCAAACCACATTGAAACATCTTCAAATTAGGGCCAACTACAATAACCGAACGCCCTGAATAATCGACCCTTTTTCCCAATAGATTCTGCCTGAATCTACCCTGCTTACCCTTCAGCATATGGGAAAGGGATTTCAAGGAGCGGTTCGCTGCTCCCGTCACCGGACGACCCCTTCGACCGTTGTCAATCAAAGCATCTACCGCTTCCTGCAACATACGTTTCTCATTTTGCACAATGATATCTGGTGCTCCCAAATCGAGCAACCGCTTAAGGCGATTGTTACGGTTGATCACACGGCGATAGAGGTCATTGAGATCGGAGGTAGCAAAACGTCCCCCATCCAACTGCACCATAGGGCGTAATTCAGGGGGGATGACCGGCAAAACATCCAATATCATCCACTCGGGACAGTTTCCGGAGGCACGAAAAGCCTCAATGACCTCCAACCGCTTCACAGCCCGATTGCGCCGCTGCCCCTGTGCGGTTTGCAGTTCTTCCCGTAATTGTTTGACCTCACTATCTAAATCAATCCCCAACAACAACTGCTTGATAGCTTCCGCGCCCATCATGGCTTTGAAAGTCTGACCATACTTCTCCCGATAACCCCGGAATTCCTTCTCTGATAAAAGCTGCTTCCTCTCCAGAGGCGAATCCCCTGGGTCGATCACGATGTAGGAAGCAAAATAAATCACTTCCTCCAAGGAACGGGGTGTCACATCCAGCACGAGCCCCATGCGACTGGGGATACCCTTAAAGTACCAAATGTGCGACACCGGAGCTGCCAACTCGATGTGCCCCATTCTCTCGCGCCGTACCTTAGCACGTGTAACCTCAACCCCACACCGGTCACAAACGATTCCCTTGTAACGAACACGTTTGTATTTTCCACAATGACATTCCCAATCCTTCGTAGGACCAAAAATCTTCTCGCAAAAGAGCCCTTCCTTCTCAGGGCGCAACGTTCGATAATTGATCGTTTCGGGCTTTTTCACCTCGCCCCGAGACCATGAACGCACCTTTTTAGGCGAAGCAAGCGCAATTTTCATATACTCAAAATGATTTACATCGAGCAATAGCCCTACACCCCCCCGATCAACGCCCACCTTCTCTGCCCCATTACAAGGGCAAACAAGCGTCACTCAGAAACCATAAGCCCGTACCCCCGGAATCAACAACCTGAGTCAACCACACAAAAAATATCTTTCCCTCCTGCCCCGTACGGAGAAAAACCACCCATCCTGCCCCGTACGGAGAAAAACCACACATTCATAATCCTTAAATCAGACCTGCACAAAACACCCCCGTACATCATGAAAACCACGTGACAACGATTCCTTCGCTAACCTTTTTTACCAATGCAAACAATCCCCGTCCACCGGGGTTTCCTTACTCGTTCTCGATACCCGACACAAAACTGTGGGCCCCATATTTTTCTAGCTACATCATCATCATCCCAAAATAGTTCCCAAATCTCAACGGCCTTCGCTTTCAGTTGGAAACATGATCTATAAAGTATGCCGTATACGGTGGTCTCCTACCACAACGCCAAAGGCAAAGGACTGCAGACGCACCCCCATTTTCCCCCATATGCGTATTCGAAAACCGTCCACAAGATCGAAGTCACTTATGAAGAAATACACTGCGCCCATGCTACCACATTGTTCTCCCCACTGTCAAAACAAACCACGCGGCGGTATCCAACCGCCCCTCGGCAATCATTCTGGCATGGGAAATCGGAATCAAAGATCGACACTACCTTTCCCCCCGGGCTAGGAAAACGAGATTGGATCTCCAACCTTCACCCGCCTAGTACAAACAACGAAGATTTAGCGCACTCAGCATTTCTTTATTAGTATGATCATTAAAAACATAACAATAATAATTGATGATGTAATAGTAAAGAAAATGAGATTATTATATAAATGTTTATTAAATTAAACTTATCTTCCCTTCGGTTGCATGGACCAAGCCAATGTACCATCCGAAGTAAAGAGATGATCGTGAGTTAGACCCAACGGGTCTAACTGGACGCACAATCCGCGGTAAGGAGATGATTGCAAGTTGGACCAGGCAACATGGGATCGAAACCCGTATAGAACACAGCAGAGGAGAAGGTACGAAGAACGTGACACCAGACCGGTGTTCTGAATGGGCAAAATCCTATGGGACCATAAGAGCCACATAACGCGGGAGTATTACGTGTGGTTCTGTGAGAGGGTTGGCTGAGATGCCAGCCCTACTCGACGGTGTATCAAGAAAGTCGCCTAGAGGGCTATACGCCGTGGTTACGTGCGAGTCTGCATAGGGTTTATATACAAAAATTTTATATATTTTTATGTAATTGGCTGCTTCTTCCTCCCCATAGCGCGGGTCCGTTGGGAAGACAAGGGGGCTTGGAAAGATCCAGGAAGGAGCACACAACCCCGCCTTGCCCTAAATGGGGAACGAGGATCCAGGATCTTCCCCTGCAAGGGATTTCAACCGGGGTAACTAAGGTCCAACCAAGGAGTTCTACGTGGAAGGAACACAATGGAATAGAATGGATCTATAGGGTAATTAGGATCAATTTAGATTTTACTACATATTTTATTTAAATAATTAATAAAAAATAGATCTAGATAGACCCAGAGACAGGATATCAGATATGTCGGGGGAACAAAAAAGGTCCCCTCAGGGCCCCGACACAGAATTTGGGATGCAACCGAAGTACAATGGGCCATGGGGTGCGGAATGCACAATAGGTGGAGGCAATGTTGGGCTATGTACTAGGCAAGAATCCTGTTGTGGGTGTGAATTCCTGAACAAGATTTTCATACTATACGCCCTTTTCGTCGCCTTCTCCCCTCACTTGTTAGGAGGAGGGGCTTAGTTCTACTCTGCAGCTACAGATGCAGTAGAATTTGGCGATAAAGGGATCCAAGAGGGCGATACTGTGGATTCAGTGAAATTGGATAAGGGGGAGGGAAAGGCCGAAAAGAAGGATGAAGCTGTGGTAAAACAAGGGATCACACTCCACCCTTCCCGTGCAACAGATGAGTCAAAAGAAGTAGCCGCTGTGGAATATGAAAGTGAGAAGGATGGCTATAGTGAGAGAAGGGAATGTGCTGCATTACAGGGGGGAAATAGAATAGGGGAGGAATCCTTAGGAAGACGTTCTAAACGGTGGCCGTGGTCGGTGTGTGAGAGCTGCGAAATATTGAGTGATGTGGGTTCAGCTGCAGTGCCGGCTGTTGTTTGTGGGATCATTACTAAAAATGGTTGGGTTGCTACTCAGTGTGGCATTGCAGGTAGCGTGATCGTTGGGACATTTAAGAGGAACGTATGGAATCCTTGTGAAGATCTTTGTAGTAGGAGGTAAAAATATGATCTCGACGAGGATGGCCATATCAATAGATTAGTCCGTATCATTTTACCATACAAAGGGGGATTTAATAGAGAGAGATAAGACAGTCCATCGATCATAATACATTTTCTTATGTTGAAATTTTTGGTTATAGGGAATAGTGCACAAAGAAGCCGATGGTCTGTCATTTCTTCTTTATGTTAGAAAAAGTCCCTTATGCAAATGTTGGAATATTCCCTAAAAAACTTTCCTAGGGTGGTTGAGATAGAGGAGAGTTCAAAATGATGGGCCAACGAGGTGCATAGACCCAGAATCTTGATTATCTATTGGGTATTAGGTACGATGCTGGGTACCATGTTCTTGATGCAGGATTCTGTCCTGCTTCCACTGAGTATTAGGGGGGTGTCAAAAATGGAGATAGGAGCGTTGGAATCATGATGAAAAATATGTATTTTTTACTGTATGTTGGTTTGCCTCGCTTATTGACCTTTATGCCCATTGCTATGTGGGTCGAAGCACTTAGTTCTTTCCGTTATGGATCGCTCCTTTTTTGGTACTTTTGTGTTTGGTCTGGTTGTCTCACCTCTCCTACTTTGAGTTCAAGGACTGCGTCTTCCCATGTGTTTCGCGGGACCGAGGGTAGGGGCCAAATCGAGACGAAACAAGAAAGAAAAAAATATTTATATATTTTTAATATTGTTGTATTAATTACGAGTATAATAATTGCTGCGGTTGCGATTTGGGAAGATAGGCCAGCCCAAGATTTATATCAAGAAAAGGTGGTTGGTGTCCTCTGCGCTATGGTTTGCGTTGTTATGGGCCCGCTATTGGAGAGGGAGGACCGTAAAAAGTGGACTCAGCATTTGCATCGTTGGCACAGAGAATGTAAGGCAGAGCCTTTCTTGCACCGACGGTGGCCGGTTTTGGTTGGCACCTGGCTTTTTGGGGGACTGCTTTATGGGTTGTCCATTTTTATGGTTGATCGCTATGCTGTAGAATGGTGGGCGGGGTTGGGATTTTTGATTAGTTATGGAGTTCTTATTGGGTTGGTTCTTATGATGGGTAGAGGTCTTCCTAGTTCCCACCCCTTGAGTTTCGTTCATTGGTACCGATCACTGTTGGTTATTATGGCGGTGATGGTGCCGTTTCACGGGTTCATGAATTTGATTTATCTACCGATGGTACAGCCTTGGTTACAAAAAAGTATACCTCTTTGGACAGAAGGAGGACTTTTTCGTATTCATGATTTCATAATTTTTTCAATTGCAGTAATTTTAATAGCAAGATTTGTTTTTCTTGGACCTGGGGTCCGGTGTGTTAAGAAAGTTGCCTAGAAGGCTGTACGCCGTGGTTACTTGCGAGTCTGCATAGAGTTTATATACAAAAATTTTATATATTTTTATGTAATTGGCTAACTTCTTCCTCCCCATAGCGCGGGTCCGTTGGGAAGACAAGGGGCTTGGGAAGATCCAGGAAGGAGCACACAGCCCCGCCTTGCCCTAAATGGGGAAAACGAGGATCCAGGACCTTCCCCTGCAAGGGATTTCAACCGGGGTAACTAAGACAGGTCCAACCAAGGAATTCTACGTGGAAGGAACACAAGGGACCGTACAATTTTTGGTGGGAATGTCCTATCTATAAATCTAGCCTCACCTTTTGGTAAAGGGGTTTCCGTACTTTAATGGTTACGGAACCAGGAGGACCTAGGATGGTCCCTATTTTTTTATGGTTCATGAGGGCTGTTCGCACCCCTCTTACTAGAGTATTTGTACAAATCATCAGTACCCCCTTCCTCCAACCCAACCATTGGGGGTGCCGAAGAATCCAAAGTTTGATATGGACAAATCATAGGCAAGACAACAAAGCGACAATAGCGTTAAAGCACCAAGGATAGCCCAAAGTAGGCCATCTTTGACATCGCCATGGGACCGTAACACACCCCTCCCCTGCGTATCACAATCATAATTGAATATCTCTAGATAATTGCAAGGAGATGCACAAAATAAATTTTTTAAAAAATCGGAAATAGAATGAACTCTGGGGAAGGATCTCAAGAAAACACGGCGCTGACCTAAAAGAAGATGGGCCCAGGAAGGTAGGACGCGGGAAAATCGAGCCCAGGTATACACCAAAATACATTGAAGTATCATATCTAAGTGAAGAGGATTGATACCAGAAACAAAATGGGGAACGAAATGAAACAAATGCAGGGGTGACAAATACCCTGATAGGCACATAATGATTTGTCTATTGACAAAATTCACATCGATGCCCTGCACCCCCAACCAGTGTTCCTCTTGCCAAATTCTCCCGCGTAAGGCAGCCATCCATCCTATTGTGCCTAGTGTCAACAACCATACGGAAGGAAAGATCCATAAGAATACACATGTCATAACCAAAAAACATAACGCCCCTCCCCATGAAACCAAGTACCACCCCCCCCTTCTCCATAAACTATGTTGTACTATAGCACGCCGACAATGTTCCCGGTCTGTGGACCACTGAATCATCTGTCTAGCAGCTACCTGGAGGAGGAATCCACCATTCTTTTTTCTTTCCTTTTTCAACCAAAGAACCACCATAATAGAAAAATATATATAACAAAAGGAACTCACTATCAATGGTGTTCCATACTTTGACACGATCCGTCCCTTTTCTACCATGTAAAGTGACATATGAAGAAAAAGTAAAAAATGAAAGAAAAAGCTAATCCAACCCCAACGCGCCACAACGAATCGTATAGGGTAACAAGGATCTTTATCCCCGGGCGACCCAATCATTGAAGTATATAGTCGTCTCCCCATTCCCTTTCCCCCCGAAACTATGGAAATACCTACCTTCTCAATCCCTTACCTTAAACCACAACCGGTTCCATTCCCATTCAACTCCCAGTTTTCGGTCCCCCACGGTCAACTATTTCGACATTTGCCCTATGGTGACACAGAGTAGGATCAATCTCCATTTTCTGTATCATAATTCCCACATTCGTAATCCATAACTCGTCCCTCCGACCTTATGACAACAACCCCCTAGTTTTCCTTCTCCACACCGATTCTCCAAACGGGGCTATAGGACCCTGGCAAGTGCGCGGGTAAATCACAACCACTAGTGGAGCAAATCCATTTGGAGAATACCGCGCCCCGAGTAAGACTGGCATCTCAGCCAACCCTCTCACGCCGAGTAGGGATGGCATCTCAGAGCCAACCCTCTCACAGAACCACACGTACTACTCTCGCATTATGTGGCTCTTATGGTCCCATGGGATTTTGCCCATTCAGAACCCCAGTCTGGTGTTACGTTCTCCGTGCCTTCCTCTGCTGTGTCCTATCCGGGTTCCAATCCAATGTTGCCTGGTCCAACTTGCGATCATCTCTTTGCTTCGGATTGTACATCGGCTGGTCCAGGCAAACCATTTAACCCCTCCACTCCACCCTCATCACAAGAGTTTCTTCGCCCTAACTTTATTCAATGATAGTAATAAAACCATCGCAATGAGGATGTAGCGAATGTAGCGAGGGCTTTGAATTACCCGGCTTGATCCAGCCAACGCACAATCCAAAATTAGGGGGATCACCGTAAAATGAACCAAACGACATTGGGTCAAAACTCGAACAGATACAGCAAAAAAAGGGTACTGCACTGCAGGAACGCGACATCAGACTGGCACCCGAACAGTGTATTTACGTGTAGTTCTGTAAGAAGGGTGGGTTGGCTGAAGTGCCAACTTCGCCCGACAATCGTTCCCAACAACCGTTATTTATGAATACTATTCACGAACAAAATCGATCACAGACATAGGCACTACCCATACCATAAGCTATCGCCGCACGAACCCCTAACTTGCGGAATGGAGGACAGAATACGCCGGTGATATTGCCCCTTTGGTTGTAATCTACCCCCGGTTGATTTTCTTGGGAATCAAAACCGAGTAACTCCCCAGCACCCCCCTATCCCCCCTCCTTAAATACATACCAGACGAAAAAAACAAATTCTGGCCCCCCAGGACCCGGAAATTCAGTCCCGGGAATGGGGGATGAATCATTGTTCGATAGACCGGATACCCCAGTGTAGGGTCCTGTGTTTACATTCGCCTAGATTCGAAATCTCCCCCCCTATGTGGTAACAATACGACAACTCTACCGCAACGCAGTCGATTCTGTCATAATTTCCAAGAGTTTGTCAACAACATCTTTGAATTTATTTTTATAAAATTTTATAAGAGTGTGCGAAAAACCTTTTACAAAGAGAGAAAATGGGATATTTTGGTTGCATCCCAAATTTGGTGTGCGCAAAAGGGATAAAATAGGAACCATCTCCTATGATCCCCCAGCGATTTCGGAGGTTCAACAAAAAACAACCGATCGTACGAAATTTTCATATGCACCCTTCCATAAAGGGGTACCTTCCAAAGTACTTACGCAGAAGATACTTAAAAATACTGTTTTTATAATCATAAATAATATAAAAATTTACCATAAATATAATTTAATTTTATAAAAATATTCCAATAAATATGATGTTTTTTCTGCAGGGGCACCTAAAACGTATTGGAAAAAAATAGGCCCCATCCCATCCTTGAAATCAGAATTGGGGGGAAAATCCCCAACCATGATATTCCAAGCCCGGGGGTGGGGCAAAGTCCAGTAATACAAGGATTCAACTATCCTCCCGATGACCTCTTTCCCTCGCTATCGGACGCACATCCTTTGGGTAAACGAAACAACCATTTTTTAAAAAACCCTCGTAAATCCTTATTGGACTGGTTTTCTACCAATCGAATGAAGTCACACCCTGTAGCATTTTTATAGCGATATTGGCGATGATACTCTTTCATAATAGAAAATAACTTTTCCATACCCCCTATCTCCTTAGATAACATGAATAGCATCATGGAAGAGCGTGTATAAACCATAGGATGGAAGGTAGCAGGGGAATGATGATAAACATCATCGACAGGGGTCACCGCGGTAAACTCATTTGCTTTATCTGTCTGATTTACTACTTCTCTTATCACATTCGGAATGAAAAAGTCATCCTTTCCCACCACATCTCGTTCATACATAACAGCAGAAAAGGTCGTTAAACCTTCATCCAACCAGGGTTCACGGACTTGATCATTGCCCACAAACCCGTACCACCACTGATGGGCAATTTCATGAGACCCTACAGTCGCTCCTGTTTTTGCCTTCTTCTCCGATGGGGCAACCGCTGTCACAAAACCTGGATATTCCGCACCACTGAACCCAGAGTTATCCTTGATAGTCAACACAACATCCAATTCATCCGTAACTTCATCACGGTAAGAACCGAATTTTTCACTAAAGTAGCGCAAACTAGAAACGGCTTCACCTTGCATTGCATTGGCTACTGACTTCGTCACTCCTGGGGGAAACCAGAGATTGACACGCACACCATCCATCGTACCGGTAACACCCTGATACTCCGAGGAAATCAGGGCCGCAAAATCACGTCCTCTTGCCCTTGATACCTTTTGTGCCCCATGCTCCGCGGATACGGGATTCCTACCCGTAGACACAACACGATAACCCTGGGTTGCATCCCAAATTTGGTGTCAGGGCCCCACAGGGGCCCTTTTTTGTCCTTCCCGCGTCGTCTAATGACCCGTCTCTGAATCTATTTTTTTATTAATTATTTCAATCTAATATATAATAAAATCTAAATTGACCCTAATTACCATATATATCCATTTTCCCCCATTACTTTTCCTCCACGTAGAACCCCTTTGTTTGGACCTGTCTTAGTTACTCCCGGCTGAAATCCCTTGCGGGGGCAGATTTTTTCCTACGGATCCTTGTTCCCCGCGCAGGGAGCCCCAACGGACTCCTCTTCCCCTGAAAAGGGCCCTTCGCCCCCTAACCATTACTTGTGTTTCCCCAAATTAGTGATGATCCCAAGGTTCCCTACCTATCCTGTTTTTTTATTGTGCGATACCAAAAATATCATAGACAAAATTACTTGCAAATATTATAATATCTATTATAAATTTCTAAATTTATAATAGATAGGGTGACACAACACCATGAGTGATCAAAATTCTGGCCCCATTCACTGGACATGTGAAGAAGATATGCGCTCTTTCTTACAATACCGATTGAAATATCTGCAAAAAAGGGGGAGTTCGTTCAAGGAGGCTATTTTGCATTTGGAGCGAGAGCTTTCCAAAGATTCCAATATTGGTTTGCATGCTTTTTCCAAGGCTTTCGAGTGGTTGGTTGATCATGAGTGTGATCATTACCGACGACAGGAGCTGCAAGAGAGGAGTCCTGACGGTTCCGGTACGATGATTCGCAGAAACGGTTACAGGAAAAGAATCATACAGACAGGTTGCGGTTCTATCACGATTTTCTTTCCTAAATTACGGGAGGGAGGATTCGAATCCGTTCTTGTGGAGCGTTATCAGAGATATACCCACTGTTGGTTGGAGAAATTGTACCCCCTCCGTGCTGATTGTGTATCCCTGCAGGATTTGTCGAGACGATCCCCGTTGTTATGCCATAGTGATATCCCACGCTCCACTCTTTCTCGTCGGTTTAGACGCTATTATGATTCCTATCTAAGTGTATGGAATCAACGTTCCCTACAAGGTAACAGCTATAGCTTCGTTCAAGCAGATGCTACCTACACTTATGTTCGTGGTAGGGGATCCGTAGCCGTATATATCGTCATGGGATTCAGCAACCGAAATGGTGTTCGCATTCAAGACATTTTGTACTATGGGATCGATCAGCCAGAATGTGTTCAGACCTGGCGCAAGGTCTTTCAAAACCTCCGTTCACGCGGTTTACATACAATACCCCTGATCACTACAGATGCCCATGACGGCCTCATACAGGCCATACAAGAGGAGTACCCCCTGTCTGATTGGCAACGTTGTATAGCTCATTGGACCCGAAATCTGCGAAAGGCAGCCCTAAAGAGGGATCATCTCCCTATCGCGGAGTGGGGATCTCTCTCAGAAAGAATTCGTGAGGAGGTTTGGGAAGCCCCCAACCGGGAAGTGGCCCATAAGGCGTCCATGGAGATCTATCATGAATACCGCTCTCTTGCGCCTCGTACCATGAGGATTTTTCGAAGGGGGTTGCCCCAGATTACGATTCATCTTCGCCACGATGGAAATGATCGCGTGGCCTGTCGTACCACCAATATCACGGAACGATGGAATGGGGAAATCAAACGTTTCACAAAAAAGGTTCGCTGCCATCCGACCTTGGGTGCCCTTCATCAAACGGTGGGTCTTTGCGTCCTAAAACACAGCAGAAAACAACGGGAAAAAGCCATGCGAAGGACGGGTTGATTATACTATTCTAAAATGTTATATATATAGTTTATATTTTCCGTTTTATATAATAATATTTTATTAATGAATATATAAACCGGGGCTTTTTAGATGATGCCGGAAATGGATGCCAGGGCGGTCTTCCTATATATTTTTCAAAATATTTACATAATTTACTCAATTATACAGAACGTAGCCTCCGTGCATTTTAACTTTTATATTATTAATAAAAATTATTATTGATTAGAAAATCCCTCCGGGGGAGCGATTCGCGAGCAAGGATGAGGAACCTAAAATCACCTTTTTGGGGGGTGACACCAGATTTGGGATGCAACCTAACCCTGAGGTACATAAAAGGAAACATAGAAATCAGCCACTCGCGTGTAAAAAGGGAACCCGGTAGATATATAGGGATAGGGATCCACATGCCAACCTTCTTGGTCACGTACAGCCAACATAGGATACCATTGAGCTAACAGAGCTGTATTCCCATTCTGCTTCAACTGCTGCAATCCACCCTGCGGAATACGAAGATGGTAATCCATGTCCAAAGTCAGCGCTGTACCCACGGCACGCCGTGGTAAATCCACCTTCATCACGGTTTCATCTCGCCACAATTTTGCTGAGACCTCTTGACCATTTACTTTTACGTTTTGGACGCTCAAAAAACCCGGTTTTTCAGGATGTGATTCCTTATCGACCGCCCAATTGTGATGGAAAGCATTAGGATAAAGTCGAAAAAAAACTTCCTCACCCTTAGCCTCGGGAAGATCCGACGGGATTTCAACCCGCATATGTCCGGTTACATCACGTTGCTGTGGAGAATAAGTGGCCGAAATTTGATACACCGGACGAGAAGAATGATCCCCCCTATTTTCAAAAACCCTACTTGTGTAGGCATGGGAATCAAAATAACATCCGGGATCTAACAGAATACCTATCATACCCGCCCACCAAAACCATTTCTTCATAAAAATACTCCTCGCCAAATTTTTATTATTCATAGTTTACCGATCTCAAATTTACCGATCTCACCTCCTTTCTATCCTGAATCAAAGGAGGCCCAAAAAAGTGATTGCACCCCAAACCCATCGGATACACAGACCCATTGGATGGGAAAAATGAAACAGCCAACACGCCCCCTCCGTCCCCCTCTATCCATCTGTTGATTGTATACGGACAGCAACGTTACACGGGACCGTGCAATTTCTTGTGAGAAATGACCCCCCATCTATGGGGCTAGTGCGGCTAGGCTAATACGCCCTCCCTGTCCTCCTTTATCCAACGGTTAATCGTGCTAACAGCAAGATCGTGCTGTCTAGATACCTGGACAACATGTTGCCCACCCCTGACCTGTTCAATTGCTCTCTGTTTGAATTCCAACGAAAATTTTCTCCGTACCATTTCCGTGTTCATCCCTTACGGGGAATCAGCTCCCATTATAACAGGGTACATACATAAAAAGTCAATAGTGTTGTTGCGATATAACAAGGTTTACAATTGTGGTGCTACCGCGAAAAAAGATACCAAACTTATTAGAATATTTTTGTATATTAAATGATATGTTTGGGAAATGTTTATATTGTTAATGAGTATGAAAAGTCTGTTCGAGTATTTCCAGCGTAAGTGCTTGGGGGTGAAAAGGTACCCCTTTCTGGGGGATTGCACCTGAAAATTTCGTACAATCGGTTATTTTTTGTTGAACCACCGAAATCACCGCGGGATCATAGTAACCGGTTCCTATCTCGCCCTTTTTGCGTACACCAAAGAAACCGACATAAAGTCGAATTTTATTTTTTATTTAAGCTGATCGTCTCCAGATCGTAAAAACTAAAAGATAATGGAGGGCGATGAAGCGGAGGGGGCCAGCTCATCGGATTGGTTCTAGAAAGATCAAAACTGTGTGGGGCGGGAAGAGTCGTAAGACGCGAGGGGATTCGGTTCTGTAAGGGGCCCGGTTAAAATACTAGATCTACCTCGATGAGAAGTCTATAAAGAAAATTTATTTAGTAAAAATATTTTATTGTTCTTACGCCACAGGTAATCCTATATGTTTATGGATTTCAGATTGTAATAACTATGTAAAGTTTACATTTATTTTATAAATAATAAAATTAGGAAAAAGAAATTAATCTAGGACTACCTGTGGTGGCATTCATTCATTATTTTATGAAACCTTATGCTTCCTCCTACCTCGTTTACAAAGATGCCGATTGCATCGTACAAACAAGAGATTTACGTAATTTTGATGGTTCTTGATGCCATAGCTTTGGCGCGATATGGCCTTGATTGCACAATTTTTCCCTTCTACAAAACCGTTATCGATTCTATGAAGGTGATCGTTAGCTATATACTCCCCACTTTCATTCCAAGACAGGCTTTTTGCTGCGTTCTGAATCTCCTTGTATTTGGATCTCAGTCCCTCCTCTATGAATTCATGGAGAGCATCACGAGACGTTTGAACATCGGGAAAGGGTTGATCGTACCATCTCCCAATTTTTTCCACATACTCGTAAGCCTTCCCAAGGTGGGACCAGTGGGCTATGTTCTTCAAAATTCCCTCGAGAAAAGCCCTCTTTTGTTCATCCAACCCTTCTCTGTACCGAACGGATAAGGAGGATCTCACTGATTTCTTTATTTTCGATAGATGATGCTTATACCGTAAAAGTTTTGTGTTAATTAGGATGAGATCATTGTATAAACTCCAAAGTTTTCTTCTATGTAATTCCCAAGAATCCCCTTCTTTGTACGAGGATCGCACAACGATAATCTTACGATACTGTTCCATCGGTTCCGCGCTGTATCCCAGTATTTGTAAAAGTACTAGCTTATTCTCGTAGGTAAGACGTTCTTTATCATCGTCCTCTACCACATCTCTGAATAGCCGGTCTATAGCCGCTGTGAATTTCCTATCACCGAAGGCTTGTCGTAAAGGGGGATGGAGGGCGTGATCCCTTATATTTTGAATGATATGGAAGCGATCGAAGACAGGGGTTGCCATTCTAAATACCTTCTGCACGATATTTTTGTAGGCCGGAGCGTGATCTGTGGACACCGCCCCTATTATCCTTGATGTCAACGCAAGCAACCTAGGATAATGATCCTCTAGACCCCCTTCTACTTCTTTTTGACTCCCCACCCTCGATAACAACCAATACAGCCCTTGAATCCTGATCATGGATGGTTGTGAAATACCTCTGCCCCTTATGGGTTGATACATCATCCATACCAATACGCATAGGCCCATTCCGTGATTCTGCATCCTCTAGGGATCGATTCTCCAATTCCTTTTTCCTATTAGGAAAATGTATTTTAAAGTAATGCTTGGTCAAAGCACCCCCTTGGCACACAGTAATGGTCTGCAGCTTGAGCTGCTGTAGAAATTTCTGCTGTATATCCAAACTCATCTTCGAATTCCTTCGTGTGTTTTTTCCTTCGTCCGATGATGGAATCAACGTGGGAGATTTTTCTCTTACAGTACTTACATTTCCACCGTTGCGGTTCTAGTTTTGACTCCTGAATCCATGGACCGCATCTTGGATGAAGAAAGGTTCGGGCGCTACCAAAACCTATTTTGACGAACTTTTGCCCTCTTTCTCGGGATTTTTTATAGGAACACTGGGTTTCGGGTGAGGGTTTTTCGACCACTGATTTGAGTACAGATCGGATGGTTCTCATACCTGGTGCTGGTGCCGTTAAAAAGGTTCACAATTGTTTCCTGAGGTTCGAATAAAAATGGAAAGTGGGCTTTTGCGGATTCATAAAAATAACTACATAAACTTTTATGAAATCATACTATCTATAGAAGCTCGGTTCCCTAATTATGGTTAGGTTACCGATATTATAATAATATTCCGAACATATAGTCAAAATAGGATATGACCCTACCTTCCTTACGTACATTCGAAACAACTTTATATGTATTACCTGAAAAATACCCTCAAAGAAACTTGAAGACCATCTGTTATTCCTATACAATCCTCTTTATACCCACTATAAAGGGAGGTTGATAACAGATGGTCTCAGGGTATTGTACCATAGAACAGTCGAACTTGGAAGGGATAGAGGAATGGATTGAATGCTTCGCGGATAAGTGGCGCTGGTGTTCCACCAAGGAAGAAATTAAACTTGCAACCCTTTGCGAGTATTACGCGAAACATGCTTCATGGTACAAGGAAACATATGCCGATTATCATAATACTATCGGTCAACCCTGCAAGGATATCCTTTTTACCATAATCCTGGAGTCCATTAAAGAAACCTTTGGGTGGACAGACAGGGAATTGATCGAACGTATTCCACGGGAAGGAAGGTTTTTTGAAGCTCTGGGGGGCAAAAAAGGAAAGCCCCTTATAGGTAGGAGAACATTATACGAAGGCAGAAAACGGTTGTTGGCATACGAGGAGAAAACAAAATGCAATGTTACACGGGACTCCTTTCAGCACTTCACCACCTTCCAAAAGTCAATAGTAGGTATGACATCCACCTGCCGTAGAATGGATAGCACGCTAATCAACAGCAACATAAGGAAATTGACCCGTAATGACGTGATCTATCTGGTGGCAAAAAATGTGGTTTGTATCTCGGCTGAACTCCTGATTCCCCTCCCCGCGGAGTGGGGGGTTTTTCTGGAGAAGGGGTGCAAACTAACAGACATCGATAGTCGGCAATCATTGGGCTATCAGCCTCCCCTTCCCCCAAAAAAAGGAGCAACAGCAAGGGATCATAGGACTGCAGAGCTAATTGGGGTTTGCTTGGCTGTAAGGGAACAGGTCTCCCACTATGACAACATCAGATCAACCAAGGAGTATGCATTGCTGGAAAGGGTGATCTGGGAACAAACTGAGGAGGATGAACAAGGAAATCTCAGGATGCTCTCCAAGGTGCGTTCTGGTAGTCTACAAAGCCCTTATGATCCTGATGCTCAGTACAGGAAGAAGAACAAACAGGAATGTTGGGGATATTCCGGACAAATCGTAGAGGATCGTGATGGAGAGAAGGGAGTAAGCCTAATTTCCTTCTTTGATATGAAAGGTTCCCTTCATCCAGATACGGCCTTTGCGAAGGAGTACATAGAAACATGGGTTCCCCATGATGGAATGCGGTTGTGTGCCGATGGGGGGTACTACAGCCATGAGATAAGCGAACTTGCCCAATCAAAGGGTATTTCGCTATGCTTCACCAATATGACGGGCCGAAGGGAGAACCCCGATAAATTGAGGGCAAGCACGTTTGTGCGAGACAAAAGAACAAAGGAAATTACACGGTGCGTGGCAAACAAGGAACCCGAGAACAGCCAGTACAAACCAGGGAGAAAACCAGGGAGCGGGACCAGTGTGGCTTATTTCAACGGGGAGGATTGCAAGAAGTGCCCCTTTGCGGATCAGTGCATTGGCAAACTCAACAAAACAGGGGGAAGAACCATAAGATTAACCGACCGAACGTACTCGGCGGCGGAGCAAAGAGATCAATTGGAGGAGACAAAATATAGGGAAGCAGGGAACAGTCGTGCGGCCATTGAGGGCGTTTGCTCCGCACTAAAAAATGCTTACGGAGCTCGCCGACTTAAGGTGCGTGGTGAACGAAGAGCTAGGTTGACAATGTTCGCAAAGTGTGTAGCGTATAACACATCTCAAGTCTCCGAATATATAGTAAAATTTATAAGAATAAGAAGGAGAGAAGTCATATCGTGATGAGCATATCTAATAATTTAAAAAATTCATAAAATAATCGGAACTATAGGCCGGTCTATTTGGCGTGCCAAGGTGTGCGGAATAGGGCATTCATTTCCGCGCTCATGGGTTCAAAAACCGAGTTTCCATGGTTATAGTAGAAATCCAACCATAATCGTTACGTTTCACACATATCCGGTCCAAAACATTCATACTATTCAATTTTTTATTTACATTACAAATTATCCATACATATTATACAGAAGTAATTCATTAACTAATAGCAATCAATATATATTATTTTGAAATATAATTAATATCGGAAAAAACCAAATCAACTGACTTTTAATTCCAGCACCAGCACCATACCTTCATACTCCGATTCTATTTCCTCCAGGCTTATCAGTTCCACTTCATTGGTTAGAGGGGGGCTTGGTACATTAGGATCAATCTCCTTATCTTTTTTGGTTATCATCATGAGTGTCCCTCCTACAGAAATATCTAGCATATCCATAGTAGGGTATTCCCATACAAATTTCAGCGTTGTGTCTATACACTATTCATTTTTCCCGAAGAGTACAATAAAAACCCCAGGCCCATATTCAGAATGGGACATATTCAATTTTAAATTTATTTATACTGAGAAAAACATTGCAATATGGGTATGCTGATTCAATTCTTTCCGTTGTCTTCTTTACTATGAACCATAAAAAATAGGACCATTCTAGGTTCTCCTGATTCCGTAACCATTAAAGTACGGAGACCCTGAATTTGGGATGCAATCACTTTTTTGGGCCTCCTTTGATCAGGATAGAAAGGAGGTAAGATCGGTAAACTATAGTAATAAAAATTTGGCGAGGAGTATTTTCATGAAGAAATGGTTTTGGTGGGCGGGTATGATAGGTATTCTGTTAGATCCCGAATGTTATTTTGATTCCCATGCCTACACAAGTAGGGTTTTTGAAAATAGGGGGGATCATTCTTCTCGTCCGGTGTATCAAATTTCGGCCACTTATTCTCCACAGCAACGTGATGTAACCGGACATATGCGGGTTGAAATCCCGTCGGATCTTCCCGAGGCTAAGGGTGAGGAAGTTTTTTTTCGACTTTATCCTAATGCTTTCCATCACAATTGGGCGGTCGATAAGGAATCACATCCTGAAAAACCGGGTTTTTTGAACGTCCAAAACGTAAAAGTAAATGGTCAAGAGGTCTCAGCAAAATTGTGGCGAGATGAAACCGTGAGGAAGGTGGATTTACCACGGCGTACCGTGGGTACAGCGCTAATTTTGGACATGGATTACCATCTTCGTATTCCGCAGGGTGGATTGCAGCAGTTGAAGCAGAATGGGAATACGGCTCTGTTAGCTCAATGGTATCCCATGTTAGCTGTACGCGACCAAGAAGGTTGGCATGTGGATCCCTATCCCTATATATCTACCGGGTTTCCTTTTTACACGCGAGTGGCTGATTTCTATGTTTCCTTTTGTGTACCTCAGGGTTATCGTGTTGTGTCTACGGGTAGGAATCCCGTATCCGCGGAGCATGGGACACAAAAGGTATCAAGGGCAAGGGGACGTGATTTTGCAGCCCTGATTTCCTCGGAGTATCAGGGTGTTACCGGTACGATGGATGGTGTGCGTGTCAATCTCTGGTTTCCCCCAGGGGTGACGAAGTCAGTAGCCAATGCAATGCAAGGTGAAGCCGTTTCTAGTTTGCGCTACTTTAGTGAAAAATTCGGTTCTTACCGTGATGAAGTTACGGATGAATTGGATGTTGTGGTGACTAGCAAGGATAACTTTGCGGTCAGTGGTGCGGAATATCCAGGTTTTGTGACAGCGGTTGCCCCATCGGAGAAGGAGGCAAAAACAGGAGTGACTGTGGGGGCTCATGAAATTGCCCATCAGTGGTGGTACGGGTTTGTGGGCAATGATCAAGTCCGTGAACCCTGGTTGGATGAAGGTTTAGCAACCTTTTCTGGTGCTATGTATGGACGAGATGTGGTGGGAAAGGATGACTTTTTCACTCCGGATAGGATAAGAGAAATGGTAAATATTACAGATAAAGTAAATGCTTCCACCATGTTGACCTCTGTCGATGATATCTATCGCTATCCCGTTGCTACCTTCAATCCTATGGTTTATGCACGCCCTGCCGTAATGCTATTCATGTTATCTAAGGAGATAGGGGGTATGGAAAAGTTATTTTCTATTATGAAAGAGTATCATCGTCAATATCGCTATAAAATTGCTACAGGGTGTGACTTCATTCGATTGGTAGAAAACCAGTCCAATAAGGATTTACAAGGGTTTTTTAAAAAATGGTTGTTTCGTTTACCCAAAGGATGTACGTCCGATAGCGAGGGAAAGAGGTCATCGGGAGGATAGTTGAATCCTTGTATTACTGGACTTTGCCCCAACCCCGGACTTGGAATATCATGGTTGGGGATCTTTCGCCCAATTCTGAATTTCAAGGATGGGATAGGGCCTATTTTTTTCCAATACATTTCAGGTGCCCCTGCATAAAAAATATCATACTTATTGGAATATTTTTATAAAATTAAATGATATGTCTGGTAAATTTTTATATTATTTATGATTATAAAAACAGTATTTTTAAGTATCTCCTGCGTAAGTACTTTGGAGTTGAAAGGTACCCCTTTATGGAAGGATGCATATGAAAATTTCGTACGATCGGTTGTTTTTTGTTGAACCCCCGAAATCGCTGGGGGATCATAGGGTGTCGGGTCAAAAGTATAGATGGCACTGATTGGCCATTTAGGCACCCCATGCCTGGTGCTGGTGCGCGAATTAAAAATCAGTTGATTTGGTTTTTTCTGATATTAATTGTATTTAAAATAGTATGTATTGATTGCTAATAGTAAATTAATTGATTCTGTATAATATGTATAGACGATTTTTAATGTAAATAATAAATTGAATAGTATGAATGATTTGGGCCGGATACAATGAAACGTAACGCTTATGGTTAGATTTCTACTATAACCATGGGAACTTGGTTTTTGAATCCATATTTGTGGAAAGGAATGCCCTATTCCGTACATCTTAGCATGACAAATAGACCAGCCTATAGTGCCGGTTATTTTATGAATATTTTTAATTATGAGGTATATTAATCACTATATTGCATCCCTCCTTCTTATTCTTATAAATTTTACTATATATTCGGAGACTTGGGATGTGTTATACGCTACACACTTTGCGAACATTGTCAACCTAGCTCTCCGTTTACCACGCACCTTAAGTCGGCGGGCGCCATAGGCATTTTTGAGTGCGGAGCAAACGCCCTCAATGGCCGCACGACGATTCCCTGCTTCTCTGTATTTGGGTTGCTCCAATTGATCCCTTTGCTTTGCCGCTGAGTACGTTCGGTCGGTCAATCTTACGGTTCTTCCCCCCGTTTTGTTGGGTTTGCCAATGCACTGATCCGCAAAGGGGCACTTCTTGCAATCCTCCCTGTTGAAATAAGCCACACTGGTCCCGCTCCCTGGTTTTCCCCCTGGTTTGTACCGGCTGTTCTCGGGTTCCTTGTTTGCCGCGCATCGTGTAATTTCCTTTGTTCTTTTGTCTCGCACAAACGTGCTTGCCCTCAATTGATTGGGGTTCTCCCTTTGGCCCGTCATATTGGTGAAACATAGGGAAATACCCTTTGATTGGGCCAGCTCGCTGACCTCATGGCTGTAGTACCCTCCATCGGCACACAACTGCGTTCCATCATGGGGAACCCATGTTTCTATGTACTCCTTCGCAAAGGTCGTATCTGGATGCAGGGAACCTCTCAGATCAAAGAAGGAAATCAGGCTTATTCCCTTCTCTCCATCACGATCCTCTACGATCTGGCCGGAATATCCCCAACATTCCTGTTTGTTCTTCTTCCTGTACTGAGCATCAGGATCATAAGGGCTTTGTAGACTACCAGAACGCACCTTGGGGAGCATCCTGAGATTTCCTTGTTCATCCTCCTCCGTCTGTTCCCAGATCACCCTTTCCAGCAATGCATACTCCTTGATTGATCTGATTTCGTCATATTCGGAGGTGTAGTTCCTTATAGCCAAGCAAACTCCAACTAGCTCCGCAGTCCTATGATCCCTTGCTGTTACTCCTCTTTGGGGGAGGAGAGGAGGCTGATGGCCCAATGATTGCTGACAATCGATGTCTGTTTGTTTGCATCCCTTTTCCAAAAAGACCCCCACTCCGCGGGGAGGGGAATTTGAAGTTCAGCCGAGATACAAACCACATTTTTTGCCACCAGATCGATCACTTCATTACGGGTTAATTTCCTTATGTTACTGTTGATTAGTGTGCTATCCATTCTACGGCAGGTGGATATCATACCTACTATTGACTTTTGGAAGGTGGTGAAGTGCTGAAAGGAACCCTGTGTACCATTGCATCTTGCTTTCTCCTCGTATGCCAACAACCGTTTCCTGCCGTCATATAATGTCCTTCTACCTATAAGGGGCTTTCCTTTCTTCCCCCCCAGAGCTTCAAAAAATAGTCCCTCCCGTGGGAGACGTTCGATCAATTCCCTGTCGGTCCACCCGAAGGTCTCTTTAACGAACTCCATGGTTAGGGTAAAAAGGATATCCTTACACAGTTGACCAATCGTATTATGATAATCGGCATATGTTTACCTGTACCATGAAGCATGTTGCCTGTAATACTCGCAAAGGATTGCAAGTTTAATTTCTTCTTTGGTGGAACACCAGTGCCACTGATTCGCAAAGCATTCCATCCATTCCTCTACCTTTTTCAAATTCGACTGTTCCATGGTACAACGCCCTGGGATCATCTGTTATCAACCTCCTTTTTTATAGTATAAAGAGGATTGTATAGAAATAACAGATGGTTCTCAAGTTTCTTTGGCAGTAATTTTCAGGTGAAACATAAAAGTTGTTTCGAATGTACATGGGAGAAAGGGGTCACATCTTGTTTTGTGTATATATTTCAGAATATTATTATAAATATTGATGGCCCGGCCGTAATTTGGAAACCGAACTGCTATGGATAATATGATTTCTTAAAAGTATATATAATTATTTTTATGAATCCGCAAAGGATCATTCCCCATTTTTATTGGAACCTCAAGAAACAATTGTGAACCTTGTTAACCGCGCCAGCACCATACATAAAATCTTGTTCATTGATTCTTACTTAGAATACAGTCAGCACGGGTATCACGGCAGAGGGAGAACGGGATATCTTAGGTTTCACCCTCACCCATACCGGGAATATTGGATCCTATAATCAGCACGTAGGGAAGTTGAGAGAACAGAGTCTGAAAACTAACAAAGTGCGTATTTGTCACGACAAATGGGTATCCCGGCCTTTCCCGTCGTTGTACGCGGGCATTTCCCCCGCGATACAGTCCACCAACGGTGTTATGTCTATGCTATCCGTAACATCATGAAGGCTGCTCCCAGAAATCTGAAGAGGGAGACAGCAGAGAATGCCCCCTGTATCCCACAATCTAAAGATACAGAACAGGCATCGGAGTGATGGTTGGAACGTGGAACAAGGTAGTGGGGCAACCCCCCTATTTTAATCCCACCATAGAAAAATAGCCCTACCCCTCGCCCGTATGATGTCGAGGCTGGTACGGCAGAAAAACCAGCATGCGATAGGGAAAAACTTTGGGAATGATGAGAACGAACTAGGCTTTCGCTGTTGAGGGGTGCGAACAGCCCCCTCCTATTTACGTCTATAAGTATTACTACCCAAAAATTGGAAGCATCCCGTTGGGGGTATGAATTTCTGGACAGGGTTTTGGGGGAATAACACCAAATTTGGGATACAACCAAAAAGTGCGATGTGACCGATGATACTATGTGCAAATTCCAGTTTTATTCTACAGGGTTTGCTGGATCGGTCTACGATTGCACATATGGATTCATTTTATACGCCCATTATATTCATAATTATAAAAATAAAAAATATATTTTGTTAAATTATATGTAATGAGGCATAGAATAGATAGATAAAGATAGGTACAAGATTCCAGTTATGGCTTCGCAGAACATTTTTAAACGAATAAAAACCTGCCCAAGAAAAGAGCAGGTTTTTTGGCACGTGGAGGTGCCGTGCCGTACAGAAAATATGGGACGGTCCCCTTAGTCGACCTCTACCCGAGCTACGACAGCAACAGGTCGTAAATCAGGAATCTCATTACTATATCTACCGCCAGGGATATGAGAAGCACAAGAACCAAACCAAGAATATACTTAAAGATAAACTTATAACCAATATCCTTACCGCCAATATGAAAAGCGCAATAAAATCCTATTGAAGCCACGAATATAGAAATTAAAAACAACCAGTTTTTATGATGATCCGATAATGGAAACCAATTTGTCCATAATATCTCAAGCATAAAATATCTTATTATCATTCCTAAAATTACAAAAATAAACGATCCTACAAGGATTGCTTTTTTTCTCCCCAAGTAACCCGGAAATATAATCCCATTCATAATCCCAATTACAAGACTCGTAAGTACCACGTGCATAAAACACTTGCGTGCAGGGAATTGACCCCACCAAATCAATCCATCCCCATCCATAAACATGGATGTAATTATTCCCAATGCGCTGTTATGATTCAATTCAATCATAGTGGCCTGGATACTTGTAGTAGATATGAAGGAAATTACTAAAGTAGAAACAACAAACATCATTATAAACAATGCCCTTCTTGGGGTCATAATAAATAACACCCTCTCCCCGGATAAGAAGAAAAATCAAAATCGGAGCAAACAACTAACATGGCCAAGTAAATCTGACATCCCAGCCAAAATTTTCAGGGTCTCCGTACTTTAATTAATAATAAAAAAGACAACGGAGAGAATTGAATCAGCATACCCATACTGCAATGTTTTGCCCAGTATAAATGAATTTAAAATTGAATATGTTCCATTCTAAATATGAACCTGGAGTTTTTATTGTACTTTTCGGGAAAAATGAATAGTGTATAGACACAACGTTGAAATTTGTATGGGGATACCCTACTATGGATATGCTAGATATTTCTGTAGGAGGGACACTCATGATAACCAAAAAAGATAAGGGGATTGATCCTAATGTACCACGCCCCCCACTAACCAATGAAGTGGAACTGATAAGCCTGGAGGAAATAGAATCGGAGTATGAAGGTATGAGAACCATCCGATCTGTACTCAAATCAGTGATCGAAAAACCCTCACCCGAAACCCAGTGTTCCTGTAAAAAATCCCGAGAAAGAGGGCAAAAGTTCGTCAAAATAGGTTTTGGTAGCGCCCGAACCTTTCTTCATCCAAGATGCGGTCCATGGATTCAGGAGTCAAAACTAGAACCGCAACGGTGGAAATGTAAGTACGGCGCTACCGCGAAAAGGAACGATCCGACAAGTATCACCCGGGACGTTGGTTTCCAAAATTTGGTTCCCTCCCCGACCTATAATAAAATTTAATAAATATAGTAGTGTTATTTGATTGTACCTACCCTTTCACTCAATACCTTTTCAGGAAAAAGCACAGTACGATATTTCATAATAGACAGTTTATTTAGATTATTATGTATTAACCCATGATAATTAAATCTTGTTGGTTAAAACATGGCAAGATACAATAGAAAAGCCATCGATCCTTGTTGTATAATCTTCCTTATCCCAGAAAAAAATATAAGGAGATGAGAGAATCGATGGCTTCCCAACATTGTAACACAATACCCAATAACTATGAAACAGAGGAAACGGAAACTTCCTTGCAGAGTCGTATATTATCCATAGTGGGTCACCATCAACCTACCGATGTGGAGTTCATTCATATCCTCCTCGGCCTGTTTTTCACCGAATATGCATCCTTATACAGGGAAAGATACAGTGGTTACCACAATACCAAAGGCAGACCATGCACACATATACTCATACCATTGATTTTAGACATAATTAAGGAGGTTTTACGATGCAGCGACCGTATGCTGTTCGATCAAATCCCACGCGAAGGCCCTCTCTTTGAGGCATTGGGTGGTACAAAAGGTAAACCACTCATGGGCGAAAGAACACTATATGAGAGTCGAAATCGCCTCAATATCTATGAGGAAACTACAGGCTATAAGGTGAAGGAACAAGTCTACTCCGACTTCACCCAATTTATGATGGAGATCGCGGGTATGGACCCTAGTCTTTATCGGATGGATTCAACCCTTATCAACAGCTGTATTAGGAAACTGAGCCGCAACATGTTGATTTTCTCGGTGATTAGGATTGTAGTCCATACGATGGCCCGACTTGCCTTCCCCCTTCCTTCCGAATGGGAAATCTTCTTGCAACCCGATTGTAGGGTGGCCGATGTGAACGGAGCTCAGGCCCGTTCTTATAGATCCTTCCTCCTCTCCCCAGCGGATCACCCAACGGACAAGATGAAACAGAGGGCAACGCTACTAGAAATTTGTCTGGCCCTCAAAGACTTTGGGAACCCGTACAAGAAGTTCCAATCCACCCCAGCTCCATATACTGTTGCAAAGGGTAATAGGGGAGCAAACCGAGGAGGTTGGACAGGAAGGGCAAAAGAAACTCATGGTACGCTCTACTTTGCCATCAGGCAGTCTGCAAAGTCCCTTCGATCCAGATGCCCAAGGTCGTGTCAAGGGTAAGCAATTATGTAGAGGGTATGTTTGTAACCTTGTCGAGGCCCGTGATGAGGGGAAAGAATTGAGTATGATCACCCATGTCAATACCCAAGGAGCACTTCATTCCGATAAGGATTTTGGGATCGATTATATATCCAACCATGCACCAGGGGACGATAAGACCTTGTATTTTGACGGAGGATACAACTGTCATGAAGTAAGGGAAGCGGCTAAGGAACGTACGATCGATATACACCCAACCGATACGATGGGAAGAAAGGAGAATCCCAGTAAAAAAAGGGTAAGCGGGTTCAAGAGAGGGAAGAATGGAAGGATCGATCGATGTCCTGGTGGCAAAACTCCCGATTCCTCCACATACCAACCCGGGGAGAAGGGCAAGGGTAAGATGGTGGCCCACTTCTACGAGGGGACCTGCGAGGGATGTAAATTTGCCAAACAATGCGCTGCCAAAACCCTAAAGAGGGGAGGAAGGGTCCTGCGCACCACGGATCAGTCCTATTCAACGGCAGAACAACGAGACAAAATGGAGCAACCGGGGTACAAAGAGGAGGGTAATCGTCGTGCAGCCGTGGAGGGGGTTTGTTCTTCTATAAAGAATCGTTTTCAGGCTGCCAGAATGAAGGTGCGCGGTAAGATGAGGGTGGCACGGGCCATGATGGCAAAGGGTTCGGCTTATAATTTGATCCAGGTCGTTCGTTATCTTCAAAAGAAGATCAGGGAAAGGAGGATAAGATCACCAATAACTAAATAGAATTAAATATATAATACAATTTAAATAAAAAATAAAATTCGTCTTTATGTCGGCTTCTTTGGTGTGCGCAAAAGAGGCGAGATAGAAACCAGCTCCTATGATCCCTCGATGATCTTGGGGGTTCAATAAAAAATAATTGATCATACCAAATTTTCAGGAGTGCTCCTCCAGAAAAGGATATCTTTCAACCTCAAAGCATGTACGCCTGAAATACCCAAACAGACTGTTTTATATTGATTAAGAATATAAACATTTTCTAAATATATAATTTAATTTATAAAAATATTCTAATAAGTCTGATATTCTTTTTCGGCAGGGGCACCAGTAATTCATTAAGAATATTCCTCTCTTGATCGGAAAGTTCCTCCCAATCATTGTTCCATAGTAGGTCAAGGAACAATTCCTTTATGGTGGGGGCGAATCGCTTATCCCTAAGGGTGACTTTCAGAGGAGGGTGTAAGGTAAGATCCCTTATATTCTTGATGATGTGAAAGCGATCCAACACAATAAGTGCATTGGGAAATTCCGATAGAGCAAACTTGGTATAGGTCGGGGCTCGGTCCATGGCAATAACCGCCGGATCAAGTTCCTATAGGTGGTGATTTTGCCTCTGATCGCCCATGAGTTCCTCATATTTTCGCCCCTTTACCACAGCCAATACGGACCCAAGTTTTATATCATAGATATAACTTGCGTAGTTCTTACCCCTCCTCGTCGATGTATCATCTATACCGATAGTCAAACAACGCCCCTGTTCTCTGGCCTGCCTGATGGCCTTTTCCTCGAGCTCTTTTCTCTTTTTAGGAAGAAATTCATCAAAAAATAGGGTGGAACCTGTTCTCACCGGTATTCCATATAACCTTGCTGCTTTCGCCGCTGAAGATATAATTGCTGTTGACGAGAACATTTTCCTACAAAAATCTGCATATTTATTTCCCTTTCCTACAAATACATACACATGGTTGAATTTTTTCTCGCAGTAGGTACATTTCCATCGTTGGGGGTTCATAACGGATTCAATTTCCCATAAGCCAAGAATGCCGTGTTTTATTTTTCGTTCCTTGTCTAATCCTGCCTTTACAAATTCTTGTCCCAGGTTTCCCAAATCCTCACAGGAACACCTGATTCCCGGGGATGGACGGTTGGCAATGGACTTTAGGATATAACGAATCCTCATTTTGTCTGATTTTACGGGTTCTAATTTCTCTATTTCCACGATGTTCACCTCATCCGAAAAGGGGGGCCTTGGGAAATCTAGTTCTGTTTTCATCTCGACAACCCCTTATTCCCTGGTAGAGGGTGAGTTGCCAACTATTATAACATATAGAACTTAAATTTTATAAAAATAACGCGTATGTCTTACTGTGTTCCCGCAAGAATACATTGGAATACGGTGGGAGGGAATTCGAATCTAGGCAGATATAAATACAGAAACCTACCACGATACATTCGGTTTATCGAACCATGGTTCAACCCTCACTCCTGAGACTAAACCCCCAGGTCCGATATACGGCCAAGATCCGTAGGGTTGGCTCTGAAATGCCAACCCTACTCGACATTCCTCCCCTTACCATGACCTTGTGTCCATGTATAAGTAAAATTGGGCTGGCAATATGAGAGGTAAAAAAAGAGGCTAAATGCAGCCACTTGACTCAAAATTGGTGGATGACTTAGAAAAAGATAGGGAAAATGATTCCAGAGATACTCCCGAAGAAACAGCAAATGAGTTTGGTGAGTAAGCCAATATCCAAACACAATCAAAACAACTACACTCATCATTGCAGAATTACACCAACGGGAGGGATACCAAGGATGAAAGGGTCCCAAACCAAAACCCAATTGCCAGATTAAAGCCATCAGACTCCCATAACTTACTAAAAAACCCAGGACTACTGGCCATGTCTCACCCATGTACATACAGATGAGAGAAGTGGATGCGATGTACAATACCAACCACGGAATGCGAAAATATTTTTTATGATAATTACAATTATTATTAAAAGATGAACTATTCCTCCATTCTTTATGCCACGATAGCAAATAATGATCTAAAATCCGGCCATTCTCCCCTAAGGGCTGTGAACATTTTCTCCACATTACTACTGCAATCATGACTAACAAGGAAAAAATAAACAAAAGGGACCAAAAGACCAAGGAATAGGCAAAACCCGTGTTGTATTCATATATAATCCTCCTTAACACTCCAAGACACATGCCTATAACAATCCCCATCACTATGGTTGTAGTTCTCCTTTTTTTTGACAAAACATTATTATTGGGTATTCTTACTGTACTGATAGGATAAAAAACGGAAAGAATGAATAGGACAATATAGAAAGAAAGGAAACCCGGAACCGGAGCAAAACCAGATAAAGCATATCCTGTATTGGAGAAACCTGACTCTATCCATATGATGACAGGCAAAAATAATAAAAAATGTGGCAGAAAAAAATACAAGGTAAAAAGAAATGTTCTTTTCATAGCAATCTCCTCTGGAGTCGAGGGGAGAGAATTTCCCCCAAACCTTATCTGATTCCCATTACAATGTGATTTTTAAGAAAAAACCGTACTTCATGATCCTATCCGTTGGTAAGAAGAGGAAAATAAAAACCCGAAAATTTTTAACATAAAAATTATCTAAATGCGTCATAAATAGTAAAATTGGAATAACATATTTGAGAGAACAAGTACCCAAGATATAAAAACTACTCCCCCATAATTTTCTGAAATCTAGAAGAGGGGAGGACACAGATCTATAGATTTACTCTATACCAAATATACAATCTCACCTTGTAGAAATAAAACAGTACACACGATAGGGTCCTTCTCAGCAGCATACTGTTTATAGAGTGTGAGTTCTTCGAGGTTACTTCCCTTAAAGAGAGGACCCTCCATCCATTATTGTAATGCTAAATTTATCACTGCAGGGGCCTCTATCAACAGGATACCTTCCCTAAAGAACAGGACATCCTCACTCAGTACCAAATTCCAACAAAAACTCAACCAAGCTAATCGCAAAGCCCCCCACAAAAACGCCTGTGTGCATGACCGTACCCATAAGTCTTGACATATTCACAAGCTCCATAACAGCCTAAACCTAGAAGAGCCATACCCACAGGCACACGTCCCCACACTATACCTACCCTAGAGCACGCCCAGCCGCAGCCGCCACTACCAAGTGCAGAAACCATATCCAGTATTGCAGTGCAATTATGACACAAGCTCCCAAACTCAAAACGCTTGTTTCTGTTACGCCCATCCATTCCATTTATAACAGAATATTCAGTTAAATCTCTCTGAATGATCTCGCCTTTGTCATTCAACAGATTTTTATTCTCATCAAGGTGAAGAGATTCCACATTGTTTTCATCAAAGAAATAAAAGGACTTTCTGCCATTGTACGAAGTTACAGCTATCGTGGGTGTGGACACATCGTCAGCCCAAAGCCTCATAATGGACCCAACATTCTCCCCCGTTTCTTTATGGAGAATTGGGTAGGAAACAAAAAATCCAGGAAGGGGGAAACCCAATATTTCCTTGAATCCCTCGGGGACATGATCTCTGTCCCTCAAATCAACCCTAAAAAATTTAACATCTTCCACTTTCCCACTGATGACCCTATCCCTGTTCCACAAATATATATGTGCTCCAAGTTGCCGGATGGCCTCCAGGGACCGATTCACACGTTCTGTGTGTAAGTTCCGGTCGTAACTAGGTAACTGCGTGGGAGATATTTCATTTTCCTCGAAATAAGCCCCCCAAAAAGCAGTCATGTCACACGCCTGCTCAACAACCCCCTCCCTGGTAGGGTAATCGCCCATATTCTGAGGGATATTCGGTCCTACTCGACGCTCTTGATCACTAGATGGTGAAGATCCAAATGCAATAGCTTTTGCCGACGCCGCCCCCCCTACAGGAAAAAGGATAGCAGCAACCAGCGCGATAGCACCTGTCCCAGGCGACAATTTTCGATACAAGTTCCTGTTGAAGAACAAACTCGTCTCATCCCCTTCCTGGAAAAATCTACTTACAGAGGAATCGTAACTTGCCATTATGTGGTTTGTCAACTACGCAAAGGAACCCCCGGTTGCATCCGATCGGGCATGTAAATTATTTTGGAAACCTTGGGCACGTTCCACAAGACGTTTTGCGTGCCCTCCCTTGGGAGGTATTCATTCCCCCAGGGGTGTTTTTTTTATGTTTTCAGGCCTAATTTTACAACGCTTTCTTCGGATGGAAGAAGGGGAGATATAAGCTCATGACCCACGATACCTTTACCGCTCTACCAACTCCTATTTGCAGGGAAAAAATGGATGATATCCCGGTTTATTTTGCCTATGCAAAAGGGGTAAAATAGGGCTCTTGGCCAAACTTCGAACCCGGAATATCCTTGAGCGTTTTTTTCTACTCTGGATTTTAAGGATGAATTAGGTGGGGTCCACTTTTCCCCATAATTGGTTTGTTTATTTTGTTTATTCAGTTTATTATACACGAGCCCATGCTGAAAAACATCTGCCTCTATTAATTTATAAAATAAATAGAAACAAAAGTATTTGATTTTTTCTATTATGTATCTAAAATTATTGAATGCATTTTTATTTTATTTTATGTTTATTTAGACACTATATTAGTATTATGAAACATTCCGATAATTTACCTCCTGATCGTTTTCTAGGTGGCTATTGCGGCATACGATAGCAAGGTTCTCATAGTTCCTCCAAATCCGAACCCCAAAACGTTGGCGAAAGTCAAGCTTGGTGGCACAGTTCTTTCCCTCTATAAGGGCATTGGTAGCCTTGTCCCCCCGATGGTAATTTGCAATGGACTGCTGCCCACTCTGTAAACTCTCTGCACCTTTTATAATGTTATTGTGGTCGTGCTGTAACCCTCTCTTGATGAGGGCGCGCAGATTATTACCCGGAAATATAATCCCATTCATAATCCCAATTACAAGACTCGTAAGTACCACGTGCATAAAACACTTGCGTGCAGGGAATTGACCCCACCAAATCAATCCATCCCCATCCATAAACATGGATGTAATTATTCCCAATGCGCTGTTATGATTCAATTCAATCATAGTGGCCTGGATACTTGTAGTAGGTATGAAGGAAATTACTAAAGTAGAAACAACAAACATCATTATAAACAATGCCCTTCTTGGGGTCATAATAAATAACACCCTCTCCCCGGATAAGAAGAAAAATCAAAATCGGAGCAAACAACTAACATGGCCAAGTAAATCTAACATCCCAACCAAAATTTTCAGGGTCTCCGTACTTTAATTAATAATAAAAAAGACAACGGAGAGAATTGAATCAGCATACCCATACTGCAATGTTTTGCCCAGTATAAATGAATTTAAAATTGAATATGTTCCATTCTAAATATGAACCTGGAGTTTTTATTGTACTTTTCGGGAAAAATGAATAGTGTATAGACACAACGTTGAAATTTGTATGGGAATACCCTACTATGGATATGCTAGATATTTCTGTAGGAGGGACACTCATGATAACCAAAAAAGATAAGGGGATTGATCCTAATGTACCACGCCCCCTCTAACCAATGAAGTGGAACTGATAAGCCTGGAGGAAATAGAATCGGAGTATGAAGGTATGAGAACCATCCGATCTGTACTCAAATCAGTGGTCAAAAAAACCTCACCCGAAACCCAGTGTTCCTGTAAAAAATCCCGAGAAAGAGGGCAAAAGTTCGTCAAAATAGGTTTTGGTAGCGCCCGAACCTTTCTTCATCCAAGATGCGGTCCATGGATCCAGGAGTCAAAACTGGAACCGCAACGGTGGAAATGTAAGTATTGCAAGAGAAAAATCTCCCGCGTTGATTCCATCATCGGACGAAGGAAAAAACACACGAAGGAATTCGAGGATGAGTTTGGATATACAGCAGAAATTTCTACAGCAGCTCAAGCTGCAGACCATTATTGTGTGCCAAGGGACGGTGCTTTGACTAAGCATTACTTTAAAACACATTTGCCTAATAGGAAAGAGGAATTGGAGAATCGAGCCCTAGAGGATGCAGAATCACGGAATGGGCCTATACGTATTGGTATGGATGATGTATCAACCCGTAAGGGGCAGAGAGGTACTTCACAACCATCCATGATCAGGATTCAAGGGCTGTATTGGCTGTTATCGAGGGCAGGAGTCAAAAAGAAGTAGAAGAGGGTCTAGAGGATCATTATCCTAGGTTGCTTGCGTTGACATCAAGGATAGAGGCGGTGTCCACGGATCGCGCTCCAGCCTACAAAAATATCGTGCAGAAGGTATTTAAAACGGCAACCCCTGTCTTCGATCGCTTCCATATCATTCAAAATATAAGGGATCATGCCCTCCATCCCCCCTTACGACAAACCTTGGGTAATAGGAAATTCACAGCGGCTATAGACCGGCTATTCAGAGATGTGGTGGAGGACGATGATAAAAAACGTCTTACCTACGAGAATAAGCTAGTACTTTTACAAATACTGGGATACAGAGAGGAACTGATGGAACAGTATCGTAAGATTATCGTTGTGCGATCCTCATACAAAGAAGGGGATTCTTGAGAATTACATAGAAGAAAACTTTGGAGTTTATACAATGATCTCATCCTAATTAACACAAACATTTTACGGGATAAGCACCATCTATCGAAAATAAAGAAATCAGTGAGATCCTCCTTATCCGTTCGGTACAGAGAAGGGTTGGATGAACAAAAGAGGGCTTTTCTCGAGGGAATTTTGAAGAATATAGCCCACTGGTCCCACCTTGGGAAGGCTTACGAGTATGTGGAAAAAATTGGGATATGGTACGATCAACCCTTTCCCGATGTTCAAACATCTCGTGATGCCCTCCATGAATTCATAGAGGAGGGACTGAGATCCAAATACAAGGAGATTCAGAACACAGCAAAAAGCCTGTCTTGGAATGAAAGTGAGGAGTATACAGCTAACGATCACCTTCATAGAATCGACAACGGTTTTGTAGAAGGGAAAAATTGTGCAATCAAGGCCATATCGCGCCAAAGCTATGGCATCAAGAACCATCAAAATTACGTAAACCTCTTGTTTGTACGATGCAATCGGCATCTTTGTAAACGAGGTAGGAGGAAGCATAAGGTTTCATAAAATAGTGAACGAATGCCACCACAGGTAGTCCTAGATTAATTTCTTTTTCCTAATTTTATTATTTATAAAATAAATGTAAATTTTACATAGTTATTACAATTTGAAATCCATAAATATATAGGATTACCTGTGGTGGAAAAACAATAAAATATTTTTACTAAAATAAATTTTTTTCATAAACTCCCTATCGAGGTAGATCTAGTATTTTAACCGGGCCCCTTACAGAACTGAATCCTCTCGCGTCCTACGACTTTCCTCACCCCACATAGTTTTGATCTTTCTAGAACCAATCCGATGAGCTGGCCCCCTTTTTTGCTCCATCGCCATTATCTCTTAGTTTTTACGACCTGGAGACGATCAGCCCTCCCATAGCTCAGATCGGCGCATGTTTATATCATACATAAATTATTTTATGAATATATTTGTAAAATAAGTGTAATTAATACCATGTTTTTTTGTAGAGGATTTGCTTGAAATATCACATCCCATTTAGAATAAATATATTTAAAAATGAAATACAGAATGGGTAAGACAAACGTTAGGCCATGTGATATATACGTATCAAATAACAAAAATTACATAAAAAAATATTTAAAAATTAGGACCTTTCCGCCCCTTACCCATTAAAATCCGGAGATCCCTTTTTCCTTACCTGTTCTCTTCTCTTTTTTCTTTCTAATTTCCCATGAAGATCTGGAAAATTACTTATATCATCTATGGAATAGGACATCTATATCTACTCCCTTATTTTCATAGATATATTTTTTCAAATTATAACAAAGGAGTAATCGTATGTATGGGGTAATAATTAAAAATTTATTATATTACATATATTTTACAATAATGGACACAGCGATCAACTCGGGGAGATACCTCAAGAGGGATTTTTTGCATTTTCCATAACTGAAAATTAGTACTATTTAGTTTCATGGGAAAAAGGCCCCCAATTCGCTTACGCCAACTGTGGGGCCGGAGAGAGCAACATTCTTGACATATAAATTCATATTGCATATGTAAAGAAACAATCAATATGAATAAAAATAGAATGGTATAATAAAATACTATATAAACTTTATTTAAATAAAAATGTATACCCCTTTCGTTAGCCACCCTCGGAATAGTATAACAGAAGGATAAAAAAAAGAGGACAAAGTTAGAAAACCAAAATATACGTTTCCTATTTTAATATAATAAATGTATTTTATATAGTAATCCATGGAGGAAACACTCAGAATGGGGGGGGAAATCCCCCCCAAAAACCCTGTTCAGAAATTCACACCCCCAACGGGATACTGCCAGGAAGATATGCCAATAACTCCCCCATCGAAACAGACCAAAAATCACGCCCCAAAAAGCATGTCACTAACAAAGCAAAAGACTATACCCACGATCATACCCATGACAGCCCCCGCAAGAGCGCCTATAAGAATACCCCCACGACCACCGGGTTTACCAACACCGGCCCCAGATATAGAGCCAATTGTAACACCTGACAACAACATGTTTTTACAATGATCAGATATAGGGAATTGATCTGGCCACAGTATATCAAAAACAAAGCATTCCACCATGATGCTTGCAACTACCCCAATGAAAGTCCCAACAAAAATACCCCTCATATCACGACTAAAGGACACAACCCCTACAAGAGCACCAAGCATAGTGCCCTGTAACAATCCGTCCTTGCATCTATCGGATATAAAAAACCAATCTGGACACAATGTATCAATAATCAAGCATCTTATTATGGCACTCACAACTACGCCGATAGCGGCCCCTACAAGGATACCCCACCAACCACGAACCAAAAATCCAATGGATGCGCCAAATATCATGCCTATGAACAATGCCTTCTTGCAACGACTGGATATAGAAAATTGGTCTAGCCAATTCGTTTCTGATTCATCCCCACCCATAGGTAGTAGGGATGTGATCGTCCCAGACAATCCCCCCTGCTCAGGTTCAGCCGTAACCTGGATGTCGACAAGAGATGTGAGAATGAGGACCAGTACGAAGGCAAGGGGTGTCATTCTGAGGAGTATCCTGCTCAACATAAGGAAATAACCACAACCTTTCTTGAAATGAGAGGGAGAAAAGTAGCTAGTGCCCCGTAGGGGAACGATAGTGGAAACCAACTGGGACTGGGTTTTCAAAAAATTGAGGATAAGAATCCCAAGACAGATCTTGGCACTAGCTTCCCGTCAGTGTAATCAAATGCCTGCGAAATTGAGTTAAGCATTTATCGAACAGCGAGTAGAACCATCATTTCGGGTGAGTCCTTCACAGATACGAACACTTGGGCACCCTGACGAGTAGACCCGGCCTTCGCGGCTTGGGCCTCTCTTTAGAAACATACGTGACACTCTCAATGTCGTACGACTTCCTTCGTCCAAGTCTATTCCTCTTAGCGGTTCAACCCCCGGTTTTTGGTCCACCACGGTCCAATAGTTCAACATCTTCCCAGTGGGGGTGCGGAACAGGATCAATCCCCATTTTTTATATAGTAACTCCTATATTTATCATTCATAACTTGTTCGTTCCCTTAGGCTCGTGATCATCCCTTTCCCACTGCCTCCAAATTCATCAACCGATGTCACAATCTCCCGCGCTCGCGGGGTGTAAGCGGCTACAACAATACCCATGGGAAAACCCATTTGGGAATACCGGAGAACGGTTCAAGGGATTGTTTCGTCCCTGTGTCTTCTCTACCGTGCATCCCACCATCTCTACCATCCATTCTCAGACGCAGTCAACTGCCTCGCGTGGTTATCAACAAGTTGATACCACCCGAAGCCGTTAGTATGTGGGGGGATAATGAATAGAGGGGGGAAATAATGGCGAGAATGAGTTAAATAAATAATAATTTCATTTATAATGTCTTTATTATGTTAAACATATATGGCGCTACCGCGAAAAGGAACGATCCGACAAATACCGCTCAGGACACTTGTTCTCAAAATTTGGTTCACACCCCCAACAGGATATTGCCCCACCTGGACCAGCCAACGTACAATCCGAAGCAAGGAGATGATCGTGAATTAGGCCCGATGGGTCTAACTGGACACACAATCTGCGATAAAGAGACGATCGCAAGTTGGACCAGGCAACATGGAATCGAAACCCGTATAGAACACAGTAGAGGAAGGTACAAAGAACGCAACACCAGACTGGGGGTTCTGAATGGGCAAAATCCTATAGGACCCTAAGGAGCCACATAATGCGAAAGTAGTATGTGTAGTTCTGTGGGAGGGTTGGCTGAGATGCCATCCCTACTCAACGGGTCCACCACGATCCCATATTCCCCTATTGAAATCCGGAGACCCTAGTCTGTTCCCTCTGGATTTGATTTTGTACTGGGATTCGCCGTACCTGCATATCCATTGAAAGTGATCCTAATGAGGCGTTGCATAGTGGGCACTTTGGGTAGGGTGTTTCTTTGTTTTTAAGCAGGCTTGGTATGATGACAAACAGGGTATGCATAACAGAATAGAGAGTGGGGTTTCAATAGCTCAAGTCTCAGAATGTACGTTTGGAAATAATATGACGTCGCTCGTAGTTCCCCCAATGGATAAGGGGTGGTGAAATGAGAAATTGTCGTTTTCCAGTGTTCAAGAGTATGGGAAGTGAGGTTGCAACCGTAAGAAAAACGGTGTTGTATTTCGGATTTTTGGCTTTTTTGTTTCATATCCTCTTTTTATTACATATTAGTCTTTATGGAAGAACACCGTTTGCACCATTCCTATTTCCCTCCCTACCCCATGGGTGGGTCCTGGAGTGGAGTCTGTCTTGTTTTTTTTCTATCATTGCACTCCGTTTATTAGAATTACACAGTATATTTACCAAATACCTTTACTACTTATACGAAAGGATTTCCTTCCTTCGTTCGCATCGATTGAAGTGTTTTCATACAGCAAAACAAAAAGGGATCACAAAATGGCAATGGTATGCTGCCTCGTGGATAGGTTTTATTTGGTTTTTATTGTCCATGATTTTTTCTGCCTGGATACAGAAATCCTATGTTGTTTTGACCGCAGGGGTGGTTGGCTGGTGGGGGAGTCTACATTGGCAGATTTTTCGTGAACGTTACTGGTTGAAGGAGCAAGTGGAAGAAAAGATAGATTTTCTTTCTTTTTCAAAATTTAGTATATTTTTTTTGCTAATGTATGTGGTCCCTATACATTTGAATATGTACCTTGATCATGATGTTCATTCATTTCCTTTTTCAGGTCTTATTATGATATTGTATTCGTTGTGGATATTCCCTACTTGGGCGCATTTTCTTCTCGGTAAACGTCCATTCATCCTAAAGTCTTTCATAGAAGGGGATCAGGGGGGATTTTCCAATACATCTATGTTTTACGATGATTTTGGTGGAATGATCTCTATTGTTGACACGAGGGAAAAGAGAGGGTATTTTTCCTTTAGACGTTTTGATTTTCTGTTTTTTTGTGCAGTGGGAGTATGGGTTGTATTTATTTTGATAAAAAAGATGGTAAGGGTTTGGATTCCGTGAAGAGTGAATTATATAAAATTAAAATGAAATAAATGCATAATTATTGTGATACAGGACGACATAGACCCAATGTAAGAAAATGTAGTACGTGGGAGGTGAAAATCCGATTTAAAACCAGAAATGGGTTGATTCCAAAAGAGATATGTGAAAATGATGAACGTAACAGATCCTGGATTTCCTGTTTACTTTGGTAGGATTGATAGAGAAGGAGTGTTTCATAATACATTTAAATATATAAAAATATATGGTATTGGTATACGAATGCGGAGGTAGATAAAATAAATAAAAAGGTTATATTTGTACAGTTCTTTTTTATCACCCTGTTGGTAATATCCCCTTTTATCATAACAGTGAACAGCTTGGCAGAGGTATCTTCACAAGTCGTGCCCAACAAGAGGATGGATCAACGTTATGATCAAGAACAAATGTCTCAATTTACACATGATCCGGAAGAAAACATTTTGGAACAAGAGATGCCCCATTGTCGTTCCAAAAGAACTGTGCGCTGTGGTTTAGTTGGGATAGCCGTTACTGTGAAAGTGACGGCGGCTTGTACTCGCGCTTCGAAGGCACGGGGATATGCGAGGATAGAGGAGTGTTCTACTGCAGGGAGTACTGCAGGAATGACTGCGAAGGAGTTGTGTGACAAGGAGGGAATCGTATAATTTTCAATTAAAAATATTTTTAATTGATTATCGTTGATCCGATGAGCATCGATTGCATCTCAAAATTTGGTGTCAGGGCCCCTGTGGGGCCCTTTTTTGTCCTCTCCGCGTTGTCTAATGACCCGTTTCTGAATCTATTTTTTTTACTAATTATTTCAATATAATATATAATAAAATATAAATTGACCCTAATTACCCTATAGATCCATTCTCCCCCATTATTTTTCCCTCACGTAGAACCCCTTTGTTGGACCTGTTCTAATTATTCCCGGTTGAAATCCCTTGTGGGAGCAGATTTTTCCCTCCGGATCCCTGTTCCTCGCGCAGAGAGCCTCTACAGACCCCTCTTCCCCTGAAAAGGGCCCCTTTCTTCGCCCCCCACCCTTTTGTTAGCCCGTCCTATGGGTGAACAATATACCCTTTGATTGGGCAAGCTCACTGATCTCATGGCTGTAGTACCCCCTATCAGCACACAACCGCGTTCCATCATGGGGAATCCATGTTTCTATGTATGGTGCCCCTTCTGAAAAAAATATCAGACTGATTATAATATTTTTGTAAATTAAATTTAATTATTAGAAAATGATTACATTATTAATTAATATAAAAACAGTCTGCATAATAAATATTTCAGGCGTAAGTACTTTAGGGTTGAAAGGTACCCTTCTCTGGAGGAATGCACCTGAAAATTTAGTACGATCAGTTATTTTTTGTTGAACCACCGAAATCGCCGAGGGATCGTAGGAACTGGTTCCTATCCCGTCTCTTTTGCGCACACCAAAAAAGCCGATACAAAAGCCGAATTTTATTTTTTATTGAAATTTATTATATATTAAATTTTTTATATAGTTATGTTTGGTCTTATCCTCCTTTCCCTGATCTTCCTTTGAAGATAATGAACGACCTGGGTTCAATGATAAGCCGACCCTTTGGCCATCATAAGCCCGTGCCACCCTCATCGTACCGCGCACCCTTCATCTGAGCCAGCCTAAAAACGATTCTTTATAGAAGAACAAACCCCTCCCACGGCCGCGCGACGATTACCCTCCCCTTTGTACCCTATTTGCTCCATTTTGTCTCGTTGTTTCGCCGTTGAATAGGAGGACGAATCCGTGGTACGTAGGATCCTTCCCCCCTCTTCAGGAAGAGTGGCAACACATTGCTCGCGGCCCATTTACACCCCTCGCAGATCCTCTCATGGAAGTGGATCTTACCCTCCCTCCCTATCCCCGGGTTGGTACTCTGTCCTCTCATCTCCTTATATTTTTTTATATGTGATGTAGATGATAGGATCGTTCACTGTCGGGACAAAACGCAAGCTAACTATCTTCTTTCAGAAATTCGGCAAGGAATGGCAGAGTGCGGACTGGAACTGCATCCTGAGAAGACTAAAATCTTCTACTATGAGGATGGTAGGCGGAGCAGGAATCATGATGTTGTTTCCCTTGATTCTCTAGGATACACATGTAGACCCCATGGAAGACTATTCGGTTCTATGAAAGGACTGGCTGAGATGCCAGCCCTACTCGACAGCTATCAAAACATAATCCCCCACTATATCCTTTTCGAATCCCTACCCTATACCGAACGGCTACAAAACCAAAATACCTATACGTACGAACCCGCCCCAGGGTGACCCACTCCAGGTATGAACTCCCACAAACCTACATTCTCCCAAGCATACAACAGAAAAAGATAGCCCGCATTTTTAAAAATAAAACATGAAGGCGTAGGATCGCCGTTCCCATATCCTTTGAAAACCTCAAACCACAACGGTTCCCACACTTCATTTATGGGGATGACCACTTCTTCATAGCAGCAAACCCGAGCACCTCATACCCGTCCCAAACCACATATGGATCCTGCTAGGGGAATATCCATCCCCCTTACCCTTGCCCTGGAATCATTCTCGGAGAAAACTGTTTTTCCATACCGGGATCCTATCCTCGACACATTGATGCCGAACCACCTCCCCCACTGAATTTAGAACCACCATCTCTCATGATTTTTCTGTTCATCAACCCAAAAAGGACTCCACCACATCGTAAAATAATAAACAAAAACCTGCTTTTGCGAAGCAGGTTTTTACATTCATACATAAAAAAAGATTATAAAGGGTGAGAGTTTGGACACCCCTTCCTCCAGTCCATGCCCATATCCCATACCCCACCGGGGAAGCGCCTACCCACCCCCAACATCTTCAAGAGCCAGAGGCCGTTTCCGCCTTCTCGAGGTCAAAACCAAACCGCTCATGTGCAGACTCTTCCTCATCATCCAACTCTCGCATTTCAATCTCCTTCTCGTCCGCTGAAAGAATCTTCACATCCATCCCCAGACTCTGCAACTCCTTGATCAAAACCTTAAAAGATTCCGGAACCCCAGGCTCAGGAACGTTTTCACCCTTGACGATGGCTTCATAGGTTTTCACCCTACCTACTACATCATCGGACTTAACGGTAAGGATCTCCTGTAAGGTATAAGCTGCCCCATAGGCCTCCAGAGCCCATACCTCCATTTCACCAAACCTCTGCCCCCCAAACTGAGCCTTCCCACCCAAGGGCTGCTGGGTAACCAGGGAGTAAGGACCCGTAGAACGGGCGTGGATCTTGTCATCCACCATGTGTGCTAATTTAATCATATACATAACACCAACAGTGACACGATTTTCCATCGGCTCTCCCGTACGACCATCATAGAGAAGGGTTTTCCCATCTTCATCAAGATTGGCCTCCCTTAGAGACGCAAAAACATCCTTTTCCGTCGCCCCATCAAAAACAGGTGTTGCCATATAAACTCCGAGCACCTTGGCGGCCATCCCCAGGTGAACCTCCAGCACCTGACCAATATTCATCCGTGAGGGAACACCCAGGGGATTGAGTACCACCTCCACGGGCCTACCATCAGGGAGAAAGGGCATATCCTCCTCAGGCAAGATACGGGCAATGACACCCTTATTCCCATGACGACCCGCCATTTTGTCACCCTCGGATATCTTTCGCTTCTGGGCAATATAACAACGGACGGACTGATTTACACCTGGTGACAACTCATCCCCGTGTTCCCGTGTAAATACCTGCACATCAACAATGATACCATCCTGTCCATGTGGGACACGCAAGGAGGTATCGCGAACCTCGCGGGCCTTTTCACCAAAAATAGCGTGTAACAATCGTTCCTCCGCGGTCAATTCCGTTACACCCTTGGGCGTCACCTTCCCCACCAAAATATCGCCAGCCTTGATCTCCGCACCCACGCAAATGATCCCACGCTCATCTAAATTCTTCAAGGCCTCTTCTCCCACGTTGGGGATATCGCGCGTGATCTCCTCTGGACCCAATTTGGTGTCGCGGGCCTCCGAAACATACTCCTCAATGTGAACGGATGTATACACATCATCCTTAACCAGGCGTTCACTCAGAAGGATCGCATCCTCGTAGTTGTAGCCCTCCCAGGTCATAAAAGCTACTACAACATTACGCCCTAGTGCCAATTCGCCCATGTCCGTCGATGGGCCATCCGCTAATGTTTCCCCTTCCTTAACCTCTATACCCCGTTGGATTACAGGGCGCTGATTGACACAGGTACCCTGATTCGATCGTGTGAATTTGGTGAGTTTATAGATATCAACATCCCCCTCGACCCGCTCACCATCCACCTCCATTACATGTCGAACCACAATTTCATCCGCTACTACTTTCTCCACTATACCTGGCCTCTCGGCGCGAATCATAACGCCAGAATCACGAGCAGCCACATGCTCCATCCCCGTACCCACATAGGGAGCCTCGGGAATCAACAAAGGAACAGCTTGCCGTTGCATATTGGATCCCATGAGCGCCCGATTGGAATCATCATTTTCCAGGAAAGGGATGCAGGCCGTTGCCACTGAAACCACCTGCTTAGGCGAAACATCCATATAATCCACACGCGCCCTTGGCACGGGCAAAATTTCATCCTGATGCCGTACGGTCACCACATCCGTAGCAAACTGATTATCCTCCGTGAGAGGGGCATTCGCCTGAGCGACGTAGTAATGATCTTCCTCATCCGCCGTTAGATAGTCAATTTTCTCCGTCACCTCCAAAGTGTCATGATCTACCCTGCGGTAAGGAGTTTCAATAAAACCATAATCATTGATTCTTGCATAGCTCGATAGGGAGTTGATAAGACCAATATTGGGTCCCTCCGGCGTTTCAATCGGGCACATGCGGCCATAATGGGAGTGGTGAACATCCCGAACCTCAAAACCCGCCCGCTCCCTGGTCAATCCACCAGGTCCCAAGGCAGACAAACGACGCTTATGGGTCAACTCCGCCAGAGGGTTGGTCTGATCCATGAACTGCGAAAGCTGACTACTACCGAAAAACTCCTTCACAGCTGCAATCACAGGTCGTATATTGATCAGGGCTTGCGGCGTAATTGCATTGGCATCCTGAATCGACATTCGCTCCCGGACCACTCTTTCCATCCGGGAGAGACCTATCCGGAACTGATTTTGTAACAACTCCCCTACCGATCGCAACCGACGATTACCCAGATGATCAATGTCGTCTACGGAACCGATCCCACGCAGCAGATTGAGAAAGTAGTTGATGCAGGCGACAATATCAGAGGGTGTAACATACTTGATAGAGGGATCAATGATGCCATTGGAAATGATCTGAATGACCTTACTATCATCATTGGGCGCATAAACCTTCACACTCTGCACGGCAATCTCCCCACTGATAGGAACACCACCCTGCACCTTGAATGTACGCAACCCAAATTTGTTCTCACCCTCAAGAACGGGTAAAATCTTATCTAGAAAACGCCTCTCTAGTACTTGTCCAGCTTCTACAAGAATCCCACCTGTCGTGGGGTCAACGATATCCTCCGCCACCCTCTGGTCTAATAGACGATTCTTCAAGTGGAGCTTACGATTCATCTTGTATCGACCCACGTTAGCCAAATCATAGCGCTTGGGATCGAAAAACCTAGCGTGCAACAGACTACGCGCACTCTCTGCCGTTGGTGGTTCCCCCGGACGCAAACGTTCGTAAATCTCGACAAGGGCCCTCTCTGTATTTCCTGTACTATCCTTATCCAATGTATTCCTTACATAGTCGTCCTCGCCCAATACATTTAGAATTTCCGCATCGCTCCCCAGTCCGAGCGCACGTAGGAGAACAGTAATGGGAATTTTACGTGTGCGATCAATACGCACATACAAAACTTGCTTAGCATCGGTCTCGAACTCTAGCCAGGCACCTCGATTGGGAATTACTGTAGCAGTGTAGGTAGGGTTCCCGTTCTTATCCATCTTCGTGCTATAATAGACACTAGGAGATCGAACAAGTTGACTCACGATAACGCGCTCCGCACCATTGATAATGAAGGTCCCCGTTTTCGTCATCAATGGGAAATCACCCATGAATACCTCTTGTTCCTTCACCTCGCCGGTATCCTTGTTGATCAGGCGTACCTTAACACGCAAAGGAGCTGCATACGTTACGTCCCGTTCCTTCGATTCCTCTGCATCATACTTGGGGTCCCCCAAGCTATAATCGACAAACTCCAAGAGGAGATTCCCAGCAAAGTCCTCGATGGGGGATATGTCCTGAAACATCTCCCTCAGTCCTTGGTCTAAAAACCACTGATAGGATTTTTGTTGAATCTCAATCAGGTTGGGTAGACCAAGTACCTCATGGATACGAGCGTAGCTGCGACGAAACCTACGACCACATGGAATCGTCTTGGCATCCATGCAATCCCCCCCGTTTTTCGTTTCCATCACAGTCACCCAGGGCAAAGGCTTCCCCTAGTTTTGAAAGCGATGCCTGCAAAACCCGATAGCCTGAACGCTTTGAAACAAGGCGAACTTGCGCGAACCAACGCGAGAGGGAGCGCTGCATGGACGCAGCCCCCTGTTGTTTACGCAAAACCAACCACAACGAACCACCCGGAGTCAGATAGGTGGGCGCCGCAGCAAACCATTGATGAATCAACGCTTTACCCACCCGCACGGGTGGATTGGTCACAATCGTGGAAAAAGGCGGATCAACGGCTACAGCTGACAATCCATCACCTACATAGATCGACATTCGTTGTCTGACGTTATGCATACTCGCGTTGCGTTGTGCAAGTTCAACAGCTCTCTCGTTGATATCAACCATAACCACCCTGCTGGAGGGGTTTTTCAAAGCCAAACCTATACCTATAAAACCATAACCACAGCCGAGGTCGAGGATCCTGCCCCCCTCCTCAACTGTGACAGCAGAAAGCAACAATTGACTTCCTGGATCCACCCGCCGCGCCGAAAAAACCCCGCTTGAAACCCAAAAACGTAACGTTTCCCCATCCACAACAGACGTTACGACTCTCGGGGGCTGGGTGGAAGTAGGGCGCCTCGTATAGTAATGCTCCATAACAGCTCCCACCCTTCACTGGGGAACCTACTTCAGAGAGGCCTTTGCGCCTGCTTCCTCGAGCTTTGTTTTCAACTTCTCGGCTTCCTCTTTGGGAACACCCTTCTTTATTTCAGAAGGCAAACTGTCCACCAGAGCCTTGGCCTCCTTCAAACCCAAACCCGTCGCATCCCGCACGGCCTTAATACAATTGATTTTCGAACCACCCGCATCCTCTAGAATTACATCAAATTCAGTTTTCTCCTCTACTGCAGCGGCTCCCTCCCCGCTTGCTGCTACCGCCACCGGCGCCGCTGCGGATACACCCCAACGCTCCTCTGCGCCCTTAACGAGCATAAGTAAATCTTTCACCTTCATCTGTTCAATGGTTTCCAAGAACTGCTCTTGTTCCTTTGTCAAAGCACTCATACCCATTCATTCCTCGCTTTCCTTTTCACACTAATACCGAGTCGGGGAAACATTCTACCCCGCCTCTTCCACTTTCTCCGCCCTCTGCTGCAAAACACTAGCCATTCCGCGCATAGGTGCCTGTAAAACAGACAGAAGCATCGACAGTAGGGCCTCCCTGGACGGAACATCGGCCAGGGAATCCAATACCCCTTTATCCACTACCTCACCCTCGAGCACGGCACCTTTGACCTTAAGGGCTTTGTGCTTTCGGGAAAAAGCACAAAGGACACGCACCGGTGCAAGAGCATCCTCAACGGCAAACGCCAACGCAGTAGGCCCCTGCAAGTACGCATCCAAACCCTCAATGCCAACTTCCTCTGCCGCACGCCGAACAAGCGTATTCTTAGCCACACACAGTACAGCCCCGGCTTCTTTCAGCTGCCTACGCAGATCCTCATTCTCTTTGGACGCTAAACCACGATAATCGGCCAACACAGTAGACTTGGCAGCCGACATCCTACTAGCTACATCTGCTACCTTCTCTTGCTTCTTTTGCAATGCCGCCTTCACAACCCATCACCCCCCCTTCTCTCCAAGGAATTACCCTCAGAATCCAGAACAAACAGCCTGCAAATCCACCGGCACACCTGGACCCATAGTGGAGGCCACGGTTACGCCACGCATATAAATCCCTTTACATGCGGCCGGTTTCGCCTTGACAAGCGCACCTGCTAAGGTCTGCAAATTGTCCACCAATTGATCCACGTCAAACGATACCTTTCCAACACCGGCGTGCACGTTACCCGCTCGATCCACGCGATACTCGATCTTACCCGCTTTCACTTCCTCTATCGCCCTACCGACCTGGGGGGTAACCGTACCCGTCTTAGGATTGGGCATAAGACCCCGAGGCCCCAAAATACGACCCAGCTGCCCCACACGAGGCATCATATCAGGCGTCGCTATGACTACATCAAAATCCAGCCACCCCTGCTGAATACGGCGAATGATGTCCTCATCGCCCACCTCATCAGCCCCGGCCAACTGGGCTTCCTTGGCCTTATCGCCACTCGCAATCACAACAACCCGTTGCGTGCGCCCAGTCCCATGCGGGAGGACAACGGCCCCCCTTACCTGCTGATCAGCCTGTCTGGGATCCACCCCCAAACGAAAGGCGGCCTCCACAGTCTCATCGAATTGGGCATGGGCAACCTCCTTCACCAACGAAAGTGCCTTCATCGGCGTATGCACTGCACCCTCATACTCTTTCAATGCCGCCCGGGCATTTCTGTACTTTTTACCCCGTCTTGCCATGTACTCTCCCCCTCTTACTACAGATTCCTAACCCCCTACTACCCTCACACCCATACTATTTGCGGTACCGACTACCACACGCATGGCCGCCTCCACATCGGTCGTATTCAAATCGGGAAGCTTGGTTTGGGCGATTTCACGAACCTGATCTTGGGTAAGCGTACCTACCTTGTTTTTATGGGGCTCACTGGAACCCTTCGCAAGACCCAATGATTTCTTGATCAATTCCACTACCGGCGAAACCTTCGTAATAAAGGTAAACGATCGATCCTCGTAAATCGTAATCTCCACAGGAACAACCGAACCCATTTGTGATGCTGTTTGATCATTGAAAGACTTGGTAAACCCAACAAGATTGATCCCTGTCGGCCCCAATACAGTCCCCACGGGAGGGGCCGGCGTCGCCTTCCCAGCCTGAAGCTGAATACGCACAACCCGCATAACCTTCTTAGCCATTGTATACCACCCCCCACCTGCAACAAAATTGGCTAGAGATCAAATCTCCTCCACCTGTAGGAAACCCAACTCCATAGGGGTCTCACGTCCAAACACACTAACGAGGACCTTCACCCTCTCCGACTCACGGTCAATCTCTTCCACCATACCCACACAACCGGCAAACGGACCATCCCGCAGCTGAACCTGATCACCTACACGGAAATTCACGGTTACATTAGGGCCTGACAAGCCCACCTGTCGCAAAATGGACTCCACTTCCCCCTCCATAAGTGGAGTGGGTTTGGAACCAGCCCCTGCCGAACCAACAAATCCCGTTACACCCGGTGTATTCCGCACCACATACCAAGAGTCGTCCGTCATGATCATTTCCACGAGCACATACCCCGGAAACACCTTCCGCATGACTGTTTTTCGCTTGCCATTCTTGTGCTCTATGCCTTCTTCGACAGGAACAAGAACACGAAAAATTTTCTCTTGCATCTCCATAGAGTGAACCCGCTTCTCCAGATTAGCTTTTACCTTGTTCTCGTAACCCGAATAGGTATGTACCACGTACCAGTGCTTTTTCACATTCACGCCTTCATCAGGGCTCAGAACCCACTCCCTCCCCCCGCACCACGCAAAGCCGATACGCCGAAATTCCACTACGAGGGATCGCTATTCAGGAGGAATAAATAGGACTAAATAACTGCTGGAGCGCCAAATCCACAAGAAAAATAAACAACGTCAAAATCGCCACAACCACGAGCACAACGATCGTGTAGTGTACCATTTCCCTGCGATTGGGCCACCGCACATTACGCAGCTCCTGGACACATCCGCGGAAAAAATCCCTCGCGCCCATCCAACTGCGACGGAAAAAACCTACTGCATTGGACAAAACAAACACGCCTCCCCTGGTAAACTCACTTCATCTGGTCTCCCGATGTACCTGGTGAGCATTGCAACGGGGGCAATATTTCCGAAATGCCATACGCTCTGGATGCTGGCGTTTGTTTTTCGTTGAGATGTAATTCCGCATGCGGCACTCCCCGCATGCCAAGGTAAACTGCACCCGCATTCTAAACCTCCCCGCACCCTAGAGCCTTCCCAAAATCCGAACAGCTCTTCGATTCAAACAAAGACACCGCGCCTATGTTACCATACCGTTCCTCTTGCTGTCAAAGCATACCACACAGATTGAATCATTCCCATCCTGATCACCCGTTTTCTCCATCCCCTCCGTGGAACCAACCCACAAAAACGGAACCGTTCCTTTCAATCTCAGATTCATTCAGAAATTAATAAAAATATTACTTTAAAAAACATAATTTTTCCCTAGGTCCCTGAAAAGAAAAAGAGTGTTGGTGCAAATCATAGCGACGGCAATAGCCATCTACCCCAATTCTGTCCTTTCTCCATTTGCTAATCCTATCCATAGTAAAAAAAATCAAAATAAAATAATGGATAAGCAAATACGGATCGGGGGTGATTTTGTTTTTGCACCGGCACGGTTCCTACATTGGTGTGAAGGACGGGTAGATGAAAAACCATCATCCCCTTGTTCCATTGGATAAGTACATGGATACCATTTAGATCACTATTGCGGATCACTACTTTAAGAATAAGGACCAGTACGAATATCCCCTTGATGAACTCAAAAAATTAGGATGCCCCCATGTCATCTAACATTATATTCGGGTAGAACTAGCCTACCGTATAAGATGAAGTCGAATAGAATATTAAGTAAATATAATGTAATATTCTTCTATTTTTCGATCTACATACAAGCCTCAAACAATTACAATCTGGATAGGTTCAGTATTCCTGGACCCCACTCCAGCCGTCCATCCAAAAGCTAGGGATAGGACGGAGGAACGTCTGAAAGCGATGAAGACACATCAATAGCCCCATGGGCAGATGAATGTCCTAACTATATCCGTTCCAAATAATAGGAAGTTGTTTGCATGTGGATGTCTCGCCGGATGAATCCTGATCCCATGGACAATAACAGTAGAATCCAAAGGATCATGGGGAACACAAACAATCCTCCCCCCTTCACATCCACTAGATATCACTACCCCAGACAGAATACTTCCCTGATAAAATCCCCAACAACTCGCTTAGAATAGCCATGGGACCATAAGAAACATCATTCCTTACGCACCAATCCATATTGCATATAGAAATAAGCAATACAAATAGAAATAGCATGATGTAGTAAGCGGAACAACGGAACCAAAGGGCCGGAATACGAAAAAAAGGATCATCATCGCGCAACTGTAGAAAGGTTGTTCCTTTGTAAAAAATCCCTTACAAGGGGGGAACAGGTAAGAAAAAAAGAAACCCAATCTCTCAGAACAACCCCAGAAACATCATAAGGACACGGGGACAGAAGGAAAAATCCGAACACTCCTACTGTGGACATTGGCTACTACAAACGATCTACGACCTCCCGAATGGGGAAAAGTCAAGAAATAAAGAAAAAATATCTTTTCTTAGATCAAGTTATGATGTCGACAAGCAGACGGACGCAGGACACTGCTGCTACTCTTCGGAATGATAAGGGCTTTCACAAAGGAATAGAAGTAACCGTGGTGGCATCCACGGACGATAAGGATACCGCTTGATCCCAGCGATGAGCCCCGCAAATTCAGGTACAGCGAACAGCCAAAACACCCGGCTTCATCACAAGTCCACTGCGAAAGGGAAATTTTGATCGACTACAAACGAGCAGATAGTAAAAAGTCAATGAAAAAATCTTCATCAGGGGGGCACTGTTCCACAATTCTAAAGCATACAATGGGTCTAGATTAACATGGGCCAACGTCCTATGATCAGGCATTCATACTCATTATTTCATAATAGGACAACTATATGCTTTGATAGGATTATTCACAACAAGAAGGACAAGAGAAGGGGCCCGGGTAAACGTTATTACCAGCGAATTTCCCGAAGGGGGCATCCATCGGACAATATAAAATTTTAAAAAAATATTATGAAAGTTTTTCATCCCTATACGCACTGTAATGGTACTATTGTACATAATGAGGAAGAAAAGACTGGGAACGAACTGGGATGAATCAACGAGCATCGATTTCCTATGGTATTGAAGATGATACCAGGGAAGTACCCTGATTGGGGATGTCTGTGTTCATACCAATAAATAATATATATATATATATTATTTATATAAATATTATTATGCAATATCAATACCAAGAATCGAAGTTCAGGGTACTACTACTCATAAACGTAGATGGGAGGGGGCCACTCGCACCCCTCTTGTACGATTTTTTGAAACACAGATACGCGATTGGAAACAATCCAATAGGGTGAACACGATGAATTAGGATGATAGAGTACATTATGTTTTCTATCCACACTTCTTAAACAAGTAAAGGCCCTGCCCCTAGAAAAGGACAGGTTCCCCCATTCCAAGGATACCATACAGGAACTGAGAACGATATCAAAACGAAGCAACACCCCACACAAAAGGTGCCATGAACCCAATCCTCCGCCTCAACAGACAAAATGGAGAACAAACGAACGGCGCAACGAGCGTTCCAGGTGTCGCTTAGCAACATCACAACGTTGCTTTTCCAAAAAGGCATTCCCCAGCCAATGAATCGTCAATTCCGAGACCCCTTCATCCGTTGTAGTACAAAGAATATCCTTCACCATTACGCGTTGCGTCCAGGTTAGGGCCCTCGCTAATGAAATAACAGCCGCCAGCTGCTGCAAACGACATCGTTGCGCATACGTAACTGCCTGATTCCACCACAAACGGTGAGCACGCCAGGAAGGATCACCGGGCGAGGCAATCCAGAGTAACTGACATTGCTCCAGGTGGGAAAACCCATCCCACGACCAATTCAACATCTGGGAAAACCTAGAGGTATCCCGACGATCATGTTCATACAAAGGTGTCAGGGAAGCTGCACGCAGAACCTTCTGGTGTTCCCCTTCCTCCAAGGAAAGCCAACCTACCTGAACCAACCGCCTCACAAGCAAGTCCACTGTTACCACCAACGGTGATTCCATACCACAACCCCCGTGCCTACGAACAACCTCAGCCAAACTACGTTCTGCCGGCAGGGTACCCTGATGACTCACCCTCAATCGCTCGTACAGCATACCCTCACGCAGACCACCCCTACAAATAACCAGAGCGGGGGAATTGGCATGCTGTAGGAGTGAACCCAAAGCTAGGGAAGCCGGTGCCGCAATCACGGTACGTCCACGTGGTAACCCCAAATCGCGTCGCCGTCCGCGAATGGAGAGGGAGGCAATACGATTGGCCCAGTCTACAACAATCTGGCGGGGAATGGTACCTTGATGTGTATCCGTCACGGGCGAGGCACAAGAGCGTGAATACGTTTTTCCCAAGGAACGAACGGTACCACCAATCCCCACAACGGGCAAACCACAATCACCGAGCCAAGGTACATCCTTCCATGCCTGACGTAGGAAGGTTTGGATGCGATCCCGTCCTCCATCCGACAATCCCTCATCGCTGGGGAACCGTTGGGTGAGAAGCAGAGCACCAAAAGGCAAACTAGCATAAGCAACGCAACGCCTTTTGCGGTAGAGTGCTAGCTCTGTACTCCCCCCACCCATATCCACCGCTATACCATCCTCCACATACGTCGTATGCGCAGCTGCCAAAAAGGCATAGTGGGCCTCCTCCTCCCCACGCAGAATACGGACCGTCCAACCCACATGCCCCCGCAAAACAGCCACAACTTCCGCATAATTACGCGCATAACGAAGGGGTGCAGTAGCCACGATGTCCACCTGTTCAGAATTCCACACGGACAAAGCCTCCCGAAAGGCCTTCAAGGTATCCACCAAAATTGTAATAGCCCTCTCCGTCAGATACCCACGCTCATCTATGTGTTCTGACAAACGCACCGCATGCTTTAAATTTGTCAACAAAGTGAGAAAACCCGTCGTTTCCACACGATAAACAACCAGGCGTAAGCTATTGGAACCTATGTCAACCACTGCCCAGACGGGGCGCGCACTCTGCTCCACAATCCCCCATCTCCTCCGAAACGAGGCCACTGTACACCCCTGCACCTGAAAGTCCCAATCCAACGAATGACCTATCGGCACATTGTGTAGTCGTCACCTACCTGTACAGACCCACGGATCATCACTTACTCTACAATAACCCAAATCACTCCGCACATCACTCCTCCATATCAGTACGGAACAGCAAATAAGGACAACATGCACCCCAAAACCAAGGAACAACAAAACCTATCATCCTCCATTGACGGCCCTTACCAGGAGCTGATATCCTGTCCCTGCCCTAACATGTAGAACCTCAAGCAGCTCGCGCAAGGGGGAGAAACCACTTATGAGTCGACTGGACCTACGGAGACATATAGATGCTGCACTGCAATGGAAACCCACGGAAAAACTCCCTCCTAGCCTCCCCCATCTCCAACCCCGTGATCTGGCCGAGGTAATCAAGCAACTACCCCATGGACATCAATTGCATATCATCGAACCACTACCCCGTGTCCTAGCAGCTAAGGCTATTAGTTATCTGGATCCTGAAGTGCAATACCGGATTCTACACCATTTACCCGCAACCGACGCCGCACCCCTCCTCAAACAAATGTCGAGTGACTCCGTGGCAGATATGCTACTCGCCCTCCACCCCCTACAAGCAGAAACCCTTCTACAACTCCTTGCAACCGATTATCGCCAGAAAATCCATGCCCTTATGACCTATCCAAGCTCTACCGCTGGTGGTCGTGCCACCGTTGATTACATAGCCGCACGGACCTCTTGGACCTGCGAACAAACCATCCAACATTTACGCAAAGTGGGCGCAGAAGCAGAGACCATTTCCTACATCTACGTAACCTCAGCACATGGCAAATTATGCGGTGTTGTTTCGCTCAAGGAGATCATTCTAGCCAATCCATTCACAAAACTGGAAACTATGGGCCATCAAAATCCCATCAACATCCCTGCCTCCATGAAACAGGAGGCCGCTGCTTCCATTTTCTCCCACTATGATTTCTACGCTCTCCCCGTGGTGGACCCGAAAGGCCGACTGGTAGGCATCATCACCTACGACGACATAGCCGATGTACTGCGCGAGGAAACCACGGAGGATTTTCAAAAATTAGGTGGTAGTCGGCCTCTCCTTCACCCCTACCTGCAAACATCTGTATTCCAGCTTGTCCGTAGGCGTATCCCCTGGTTGCTCACCCTGTTCATCGGTGGCTCCCTCACTGCCAAGGTCCTAAGCCATTACGAACTGGAAATCAACCAACACGCTGTTCTGTCCTTTTTCATTGCCCTCCTCACAGGGACCGGGGGGAACACGGGCTCCCAAATCATCAATACCATCGTACGCGCCCTCAATGTGGGGGAAATTCGCTTCCAGGATCTTGGCCGTGTCATAAAAAAGGAGTGTACAAGTGGCCTCCTGCTGGGCAGCAGCCTTGCCATAATGGCCTACGGACTCACCTATCTCCTCGTACATTACCAATTTGGTGGTGATACCCGCGTCCTATACATTATCCCTGCAGCTACACTCGCTATTGTAGTATGGTCCTCCCTTGTTTCCTCCCTGCTACCCTTGCTCATTCACCGGTTGCGATTGGACCCGGCTGTTGTCTCAGGACCGCTCATCAGTACTGTAGTCGACGCAACCGGGCTGGTGATCTATTTCAAACTTGCACAATGGTTTCTCCGTCTGTGAAGGTTAAGGTCAAAATCCCCCAACAGAACTCCCTCCCACCAGGATAGTCATTCAAAGACAGTTGCATCCCAAATCTGATGTCGGTCCCCCCAGGGGCCCCTTTTTTGTCCTCCCCGTATCATCTGATGAACCGTTCAGGCAGAGCATCCCGTTGGGGGTGTGAATTTCTGAACAGGGGAGGATTTCCCCCCATTTGAGGTGCTTCCCCCATGGACTACTATATAAAATAAATTTACTATATTAAAATATAAAAAGTATATTTTGGTTTTCTAGCTCTATCCTCCCTTTTTTACCTATTCACTAAGTACTTAGCCCATCCTTATTCATTAAAAATGGTAATAAATTTCCATTTTATTTTTGTTTGTCCTTCTGTTACACTATTCCGAAAAAATTTAAAATTTTATGGAATAGAGGGGATATAGAATGGATGAACCACAATACTTATACCGCTCTACCGGCTCCTATTTTGTGATAAAAAAATGGAGAACGATCTCCTAGAGCGGGTACAATATTTACAAAAATCAGAATTATCATAAGAGAAAGCCGTTCGAACTGTCGTGCATTTTATTCTGCATGATAAAAACTGCGGAAATTCCACCATTGGAAAAGCTTGGACATGGTTGGCCAACTATGAGAGGGATCAATATCTGGGGCGAAAAAGATATCAAAGGGACAACGGAGCACGCTGTACAATCATCAGAAATGGATATAGAAAACGTGTTTTAGATACCCATAGGGGTCCCATTACTTTTTTCGGCTCTTGGCCAAACTTCGGACCTGGGGGTTCAGTCTCAGGAGTGGGGGCTGAACCATGGTTCGATAGATCAAATGTATCGTGGTAGGTTTCTGTGTTTATATCTGCCTAGATTCGGATTCTCCCCCACTGTATTCCAAGGTATTCTTGTGGGAACACAGTAGTACATATACATTTTTTTATAAAATTTAAGTTTTATATGTTATAATAATTGGTAACTCACCCTCTATCAGGGAATAGGGTCTCCGCTATTCATAGCGGGTGGATGAACAGAGGCTTTAGGGTATGAAATTATTGCATGAATCAGGCAGGCAGTATTATGGAGTAGCATATGAAGAACGGATGGTAGGCAAACAGATTGTTTGAGTTCACCGGGCTGCCCTATAACCCTAGTTGATAGTCTCTCCCCCCTTTTCATTATGGACAGCAGCTGCGACTAAGTACACGCCAAATCTAAGGGGTATGGTACCTCGGGAAAAGTAGCGAAAGGGGGAGAAACCAACAACAGACCTTTCCCTATACGTTCGAGCAGCATGCACAATGTACAAGGGGGATGGGCCCAATGGGACGCTCACTGTGCAACATAGTACCTTAGTTTGGAATGCCGAAACAAACGGGATATCCCCCTCTCCCAACTACCCATGTAGTTCTATATGTAAAAAATGATTATGAGGCCCAGGATCTAACACGGGAATATCGAGGTTTGTACTCGGTTTGGGTGCGAGGACGGTTGGATAACACAATCACTAGATTTTTGTAATTTTTATCATTCTTAATCCCGAAATATCGGCGCATGATGGACTTGACGAAACAATTTCTACCCTCTGCAACGCCATTGGTCATTCTACAGAGGTGGTAATTGGCGATATAATTCTCGCCGGATTCTAAGCTTTTTGCCGCGTTTTGAATGCCCACGCACCGGGATTGTAGTCCTGCTTCTATCAGGGCACGCAGGGCGTCCCGATCCTCCTGGATCGTATGGAACTCATTGTCATACCAATGCCCCAGTGCAGTTACAAACCCGTAAGCTTTCTCCAAATGGGACCAAGAGGAAGTATACTCAAAAACCCTTTTTATGAAGGCTCTCACCTGTGAATCCATGGTTTCCCAATAACGGTTCTTCAAGGCCCCGCGGATTGCCTGCTTTATTTTTAAAAAACAATTCTTTTTCTTGTTTTTAGGCATATGTTTGTATTCTGATATTAGGTTTTCATACATATCGATAATATATGATATGGTGCTACCGCGAAAAAAGGTATCAAACTTATTAAAATATTTTTGTAGATTAAATAATGTGTTCAGGAAATGTTTATATTGTTAATGTATATAAAAACAGTCTGCTTGGGTATTTCCGGCGTAAGTTCTTTGGGGTGGAAAGGTACCCCTTTCTAGGGGGATTGCACCTGAAAATTTCGTGCGATCGGTTATTTTTTGTTGAACCACCGAAATCACCGTGGAATCATAGGATCCGGTTCCTATCTCGCCCCTTTTGCGCACACCAAAGAAACCGACATAAAGTCGAATTTTATTTTTTATTTAAATATTATTATATATTAAACCCTATGTAGTTATTGGTGATCTTATCCTTATCTTCCTGATCTTCTTTTGAAGATAACGAACGGCCTGGGATAAATTATAAGCAGATCCTTTTGCCATCATGGCCCGTGCCACCCTCGTCTTACCACGCACCTTCATTTTGGCTGCCTGAAAACGGTTCTTCATAGAAGAACAAACCCCCTCCACAGCCGCACGACGATTACCCTTCTCTTTGTACCCCGGTTGCTCCATTTTGTCTCGTTGTTCCGCCGTTGAATAGGACTGATCCGTGGTGCGCAGGACCCTTTCCCCCCTCTTCAGAGGTTTGGCTGCACATTGCTCGGCAAATTTACATCCCCCGCAGGTCCCCTTATGGAAGCGGGCCACTATCTTACCCTTGCCCTTCTCTCCGGGTTGGTACGTGGATGAGTCGGGGGTCTTGCCACCAGGACACCGATGGATCTTTCCATCCTTCCCCCTCTTGAACCCGCTTACCCTTTTTTTACTGGGATTTTCCTTTCTTCCCAACATATCGGTTGGGTGTATATCGATAGTACGTTCTTTAGCCGCCTCCCTTACCTCATGGCAGTTGTACCCTCCGTCGAAATACAAGGTCTTGTTGTCCTCTGGTGCATGGTTGGATATATAGTCAACTCCAAAATCCTTATCGGAATGAAGTGCCCCTTGGGTATTCACATGGGTGAGTATACTCAATCTCTTCACCTCATCACGGGCCTCGACAAGGTTACAAACATACCCTCTACACAATTGCTTACCCTTGATACGACATTGGGCGTCTGGATCAAAGGGGCTTTGCAGACTGCCTGATGGCGAGGTGGAACGCACCATGAGTCTCTTTTGCCCTTCCTGTTCAACTCCCTCTGTCTGCTCTCCTATCACCCTTTGCAACAGTATATGGACTGGGGCGGATTGAAACTCCTTGTACTGGTTCCCAAAGTGTTTGAGGGCTAGGCAAATCTCTAGCAGTGTTGCCCTCCGTTTCATCTTGTCCGTTGGGTGATCCGCTGGTAGAAGGAGGAGGGACCTATAAGAATGGGCCTGGGCTTCGTTCACATCGGCCATCCCGCAATCTGGTTGCAAGAAGATCTCCCATTCGGAAGGAAGAGGTAGGGCAAGTTTGGCCATCGTACGAACCGAAATCCTAATCACCAAAAAAATCAACATATTGCGGCTCAGTTTCCTGATACAGCTATCGATAAGGGTTGAATCCATCCGATAAATACTGGGATCCATGCCCACGATCCCCATCAAAAATTGGGTGAAGTCGGAGTAGAACTGTTCCTTCACATTATAGCCTTCGGTTTCCTCATAGACATTGAGGCGATTTCGACTCTCATATAGTGTTCTTTCACCCATAAGTGGTCTACCTTCTTTACCACCCAATGCCTCAAAGAGAGGGCCTTCGCGTGGAATTTGAATGATCAGCATACGGTCGCTACACCGTAAAAACTCCTTGATTATGTCGAAAATCAATGGTATGAGTATATGTATGCATGGCCTCCCAATGGTATTGTGGTAACCACTGTATCTCTTCCTATATAAGGATGCATATTCGGTGAAGAACAGGCCAAGGAGGATGAAAACAAATTCTATATCAGAAGGTTGATTCGTACCCACCAGGGATAATAGACGATTCTGCAAGTAAGTTTCCCTTTGTTCTATTTCCTCTGTTTCGTAGTCATTGGGTATTGTGTTACAACGTTGGGAAGCCATCTGTCCTCTAGTCTCCTTATATTTTTTTATTTTGATAAGGAAGATTATACAACAAGGATAGATGGCTTTTCCATATCTCTTACCATGTTTTTTAACTAACAAGATTTAATTACCATGGTTTGATACATAATAATCTAAATAAACTGTTTATTATGAAATATCGTGCTGATCTATTCCCCGGCGATACATTGAATGAAGGAGCAAGTACTATCAAATAACATTACTATATTTATTAAATTTTATTATAGGTCGGGGAGGGAACCAAATTTTGGAAACCAATGCTCTGGGTGGTACTTGTCGGATCGTTCTTTTCTGCGGTAGCACCTGATATGCATTCATCAACATCATTCCTAGATAGCATAGATTTTTCATACTGTTTCCGAAAACGGGAGCGTGTTTTCTCTATTTTCTCGTATTGGAGTTTGAGGTCAGGAAAGTATTGGAGTAGCTCCTGCAGTGCCAGTTCATCCTGGGGTGTAAGTTGCTTATAAAGGCTCTTTTGAAGCAAATCCAGAAGCATTTGATCAACAAAATCAACGAATTTTTTATTTTTGAAAAAGCCCGTTACCATTGGATGCAGGGCATGATCCCTTATGTTCATAACAATATGGAATCTGTCATGGATGATCACCGCATCACAATAGTTTTTTTCTATGAAATTCCGATAGGACCTAGCGCGATCAATAATAACGGCAGCTGGTTTCAGCTCAAGCAATTCCGGGTGGAACTCCTTGATATTCTTTTCGAGTTCTTCTTGACTTCTCCCCTTGATCACGGCCAATACAGTCTTATGAATTGGATCATGAAAGAGGGTTACATACTCATTTCCTTTACGTACGGCGGTATCATCGATGCAAACGATACCATATGTACACAGGGCACGGAGCCGTTTCAGTTCCTGAGGGGATAACACTACACCCCTTCCTTCTCCATCGTACATAATGGTATTTTTCTGACTTGGATCCATCAGCGGGAGTTCGTCCGAACTATCAATTTTATCAAGATCTGTTGATTTTACCATATTTTTGTTCCCTGTCTCGATAATCCAATGCAAAATCTCCCGCATCTTTTCTGGACTGACCTCCCGGTTTTTGTATCTTTTCAAGGCCTCCGCTGCTAGCTCCTGTCCTTGTTTCGGAAGGGCCCCCTCAAACAACATCCCATAAGCCGTCTTCTCTGGAATCCCATGATACCCTGCGGAAGCTTTTGCTGTCGAAACGCTTGCCATATCAGCAACTGATTTTTTACATGCCTTTGTGTACGTGTTCTTAGGTTCAATTATGGAATACACATGGGTAACGTCTTTCCCTCACAACGGGCACTCCCATCTCTGTGTACGCATAATCGATAAACAAACCCAGTCATTGATGATTCCGTGTTTTATAATTCTTGGTTTATCCTGAAAACCGGCTTTGTTTACCCAGTATCCCGTTTTTACCAAGCAACACCCGCAGGCAGCACATTTTGTTTCAGGTGAGGGTTGCTTTGCGCGAGATTCAAGTAGGGTCAGCGACACCCTCTCCCCAACAGGTCCGTACTTTTCTGGGAGATGTGCTGCCACCAAGCCTACCACCTCTACTTCGGGTATCCCATGAGCGGGGGGTGAAAGGCCGGGTTTTGGCATATTGTGATTGAACTCCCTTATTGCTACCGCATCCTTCAAATTTTTGGTGATATCCCTTTTTCGGTTGTAATCTCCCCCTGGTTGATTTTCTTGGGTTCCCCATCCTTCAGAAATCATATCATCGTAGTGAATTACAACTATTGACATACATAATAAAAGTTAAAATTACACAATAATTTAAAAATTATAATAAAACATAAAAAATTACTGTAAATGGCAATTATGTAAAAAAATGGAAGCCATACCCATACTCAGGGTAGGTTGGTTTTCCTGAAAATAAATGTAAGAATATTCTTTTTTTAGTGTGAAGATAGGGGATACATGGCAGGGATAGCGAATTCTCCCAGTCCCCATGCGGACACAGAGTGATTATCCATCCCACTAAGTTTCTTTGCCTGCTCTAAGTTGAAATTTTTATACACGGAATCAATCACCCTTTGGAATGAATCAAGGGTAGGATAACAGCTCACTCCATTCGTATAACGTCTGGCCTCTCTGTGATTTCTCTCTAAGGAACCCGTTGTACGATTTTGAACAGCATCCGCTAGGTCGTAATCGAGATACGTTGTCACATCATCAAAGGAAGCCCATAGACCTTCAACGAGCTTGGGCAACTTGGATTGATAGTCATCACTAAAGCGTATCAAGCCATGAAGGGCTTCTTTTTTGTCAAGAACATGAAAAATGTCTTGATAAATCCGGCTTCGGATGGGTTCCCACTTCACTCCTTTTTTTCTCGGTCTATCCTTTCTGAAGGCCTGGTAAAGATTCACCATTTTGTGGAATTGACACCCTTGAAAACCTGCTTCGGGATATACTTGGCTTAGCGCCTTTCTGATTCCCTTATGACCATCAGCAATAAAAAGGGTATCAGGACCCATCCGTAAACCACGGTCGTAAACATTTTGGAGGGCTTCATACCAAGTTTCAGCTGTTTCGGGGGGATTTACCAAACTTGATAAAACCTCATCTGTTTTTATCCCTGATGTATTTTTCCTACTCGCTTTTATGACATAGACAGCTACTTTCCCGAATCCACGAACGGGTTTGTAGTAAGCATCCACCTTTACGGTCCTAATTTCATGCGGGTTTCTTATGGGTTCCTCATTGAATCCTCTATTCTCTTCCTTTAGATGTCCCATAAGTAATCTTGACACAGTGGAGCGTGAGATTTTTGATCGCAGAATATCATTCGACAATTCGGATATTTTTTTTATGGACATACCGGCCTTACGTAAGGAGGAAAGAATATCTATACACGACTTCGTATATTTTTTGTAGGGTTTAGTAACCGCAGATCGGAAATGCCCTTTTCTTGGCTGGGGGTCATAGTAAACCACAATTCCTTTGCTGGTGCGTTTTTTACGTTTTTTATAACCATTTCGGTCTACTTTTGGGAAATCGGGACCCCTTTGGTGTTTCTCCCGTCCACCTAAAATTTGTTTTTTAAACTGATAATTGGCTATAAAAGTATAAGCCCTCCCCATGGGACCAGGAGCCCATTCAGAATCTTCCTCGATCTCTTCCACTACATGGGGGATGGATTCCTGAAGCGATAATCCTTTCTGTTCGTAATGTTGTATACGTTCTTCTATCCTTTTTTCCATTCTGTCTATATCCAAGTCAATTGGAATCATAAAACCAACCTTTCCTATATTAAGTTTTTCATTTCAGAAACCAAGCGGTTGTCCTCTATACATTTCCCCACTCTTGTCTTGTATTTCCCTTTTCTATCTCATCTAACCCTGTTGATCATCATGCATATCGTGGAATGGAGGATCCAGAAGGGATCATGGAACAGAGTTTTTGAGTAGAGGATCGACTGTTTCCGAAGGACAATAGCGGAATTGTGTATGTAAAAGTGAGAAGGACTATAGGGTCGCACAGGGCTACATAAGGGCAATGACAGTCATAGAAGAACCCTCCTCCCCCACACACAGGGAGGGATAAAGGAAAGCCATGCAGCAGCGCCATTCTGGAGCCCCCACGATGGGGAAGCCGGGCTCCATTACACAATGGGCCAGGCCAACACAAACAACAACGGTGAGTTGGGGGGAGGAGGGGTAGGGGCGCGAAAACCCCCTGGCTTAGGCCAGGGGGCAGGGGGAAAGGAACAAAAACACAAGGGAATCAAAACAAAAGATCAAGGGACTAAAGACAAAAACAGAGACCAAAAACAGGGAAAGGGGGAGCTTTAGGTTCTACTGAGATTCCCGTTTCGTGTAGGAGGGACGTTTTGCTGACCTATGGATTCCTCCAGAGGAAACCCCCTGATTAAAATAAAATTATTCTGAAGATATATCTAACCACGATTCCGAGAAAAAGCACCCCTATAACGCCTTTTGTGCTATTTACAATATGATTTAACAATAAATTTCTATCTATTTATTAAAAACATAAAAACAATTGTTCATCGAAAAGACGCAAATAGGGAATTTTTAGGGACCACAGACTACCCGCTCTTGAATCTTACAGCGGAAAGTGGGATATGACCAAATTTTTCACATGATCCGGATCTAGAAGAATAGATACAGTAGTCCTTTCCGTTTCTTCGATAGATTGATCCTTAGGCATAGTTATACCATCCAGTACGTCCTGATAACCCTCCGTTTTCAACCAGGTATAGGCGCTTGTCAAGGGCAGATTGTATTGATTGGGGATCCTTTGTATTTTTAGGACAACGACACGGACTGCTTCTGTACAAGGTATTCCCCATAGCTGCATGAGGGACAAGCTTTGTTTCAGATAGTCGATAAAGCCCTCCTCTGTCTTAGGAAGATACCCAAACTGTTGTGGAATCCACGTCCGGTCCATCAACCACAGGTAGTAGTTCCCAATGACACATCCTTGTGAAGGTTCTGCCTCCTCTAGAGCCTCCTTGAGTGTTATGGCTATCCACTCAAAAATATCTATATCATTAAAGCCAAGGTTCCGTAGCTTCCCAATCACCGCTTCAAGCAATATCTTTGTGGTTATAAAATCCTTGGCCCAATAGGTGGTTTGTAATTTATTTTTGTTAACAGATAAAAATTGAATGCTCTCTACGACAGACTCGGGATCCAAATCCTTGTTGGGGTTCATGTTCAGAAGAACCTCGGAAAGGTCCCGAACCCTACTCTGGAAAATGCGTCCACAGTGTTTGGGTACGTCCGATAAACCGACTTCAACATAAGATATTACGCTGTCTATACTGCCAAGGAGATTTGTGATAGAGTGGGGGTAGGTCATTAGCTCTAACACCTGCTTTTCCATAGGAATTTGAGGGTTCTCTATGGAGCATTATAGCAGAAGAGGGGCTAATGACCTAATTTTTTTGTTGTTTTCTTAATAACTATCAAACTAGGGGACCATGATCCTTAATTTTACAGTCATCGGATAGGTGCTCCCTAGCAAGCATCTTATTCGTTTTCTAATACGTCACCGCCCACCCGATTCCTATAAAAAAATCCATGCTAAAGAGTCGCCATTCATCTACCCGCTATGAACAGCGGAGACCCGGACGGGCCAGAGGGGGAACCCTAATCAATGGAGGGCAAGCATGTTTGTGCAAGACAAAAAAACAAAGGAAATTACACGATGTGTGGCCAACAAGGAACCCGGGAACAGCCCGTACAAACCAGGGAGAAAACCAGACCAGTGTGGCCTATTTCAACAGGGAAATTGCACCCCATATCCCCGGACATCCGGAATGGCGTTATTCCTGCAACCATCGGTCCAAAAGGGTGATAGTGCAGGAACCAATGGGGCCAAATGAGGGCTTAAGACACCCTCATACGATGTGTGCCCTTGGTCCCTCATCCGGGGAAGAATTTTTTCCCCGGAGCGCGGCATTCATAGGAATCAGGGGGGGTTCGAGTCGATTCCTGACCCAACCGTCCGAGCTATCCTATCCTCCTATGGTAGGTACTCGAAGAGTTCCCCCCCTTTCATCTTGGCTTTGGGATTTCCCAGGACCTTAGCGATTCGACTTCCGACGGACAAGGTCATACCCAATCGTATTATTCCTTAATAATAATATTATTTTATACAATTTTTATATAATTTTATTATAAACAACACCTACTTGATTTTATCAACATAACTCTCTGCTGATTTTTTGGCTTTTGCTTTTTGGTCGGGCGACATTTCGGACCTATTATTATCAACGGTGGGATTCATTAGATTAGTAGAACCCCTATCATGGGTAAGCCCAAGAGAATGGCCAATTTCGTGTGCTACAGAAAGTGCACCGACCTTATCCGTATTGAGTTTCGACGGATTAACAACGATAGGGTAGGGTAGTTTATCCGCACTTCCCCCTATAAAAGCCAAACCTGTTACCATCCCCTCACCACTAGGATTCCACATGAGACAGATGTTGAAATGCACACGGTGGGAGGATTTTTTAGACATTCCCGAAAATTTTGAGAAAACTTGGGATATATTTGGCATATCCATATTCAAAGTTTGATAATCAACCATTTTCACTTTAAAACCTATATTATGGGATAAACAATCACTCGTAGACTGAATCAATTGATCAGCCTTATCCTTCCCTCTCTCCCGGTTGTAGGAGGGGGTGGCGTAGACAGAAGCAAGGAGGGTTTTCCCCTCCGAGGTATCGTTCTTATTGTTTTCAGTCTTTGGCTCGTTGTCCTGGTTAGCTGGACCCTTGTTCGTATGATCCTTTTCATCTCTTGTCTTTGGCTCGTTGTCCTGGTTAGCTGGACCCTTGTTCGTATGATCCTTTTCATCTCTTGTCTTTGGCTCGTTGTCCTGGTCAGCTGGACCCTTGTTCATATGATCCTTTTCATCTCTTGTCTTTGGCCCGTTGTCCTGGTTGGATTGGGTCCATTGATCCTTATTATAGGGTGCCCATTCACCACTGGGGAGTTGTTTCTGCACCGACTTTATTTTTAATTCATTCTTTGTATCTATAATTACATTCAAATTAGCATTATCAGGAAGGAGACGAGCCCGAACATGGAAGATTGAATCGTTTACTTTCTGATAGGAATCTAGTATCTCATAATTATTATCTTTTAAAATATTATATTTTATAAAAGATTTTATATCATTACCTATATGGTCAGCAGATACCCTTCTCCAGCCTCCCTTGGGTGCTTTCATCCCCCCCTCCGCAGGGGAATTTAAGTAGGGGTTTCGCTCCTTGGGTGGAGGCAGGCCGTCCCCCGCCCCTACGGTGGACGGGGGACAAACAAGAAAGGATAACATAGATAAACTTGGTATTGATATAATAATTTTTTTGTATATTTTATTCACAGCATCTTCCCTCCCTATTTTTATTTTCTTAAAATATAAATAAAATTAATATTAAATCATGTTTCCCTCTGTATTAATTCATCATTGATCATTTGATATCACTTTATATAATATAATACTATATATTTCTTAATACATATATGTTTAAATAATAACAATAAAATAATAAAAAATGTAATTATATGAACATATAAAAGTAAACTATAAAAATAAATAAAATAAAAGAAAAAGAATACAGTGCTCTATTTAAAAATTGATTAAATTATTAAAAGTGAATTAGATAGAGGCCTAGTAGCAGATGCAGATAGTGCCTACGATGTACATGACCTGTTCGGGTTATGTAAGCAACACGGTTTGAAATTACTGGCTGGATATAACAAGCGAAGAACCTAAACACCGGACTCCATCACCAATCCACTGCAAAGAGAGAATTTTTATAGACCGCAAATAGAGGGATATAAGGAATTAATGAAAAAAATTCATCAGGGGAGCACTGTTTCACAATTCTAAAGAAGACAATGAATCTAGATAAACATAGACTAACTTCATAGAATCAGGCATTCATGGTAATTATTTCGTAAAGGTATTTCATTCCCACTCGTAACTATGATTATGATATTTTACATAAAGAAAGGAAAAACTATAGAACGAACTGGGATGAACCCAACGAGCATCGTTTTTCCATTGTATTGAAGATTTTATCAAGGGGGTACCCTGATTTTGAGTTGCTATATTCATACCTATAAAAAATAAATATAAATTAATATTTTTTGATAGTGATACTTGTGGACGTACACAGAAGGGGTTTGTTCATATCTCCCTTGGCTACTATGGGCGGCTCTTGGCCAAACTTCGGACCCGGGGGGTTCAGTCTCAGGAGTGAGGGCTGCTGAATCATGGTTCGACAGATCGAATGCATCGGGTTTTTTTGTGTACGATTCCGGAGAGTTGGCTCATGGTCTCCTGCTGCAGATTGGAACTGCATTTTGTTCACAATTCCGGTAGGCAACTCCCCTCTTGTTCGGACTGTCCCGGAGGACTGAGGACCCAACCAACGAGCGTAGGACATAAACTAGCGATGGTGAGTTCCTAATACCTTATAAATTTAATTATAATTATTATTTTAGGAATAATTATGAATAAAAATGGGGAATGGACCTGTTTTGTTCCGCACGGACGAGGGGTAGGGCTATTTTGCCATGGTGGGGTAAAAATAGGGGGTTGACCCGTCCCGGGAGAATTTACGCACGCGGTCAGATGCAACCTGACACACGTCCAACCATGCACACCCGAAAAGGACAGGGGCCGTCCGTCTGCATCAACTGAAAATTTATGGATTTTTAGTTTAATTTCATGTATACTTCACTGCCATGGGGTAGAAAGACCATCCTACACCATTCCTACCCCAAACCCTCATCCTGGAAAAAATCGTTTCCCCCTATCTTCCCTATGATCCTCTGACATACCCCCTCACTCCCCTATTTTTTCATAAAAAATAAATAATATTTTTAATTAAATGATGATTAGGTAATCAATAATATGTAATAATTGTACAATGCAAAAATTATGAAAAATGATAGTAATCTACCCTCATTCCATTCCAATTTCCAGGGTAATATAGACCAAAAAAATTTATCGAATAATAATATACGAAAACAATGAATTATTTTTTATTAACTAACAAACATTAAATAACAAACATTCCCCCATCCTATGATCCTACCATAACCCCCTGTTGCGATGGATCCCCCGGCATAGGAGGCCCCCTGTATCCCGGATTTGGGGACGTAACAAGACCCCACACGGTCAGGGGCTCAAAATGTGCTATAATCACAGCCAAACTCTTTTTAAACCCATACAGGTTGGAGGAGCTAATCCCAGGCTGACACAGCTTCACCCTGGGTTCCCCTGGCAACTCCCCCTCCAATCGGTAAGAAGTACGTACCATACCTAAAAAGATACCATCATCTTCCCCCTGTCCCCTAATAAAGCCACAAGATAAATAACCACTACGTTTCGAAGGAGACAGGGATATTGAAGGGGGTCAAATTGTCCTTGTGGTAAAGCGAACCCTAGTCTTCGCGCTCATCCTGGCCGCCTGTCTACTAAGCTCTAGGGGTTTATTCCTCCAGCAGGATCGTACAAAAACAATCCAAATCGGCCTACAAGCCCCCCTATCGGGCCCATCGTCGGCCATGGGAACGATGTCCCTGAATGGTACCCGGTTAGCCGTGATGGATGCGAGGGACGAATTCAAAAATGATCTAGGCCTTAACCTGAGCCTAACCTCCATGGATGACGAATCGAGAGCGGCAAAGGGCATCAGCAATGCCGTCCGTCTCTGTTCTGAGAACCCCTCCGTGGGATCCGTCATTGGCCACTACAATACAGGTGTAGCCATTGCAGCCTCTGGCGCCTATAAAAGATGCGATTTAGCACTCGTTTCACCCCACAATACGGGGGACGAGTTAACCAAGTTGCATAATCCCACCATCAATCGCGTCTGCGCACGGGAAAATGAGATGGCCGAAGCCCTTGCCCACATAGCTTATCGCTATCGGGAAATGCGCAAAATCGGTGTCCTACACGACAAAACTGCATACGGTGCGGGTCTTGCAGACTCCTTCGCAAAGCATTTCACTGCACTTGGGGGCCAGGTCACGAATATAGAGGCCATTACCATAGGGGAGAAGGATTTTAGCGGGCCTGTGAATTCCCTCCTAAGATGGAATCCTGACGGCATCTTCTTTGGTGGACTCTATGCAGAATTTTCCCTTCTCTACAAACAGGCCCGAGCAAAGGGCTTCAACGGGAACTTTTTTGCCGGGGAAGCCATCGACTCACCAAAAACCCTGGAGATGATTGGGGAAAGCATCCATGACGTGTACATGACCACCCTCACGGGGGATATTGAATCCACACCCGGGGGGACAGAATGGTCCAAACGATTTTTCCAAACCTTCCACATCTCGCCCGACGCAACCGCTTTCGATGCTTATCTCGCTGCCAGCTATTCGCTCCATGTCATCTATCAACTCTTTCACGACCCCACCTTCCGGGCAAGATACGCCGCGGGAGAAGAAGAGGTACGTTCCCCCCTCAACAGGGACGGATATCCTAACCGGAAATTGATCATGCGCGCCATCAGAAATGCCCCCCTCTATACGAGCCCCCTCGGTGCCAGAGTTCAATTGGATCAAAAGGGCGACAATCGATACGCCGACGTCTACATACGATCTATAACCTCACAATATCCCGCCAAAATACTGGGTCGATACGATAAAGAACAAAAAGTCCTCCTACCGGTAAACAAAATGGCATCCCCACGTGCAATGGGATCCCCAGGGGATCCCACATAACTAGCAATGGGGGCAGAAGAAACGAGATCCCAGGGGGGGTACCCCCCTCCCCATGGAAACATCCATCCCCCCTGCCCTCTACTGAGCGGGGGATGGAATGCGGCACGGGAAAAGGACGTCCATGTATAAGCACCACAAAATTTTCAACACAGTAGCTATCCCGTATCCCATGCGGGAAATTTTATTGGGGGAAAACGGAATGGTTTTCGTTTGTGCATGCCCCATGGATCCCGGAAATATCTAATTTAATAGTACCCAACAAAAAAGCAACCCAGGGTGTGTCCCATCCCCCCTACAGGGAATTTTGGAAGGAAAGGGCGCAACTGTGCTATAATCACGTCTATACGTCCTAGGGGTTAGCAATCCTTCCGAATAAGCGTCCCATCGCTCCAAGGTGTGCTATCTGCCGGGTGTTTTTTAAATTAATTTATTATTTGCATTGTATTTCCGTGGCCAAAACCAGTTTATGTTCGCTGAAAATAAATATTTTGTATTCCTAATGCGGTTCCTACTCCCACCCTATAGGTTCGGATGCATCATCCCAGTGATCCAATACAGAAATACGATCCAAAGCCGCCCCGTCCGGGGATTATGTAATGCTGTGGGGGACTACGTAGAACCAATCCGTGACACAAATCCGTTACAGGGAAATTCAATGAAAGGACTCTATTGCAAGAAAAATATCTAAGGAATAGGGGCGTATGCACATGCATTCAGATCGTGCACCCATACCACCCCCCATCCCAAACCTACATTACCACCCGCATGGTGGCAACGTAGAACCAAAGGGGTAAGGAGGCTTCGCACACTCATGAAGAGGAAATGGATTGGCCTCAGTTTGGCATTCGCCGTTGCGGCCGTACCCTCTATCGACAATCTCTTTTCCCGCGATCTAGAGGTCATCATGATTGCCTCACAGTCAGCCCTATCAGGAGATCAGTCGGCACAGGGAAAGGCATTTGAAGTTGGCGTACGTCTTGCTATCTTAGAGTACAAAAAACGCTTCGAGGAAAAAAATTTCCACTTGAAACTAGCGGCTAAGGATGATGAAAAACGCCCCGCTAAGGCCAAGCAAAACGCCGTCAACCTCTGCTCCACACCTAGGGTTGCAGGGCTAGTCGGGCACCAAAGTACTACCACAACCATCGCTGCTGCCAACGATTATGAGAGATGCAAACTCCCATTAGTGTCACCCTCCAACACGGGGAATGAGGTTACCCGACTAGGATTCAAATCCGTCAACCGTATCTGTCCAAGTGATGCACAACAGGCCTTAGCGCTGGCTACCTTTGCTACTGAATCCCTCCACTCCAAGGACATGATTATCATCCACAACAAAAGTTCCTATGGGGAAGGACTAGCACGATCAGTCAGGGATGACTTCAAAAAAAGAGGGGGCACTATCCTTGCCTTCGAGGGCATAACGCCCAATGAAAAGGACCACAGTGGGATCTTAAACTCCATCCTGCAGACAAAGGCGAGAGCGGGTAACCCTACAGACACCGTGATCATGTTTGGTGGAACCTACCCTGATTTCGCCCCCTTCTACCGGCAGGCTCGCCTGAAGGGCTTTACGGGTTCCTTCCTCACCGGTGACGGCGTGGACTCCCCCCGACTGGCAACCATGGTAGGCTCTAACCCGGGCCTTTCCGATGTCCACTACACCTCCATCGGAGAGGATCTCACCAAAACCCCTGAGGGAAGAAAGTGGATCGAAAATTTCAGACGTCAGTTCCCCAACCAAGAATATGATGTGCTTACGTACAATGCTTACCTAGCGGGTGTGTATCTGCTCGAAGTCATTTTCAACATTCTGGACAGGAAAATCGATTCCGAGGGTTATCCCATCAAATCATCGAAACAGGGACCCGCTGCCAGTCTCTTTCAGGACGGCAAGAAGGGTCATATCGATCGCGATCTAGTTCAAAAAGCTGTCCGGAATTTTGGGTACTTCAATAAGGGCGGGGAAATACAACTAGACAATGCAGGTAATAATGCTCTTAGCAAGGTGTTCCTCTTTAAATTTACAGGCAACAACCAGTACCCGGGGGAGTTTATTAAAAAATTCGATCTCAGTGGGATATCATCATGAATATTGAAAATTCCGCAAATAGTAGTAGGTCTATATCCCCCATCCCCGGACCCCCTATGTCAACAGGGAATGGCGTACTACCCACAACGCACCCACAAAAACCTATTCCCCTATCCGCTGTCCACAAGGCGGGGAGAAAGGATGGACCGTAATGACAGGGATGTTTACTAATCTGCCACAGGTACTGATCGATGGGCTTGTACTGGGATTCGTATATGCCGTTGTAGCGCTTGGATACACCATGGTTTATGGGATCCTCGAGTTGATCAACTTTGCCCATGGGGAAATCTTTATGGCAGGCGCCGTCGTCAGTACACTCATGATCATCAAAACACAAGGATACGAATGGGCTAATTCCCTTCCCCCTATCCTAATGCTGCTCGTGCTCTTGCTCATCAGTGGAATCATCACAGGTGTGTTTGGTGTCGGTGTCGAGCGTCTGGCCTATAGGCCCCTAAGAAAACAAAGTACCCAGAAACTGGCAGCCTTAGTCACGGCCCTCTCCGTTTCCCTCATACTCCAGGACTCTTTCCGTTTTTTCATAGAGCTCACCTCCGGTGGGAATTATGAAATCACGAGTAAAACCCTGATGAGTGGATCCATCCCTGTCCGGATGTCCCAATATACAGGGGGACTGTTCCATGACTTCCAGCTGAAGATCAACCATATCGTCATCATCATTACCACGTTGATCATTGTAGCGGGCCTCGATTTCTTTGTGAACCGCACCAAATGGGGGACAGCCATGCGAGCCGTGGCCCAAGACCGGCACACAGCCTCACTCATGGCGATCGACGTAAGTAAGGTCATTCTCATCACGTTCCTCATAGGTTCCTTCATTGGCGGTGCCACAGGCGTCCTGTACGCCCAACAATATACCAATGTCAATCCCTACATTGGCGTACTAATCGGTATCAAGGCTTTCGTAGCAGCCGTTCTGGGGGGGATTGGTAATTTACGCGGTGCCGTTCTGGGGGGAATCCTGATAGGGATGTGTGAAACATTAGGTGGGTCCTATCTGAGTCAGCTTACGAACGGAGCTTTTGGGTCTTCCTACAAGGATATTTTTGCCTTGCTCATTCTCATCATAGTACTGCTCTTCAAACCCAATGGTTTGCTGGGAAGGGCCATCAGGGAAAAGGTGTGAGGTACTCCCATACCCACACAACAAGATCATCCATTCTATGGGGAAAGGCACAGGTGATCATCGACTGTGGTTGTACGCAACGTCTATAAGTTATTCCGAACCAGCCGTTCCTTTCAAACCTGGGCCCTCTTAGGAACAGCGGGCATAGGCGCCCTGTGCCTAGGAACTATCGAACAATTTCCGTTGGCTCTCTACCTGCTTCTCGGATCCCTCCTCCTCCTCTACTACACATCCTTTCCCGCAAAAACCAAATGGGGTATTGGTGCTGTCCTCACCATCATCATCCTTCCGTTGGCTGCAGGGGGAACCGGATCTGAAAGCTCTTACATGAATTTAGCCACCCAAATTTGCATTTATGCCATCATGGCACTTGGTTTGAATGTGACGGTTGGTTTCACAGGGCTCCTGGACTTTGGATACATTGCCTTCTTCGCCATAGGTGCATACACCTACGCCATCCTGGCTAGTCCCCAACTCAAGCAGCTTCTCCCTAACACCGATGTTGATCCCTTCTCAGGATCCTCCTTCTGGTTCATAGTCTTCCTAGGTGCTGGGCTTGCCTTCATCGCCGGCCTGGTCGTTGGACTCCCAGTACTACGGGTACGCGGAGACTATTTGACTATGATCACACTGGCCTTTGCCGAAGCACTGAGAATATTCCTCGAAAATCTTAGCACCCCCATTAACATTACGAATGGATCCAAGGGAATTCCCCTGATCTCCTATCCAAATTTGTTCGGCATAGATCTCAAAGATTACAACCAACTATACTTCGTCGCTCTGGCCCTGTTGGCTTTGGCCCTCTTTATCATTTTACGATTGGAAAAATCCCGCATAGGCCGCGCTTGGAAGTCGATTCGGGAGAATGAGATTGCTGCACAGGCCATGGGGGTACCCATCGTTCGTATGAAGTTGTTGGCCTTTGCGATTGGTTCTGCCTTCGCGGGTTGTGCCGGTGTAATGCTCGCCGCCAAGGACACCTTTGTCGATCCCACCAACTTCATCCTCATGGAAACCATCATCGTCCTCGCTATGGTGATTGTAGGCGGTATGGGTAGCGTACCGGGGGTAATTCTTGGCGCAGCCGTTGTTGGGATTGTCAATTTAGGACTTCTCGTCGATCTCACACAGTTCCTCGAAACCCGATTCAATTTTGATCCCCAATACTCACCCGAAAAAATGCAAAAGGCATTTTTTGGCGTGCTCCTCATTTGTATTATGCGTTTCCGGCCACAGGGTCTGATTCCAGCTAAGAACCATTTCTACCCCCCCCCCGTATCCATGGCAACCCAGCCACAAGGGGTAGCATACCCGCAGGATAACCCATCCAGCGAATCTGATGATTCATAACGAGGAAAGGGGGGTGAATTCCCACATGTCTATTCTCCGAACGAGGGGGCTTACCAAACGATTTGGCGGTCTCACCGCTGTGAACAATGTCAATTTTGATGTTCAACATCACTCCATCACGGCCGTAATTGGCCCTAATGGGGCCGGTAAAACCACCTTCTTTAATACGATTACGGGCATCTATCCCCCCGACGAGGGAAGTGTTTGCCTGCAAAAAAAGTCCCTGCTGGGATACAAACCTGATCAAATCACCGCTATGGGGATTTCACGAACCTTTCAAAACATTCGTCTCTTCGGCGAACTCTCCGTCCTAGACAATGTATTGATAGGCATGCACACCCGATTCAAGTACGGCATATTCAGTGCCCTCTTCAACATGCCACAAGCCCGGCAAGAGGAGGAGGAAGCAGTTTCTCGCGCCTATGAATTACTTGCCTATATGGAGCTCGATCAAGATGCCAATCGAAACGCTCGTGAGCTCCCCTATGGATCACAACGCCTACTGGAAATTGCGCGTGCACTAGCTGCCAAACCCAAAATCCTCCTGCTTGATGAGCCCGCAGCAGGCATGAACCCACGTGAAACACGTGAATTAACAGAACTGATCATCCGTATCCGGGATGACTTTCAATTGACAATCATTCTAATTGAACACGATATGAAGCTCGTCATGGGCATTTCAGAGCACATCCTCGTACTCGATTATGGGAAAGCCATAGCCGTCGGTAAACCAGAGGATATTCGCAACAACCCCGCGGTTGTTGAGGCCTACCTAGGCAAAGGTGCTGCTACCCCCCCAACGTCCCCCGATGAAACCCAAAAATCCTGAAGAAAAGGGATGACATCCATGGAAACCATGTTGGAGCTCGCCCATGTGGATGCTTACTACGGACCCATTCAAGCGTTGACGCAACTCTCCATTACCGTCCGAAAGGGGGAAATTGTCAGCCTCATTGGTTCCAATGGAGCTGGCAAAACGACCACCCTACGGTCCATCTGTGGACAGGTACGTGTCAATGGGAGTATACGTTTTCTTGGAGAGGACATCACGGGCAAACCCCCGCACATCATAGCTAAAACACGGATCTCCCACGTACCAGAGGGTCGATGCATTTTTCCACAGTTATCCGTTCGAGAGAACTTAGAGGTAGGGGCCCTGTACCACAATTGCAAACCCTTTGTAATCCAAGAGCGAATGGAGATGGTCTTTGCCTACTTCCCGCGCCTAAAGGAACGTTTACAGCAAAAGGGGGGTACGATGAGCGGCGGTGAACAACAAATGCTTGCTATCGGGCGCGGTCTAATGAGTGATCCTTCTATCCTATTGTTGGATGAGCCCTCAATGGGTCTAGCCCCGGTGGTCATTGAACAGATTTTTGAGATCATTGAGGAACTGAATCAAAAAGGGATGACCGTCTTGTTAGTGGAGCAAAACGCCTACCAGGCATTGCAAATTGCTCACCGTGGATATGTAATCCAAACGGGAGAAATCACCCTGGAGGGTCCCGCAAAGGCATTGCTCAATAATTCTCAGGTACGCGAGGCCTATCTTTCTTAACCTCCTTACACCACCACCGTATGGACTGGGGGGAAGGAGCATGGGCCATCCCTGTACATTTTATTTTTCCTGTGATTTTTTTATTATTTTTATTATGAATACCATCATATTTATCATAAATAGTACAGTATTCTCGTAGGGTGTATAAGGACACAGAGTACCCCCTGGGAATCAAACCCCACCATGTAGAAGCACATTGTGGGCTTATTTTCTGTGGAAAAGTAATGAATCCTTTTAGAAAACTGTGCATCATCTTCCCCTATATCAGCCATTTTTTTGTATACCCTTAGGAAGGGTGGCATAGACTATAGATACAAAGCACTTTGAATGAATCCCAAGATAAAGGCAGGCCCTATTCCCTATACGGAAAAAGGAAGATTGACTATGAAATCACCATGGGATCCCCATTCGCCAACCCCTTCACAACAATCTGGATTGTTGCGTGGTCAGGGAATGCCTAAAGGCACGACGATCATCACAGGAAAACACCTGAAAAGGGGTGGAACACGCCAGCATCACAACACCAAGGCTCACCCTACCGAAAAGACATCCTCGGGAACCGTCCACAGCAGGCGCCTACGGAGAGAAGGGAATTCCCTCGACAAAAAAATACCAACAGAAAAATGTTCCCCACCACCCGGTGGTGCTCATCTACAAGAAAATGGCAGTATCCATGATGCAAGGATTCCCACGAGAAGAAAGGAACCCAAAATCGTTCCTAGCACCCATCTGCAGAGGGGCAACCACCATGATTGGGGGACCCCACTGAGGAAGGAAACGCAAAAGAACATCCACGATACCCACCAGCGGGAACATAGTATAGAGGTCCGTAACAACAATGTAGAAATACCGCCCCTATTAGGGGACAAATCCACATCCAACATCGTCAATCGGATTCGTGAAGAAGAAAATACCGCGAGTATCCTTGGGAAATCGACCCCACACAATTCAACAATCCAAAACCATCCGCTCCACGAGGAACAACCACAACCCACACAACCCATACAACCACAGCAGCCCATGATACAACCATCACAGCCCATACAACCTACACAACCTATATGGCCTCCACAACCTTCACAACCCATACAACCACAGCAGCCCATAATACAACCATCACAGCCCATACAACCACAGCAACCTTCACAACCACTACAACCACAGCAACCTTCACAACCACTACAACCACAGCAACCTTCACAACCACTACAACCACAGCAACCCATATGGCGGCCTACACAACAACCACTACAACCACAACCATCACAGCCCATACAACAACCACTACAACCACAACCATCACAGCCCATACAACAACCACTACAACCACAACAGCCCATATGGCGGCCTATACAACAACCACAACAGCCCATACAACCACAACAGCCCATACGACCACAACAGCCCATACAACCACAACAGCCCATACAACCACAACAGCCCATACAACCACAACAGCCCGTACAACCATCACAGCCCATACAACCACAACAGCCCATACAACCACAACAGCCCATACAACCACAACAGCCCGTACAACCATCACAGCCCATACAACCACAACAGCCCATACAACCACAACAGCCCGTACAACCATCACAGCCCATACAACCATCACAGCCCATACAACAACCACTACAACCACAACCACAACCCATGCAACAACCCATACAACCACAGCAGCCCATAATACAACCATCACAGCCCATACAACAACCACTACAACCACAACCACAACCACAGCAGCCCATAATACAACCATCACAGCCCATACAACCTACACAACCTATATGGCCTCCACAACCTTCACAACCACAGCAACCTTCACAACCTTCACAACCACTACAACCACAGCAACCTTCACAACCACTACAACCACAGCAACCTTCACAACCACAGCAACCTTCACAACCACAGCAACCACTACAACCACAACAGCCATCACAACCACAACAGCCATCACAACCACAACAGCCATCACAACCACAACAGCCATCACAACCACAACAGCCATCACAACCACAACAGCCATCACAACCACAACAACCATCACAACCACAACAACCATCACAACCACAACAGCCATCACAACCACAACAACCATCACAACCACTACAACCATCACAACCACAACAGCCATCACAACCACAACAGCCATCACAACCACAACAGCCATCACAACCACAACAGCCATCACAACCACAACAGCCATCACAACCACTACAACCACAACAACCATCACAACCTGCACAACAGCCACAGCCATCACAACCACAACAGCCATCACAACCACTACAACCATCACAACCACAACAGCCATCACAACCACAACAGCCATCACAACCACAACAGCCATCACAACCACTACAACCACAACAACCATCACAACCTGCACAACAGCCACAGCCATCACAACCACAACAGCCACAACAACCACTACAACCACAACAACCATCACAACCTGCACAACAGCCACAGCCATCACAACCACAACAGCCACAACAACCACTACAACCACAACAACCATCACAACCTGCACAACAGCCACAGCCATCACAACCACAACAGCCACAACAACCACAACAGCCATCACAACCACAGCCATCACAACCACAACAGCCACAACAGCCGCAACAGCCATCACGAACCACACAACCACAACAGCCATCACGAACCACACAACCACAACAGCCATCACAACCACAACAGCCATCACAACCACAACAGCCACAACAGCCGCAACAGCCGCAACAGCCACAACAGCCATCACGAACCACACAACCACAACAGCCATCACAACCACAACAGCCACAACAGCCATCACGAACCACACAACCACAACAGCCACAACCATCGCAACCCGCACGGACCACACAGCCATCACAACCTGCACAACCACAATCATCCCGTCCGCAGAAGAAGAACCATTCACGGCAACATCCTCAACGACGACCCCAACGACCCACCTTTCCGATGAGTCTATCACCGTTTTGGGAAAACGATCCCCCAAAAAACACCGCGGATCTTATCAGAGAAGAACCCCTTGCCCTATCAGTCGATATCGGAGATTCCTCTGACCCTTCCGTTGAGCATAGTAATTCAATGATGGATTCCCCACCATCAGACCATAACCCTTCATCAAATAACAATGATCCACTAGACAAAGAAAATATAACCATATCTAAAAACAATCACAACTGCATCAATAACAAGAACGACGCGGATGATGAATCCAATATGGAGAAAACCTTTAGCGAGACAGAAAAAATAAAATCATCAGAAAATTTTCCCGTCACGCACCATATCGAACAAAATACGAGGCCTATCAGTATCCTACCGATGGGAAGGGACGTATCCATCGGGAATCAGAAACAAACCAACACCCGGGAGTGGATAGAACCACAATACCCCCAGGACCCACCAGATCCATTAAACCCAATAGATTCAACAAACCCAGCAGAACCAATAGGCCCATCGGGTCCGCCAGGTCCACCGGGACCGGTAGGCTCCACCGGGCCACCAGGTCTAGGGGGTCCAACAGGTCCAGCAGGACCTGTTGGTCCACCAGGTCCACTAGGTCCACCAGGCCCACCGGGCCCGGTGGGCTCCACCGGGCCACAAGGACCCCCAGGTAAACCGGGGAAATTGGGCAAAATAAAAATGGAAATTGTAGCAACCGCGGGTATGGGGACGATTGGGACGCAGCAAGTACCTTCCGGTAATGCCATCCCCCTCACGGTCAATTTCACACCCAGTAATTCCTTCTTTTTCCACGTACCGGGATCCACACAAATTACTGTTGCCCCCAATGAAATTTACTGGATCAACTACAACCTCTCCGCCGGGGGAAGATGCCAGGATTTGATTTCAATTCTACGATTGAATGGTTTTTTCCTTCTAGGTTCAGAATCCTCTTCCGATCTCCTCTCTCTCAATCAGCTCCAGGGACATATCGTACTACATGGAGGATGCATAGTTCATACCAATAAAAACGCTTCTGTGTTAGAATTAGTTGTTTTTGATGCATCATCAGGAGACCATGTAGGCACGAAAAATGTAAACATTAGAATTTTCAAACTAAGTTAGAAAATAAAAAATTATATAATAATATGAATAATTTTTAAAAAATTTATTTATTTATGAAAATGGGTAACGACACAAAAAACAGGTCGTTCCTAATTTTCCCATGAAATATTCTCCTCCCTTCAGGAAGAGCACACCAAAAAATAATGTGAGAAAGGGGGAAAACTATGGAAAATACAACCTTCTACTTATCAATCACTAGGCAATCATCCTATGGACCTGGGAAAACCTTAGGAGCCCCGGATCTTAACGGTTACAAGGCAAGGGGGAAGACTTGAAGTGATTCTATTTTTTTATGAATAATAAAAAAAGGATAATGAGAAAACGACCCTAGCATCCCAGTTGCATTCCAAATCTGGTATCAGAACCCCAAAGAACCCTTTTTCTGTCCCCCCTATGTCCGTCTGATGGCCCATTTCAGGGTCTATTTTTTATTAGTTATTTATTTTTAACAATTTAAGGATATTGGCCGCATACCAAACCTAGTGGTTCAGTCTCGGGAGTGGAGGTTTAACCATTGTTCGATAAATCGAATGTATCGTGATAGGGTTTTGTGTTTACATCTTCCTAAATTTCAATTCCCTCCCATTGTATTCCATTGAATACGTTATGAAGACCCAACAATGGAAATGTACCTACTGCAAGAACAGATTCAACCATATGTATATATTTATTTTGAAATAAAATAAATATAAAGACTTTTAAAGGAATTTTGTTTGAGGGTGGAGTCCTAGGATCATCAAGTACAATTCGTGGACTGGGGCAGTTTGTAGGAGGGTTGCGTAGTAAGCACAATGATGCGCAATATGATAAGCATCGTGCTATTGGGCCACCACGAATAGTCCTATATATTAATGTATTTTTAATTACAAGAATTAAATGGATAAAAGTTACACAAAAATACAAGGAGTGCTCTATATCCATGCGCAGAATGGCAATTTTAAATTCATCTATATTGAGAAAAACATTGCAACACGAGTATGCTGATTTGATTTCTTCCGTTATCTTTTTATGATTCATCATATAAAAGATAGGAACCTCCTAGGTCCCCCTGATTCTGCAACCATCGGGATCTGGAGACCCTTTTAGATACTGGATTCTAGGAGAGAAGTTGAAATGGCCTACCCCCACCATTCCGAATTCATTATATTCAGAAGGGCCTATTCAGAAACTTTCCCCAAAACAAAACCTACTGTAAACAGTAAGTTTTGTTTTTATTTTCATAAATAATCCGGTATATATTCCCATATGATACGAATCCACAAACCCATTAGATAGAAATACCCCAATGGGATGGTGGAAAACGCGAAGAACAAAGTGGAATTAGGAAAAAATCCCAAAACCTAATGCAAAAATATGAATACAACAAACCTTTTTGATCCGTTACCCTCTACTGCAAAAATCCCTCTCTTACAAACACTATATAGGACAGAACGATAGCAAACCAGGCCGCCCAATGTGCGACGATAGCGGACAAAACGCCATACCATCTCGCCAACAACCCCAAACCAAAAGAAAGAATAAGGGACAGGATGAACGGTATCCAACCCATAGAGGAAGGTACCCAATCGATAACCGCCACACCACCACCAAAAAGTACGGCGAGGATACTCGTAAAAACCAGCCCAAATCGGGGTTGCAATACACCACGGAACAGCAGTTCAAAACCCAAAATGCCGAACGCTCCAACAAGAAAACTAACAAACCAAGGCCAGCTATCACCAAGCAACCCATTCACAAAAAACTGGGAGGGAATTTTAGCCTGAAGAAAATCAGAGTTCATGTGAAACAATAGGAAGGAACAGGTTACAGAAAAACCAACTACAAGTCCTATAGCCATACCCTTCGTGTCCAACCTTTGTAAACCCAAACGATCCACTGTTTCCCTAAAATTGCGTGTAACCAACCAACCCACACTCAATAATGCAATTAGGGCATATAAAAAACCTTTAGACAAATAGGAAAATGGATCTTCCTGAGGAAATACATCCTGCATGGTAGGAGAAGTAGCGATACCCAGGAAGAGGGCACTGGCAAAAAAATAGGACATAAACAACATAAACTTATGGAGATAACGGGTTTTATCGAGTTTCAATACATCCATCAACCAATTCAGGGACAAAGGAATCACTAGGGCTATACCTAAAACCACCAAAAGACCCGCCCATATTTCTGTCCCTATAGCCATGGGTAGATCAAAGGATGGGATCCAGGCCTCTATCCCCCCATCTACGTATTCATAAATCTTTATGGAAGATTGCAAAAATATAATACTCATAAACATACCCATAATCCAAGCTAGGACCAGGGGTATCTGGACCATCCACCGCATCTTGGAACCCCTATTCTGGATGGAACAGGCCCCCATCCGATCATAAAAGGTACCAACAACTACCCCTATAATGGGTAGGACATAAGCTGCAATTGAAAACACCAATAGAGCAAATGTAGGTGAATACAGCAAATTCGTATAATTAAATAGATTCATTATATGATCGTTACCAACAAAATCCCCCACTGAACTCTCTCCTCCTAAAATCGCAAATCCCTACCGAATCATCCAAGGACAGAACGAGGAAACAAAACTGCAGCGGCCGATTGCTTACCCCCCTTCTCTACGCCACCTACCAATACCATATTATCTCATTTTTTTGTTGATCAAAAGTACTATTGCAAAATTGTAACAATTCCTAGGCCACAAACCTACCGTGTGGGTAGCATCCTCGCTATGGATAGGATGTTACCCCAGGGATCGTTTCAAAAAATCTCGCAGAGACACACGATAAGCGCAGGAAGATACAATTTCTCCAACCCACAACATGTAGGCCACAGACAACGTCCCACAAGAACGGGAAAGGCAACCCATGGGGAAAAACATCAAAAGAGATCCATTCGATGATGAAACAAGGGTTATCCCCCTATCCCTGAAACAAAATCACGGGGACGGGGAACCCACCCACCGTTGTCCTCCCTAGCGTCGAGTAGACCCGGCATTTCAGCCGAGTCCCTCACAGAACTGGACGTGATACTCTCGCATCATCCAGCTCTTCTCATCCCATCCCAATCTTCAGACCCTTTAGGTCATACTTCGATTATAGGGATGTTGCTTCGAGTTCCAGTGGCCTCCTCCAGTGGATCTCCCACTAAAGTTCTCATCTAACTGTCCTCCGCAGGATGAGTCAGCCCCTTCGCTCCACTTCCATTACAGAAGCTTCCACACTACTATGAGCTGATCCGACTTCGTGCACGGAACCTCGGTTTATCCTCGGGGAATTACATAGAAGAAAACTTTGGAATTTGTACAATGATCTCATCCTAATTAACAAAAAACTTTTACAGAGCAGGCGTCATCTATCGAAAATAAAGAAATCAGTGGGATCCTCCTGATCCGTTCGGTACAGAGAAGGGGTTGTGTCTACACACTATTCATTTTTCCCGAAAAGTACAATGAAAACTCCAGATCCATATTAAGAATGTAACATATTCAATTTTAAATTCATTTATACTGAACAAAACCATTGCGGTATGGGTATGCTGATTCAATTCCTTCCGTTGTCTTTTTTATTATGAAACACAAAAAAATAGGACCATCTTAGGTCCCCCTGATTCCGTAACCATTAAAGTATGGAGACCCTGGTTCTATGGGGAGGTTGGCTGGGAGACCAGCCCTCCCCGATGGTATTGGATATCGGGATAAAGTAGGAACCTCCTTTCCTCCCAATCTCCATATTATTTATATTAAAAATTGAGGGGGAAGGAAAAAAACAGGAACGGGTTTTCTGACCATACAAATTACTGGTGCTGGTGCCGTTAAAAAGGTTCACAATTGTTTCCTGAGGTTCGAATAAAAATGGAAAGTGGGCTTTTGCGGATTCATAAAAATAACTACATAAACTTTTATGAAATCATACTATCTATAGAAGCTCGGTTCCCTAATTATGGTTAGGTTACCGATATTATAATAATATTCCGAATATATAGTCAAAATAGGATATGACCCCACCTTCCTTACGTACATTCGAAACAACTTTATATGTATTACCTGAAAAATACCCTCAAAGAAACTTGAAGACCATCTGTTATTCCTATACAATCCTCTTTATACCCACTATAAAGGGAGGTTGATAACAGATGGTCTCAGGGTATTGTACCATAGAACAGTCGAACTTGGAAGGGGTAGAGGAATGGATTGAATGCTTCGCGGATAAGTGGCGCTGGTGTTCCACCAAGGAAGAAATTAAACTTGCAACCCTTTGCGAGTATTATGAGAAACATGCTTCATGGTACAAGGAAACATATGCCGATTATCATAATACTATCGGTCAACCCTGCAAGGATATCCTTTTTACCATAATCCTGGAGTCCATTAAAGAAACCTTTGGGTGGACAGACAGGGAATTGATCGAACGTATTCCACGGGAAGGAGTGTTCTTTGAAGCTCTGGGGGGCAAAAAAGGAAAGCCCCTTATAGGTAGGAGAACATTATACGAAGGCAGAAAACGGTTGTTGGCATACGAGGAGAAAACAAAATGCAATGTTACACGGGACTCCTTTCAGCACTTCACCACCTTCCAAAAGTCAATAGTAGGTATGACATCCACCTGCCGTAGAATGGATAGCACGCTAATCAACAGCAACATAAGGAAATTGACCCGTAATGACGTGATCTATCTGGTGGCAAAAAATGTGGTTTGTATCTCGGCTGAACTCCTGATTCCCCTCCCCGCGGAGTGGGGGGTTTTTCTGGAGAAGGGGTGCAAACTAACAGACATCGATAGTCGGCAATCATTGGGCTATCAGCCTCCCCTTCCCCCCAAAAAAGGAGCAACAGCAAGGGATCATAGGACTGCAGAGCTAATTGGGGTTTGCTTGGCTGTAAGGGAACAGGTCTCCCACTATGACAACATCAGATCAACCAAGGAGTATGCATTGCTGGAAAGGGTGATCTGGGAACAAACTGAGGAGGATGAACAAGGAAATCTCAGGATGCTCTCCAAGGTGCGTTCTGGTAGTCTACAAAGCCCTTATGATCCTGATGCTCAGTACAGGAAGAAGAACAAACAGGAATGTTGGGGATATTCCGGACAAATCGTAGAGGATCGTGATGGAGAGAAGGGAGTAAGCCTAATTTCCTTCTTTGATATGAAAGGTTCCCTTCATCCAGATACGGCCTTTGCGAAGGAGTACATAGAAACATGGGTTCCCCATGATGGAATGCGGTTGTGTGCCGATGGGGGGTACTACAGCCATGAGATAAGCGAACTTGCCCAATCAAAGGGTATTTCGCTATGCTTCACCAATATGACGGGCCGAAGGGAGAACCCCGATAAATTGAGGGCAAGCACGTTTGTGCGAGACAAAAGAACAAAGGAAATTACACGGTGCGTGGCAAACAAGGAACCCGAGAACAGCCAGTACAAACCAGGGAGAAAACCAGGGAGCGGGACCAGTGTGGCTTATTTCAACGGGGAGGATTGCAAGAAGTGCCCCTTTGCGGATCAGTGCATTGGCAAACTCAACAAAACAGGGGGAAGAACCATAAGATTAACCGACCGAACGTACTCGGCGGCGGAGCAAAGAGATCAATTGGAGGAGACAAAATATAGGGAAGCAGGGAACAGTCGTGCGGCCATTGAGGGCGTTTGCTCCGCACTAAAAAATGCTTACGGAGCTCGCCGACTTAAGGTGCGTGGTGAACGAAGAGCTAGGTTGACAATGTTCGCAAAGTGTGTAGCGTATAACACATCTCAAGTCTCCGAATATATAGTAAAATTTATAAGAATAAGAAGGAGAGAAGTCATATCGTGATGAGCATATCTAATAATTTAAAAAATTCATAAAATAATCGGAACTATAGGCCGGTCTATTTGGCGTGCCAAGGTGTGCGGAATAGGGCATTCATTTCCGCGCTCATGGGTTCAAAAACCGAGTTTCCATGGTTATAGTAGAAATCCAACCATAATCGTTACGTTTCACACATATCCAGTCCAAAACATTCATACTATTCAATTTTTTATTTACATTACAAATTATCCATACATATTATACAGAAGTAATTCATTAACTAATAGCAATCAATATATATCATTTTGAAATATAATTAATATCGGAAAAAACCAAATCAACTGACTTTTAATTCCAGCACCAGCACCATTAATAAGAAAACCAGTAAAAAATTCGGATACAGGTTCCCCAGAAGGGCCCCAAAATAGGGCTAAAGATCCCCCGGGGAGAAAAGGTACACACCCGTTCGAACACTGCCCAAACCAAGGTACTTCCCCAGTACAATCTCCTATACTCCAACCACGAAATCGAAGAAATCAATATTCCTAACATATAAATTCATATTTAATGTATACATAAAAAGGAAATATAAATAGCTTGATTCATAAAAATATTATATAAAATTTACTTAAATAAAAATTTGTCCCCTCTGTCCTTGGCTACCCCCATGAATAGGTTAAAATGGGCTAACAAATCGCTCCCTTCCCACTATCATAACCATTTTAACCTAATTTTTGTAAAAATTTTCTAATATGCTTTCCCAACATGTCGTTTCACTATCCTCACCAACACCCAGCGACTTTCCTCAACGATTTCCCGATACTGTTCCTCCACTACAAAAATGCTCCTCAAATCATCCAAAAACGGATAATGATCAAAATCATCAATCAATACCAGGGACCCCTCACGTAGGAAGGGTGTGAGGAGCGGGTAGGCGAGTCCCCTACCATCACCATTAGGACCATCGACTATCAAAATATCCACACCATTGGATTCCCAATTCAGGGTGTGCAAATTTCCGTAGAAAACATTTTTTATAGTATAGTTGTGATATTCCCTCGCCAATAATGGATGACCCAATGTAGGCCAGCGCTCCATCGCCAGATCGGGTTCTGCGAAAAGCAACTTTCTCTCCACATCCGTAACCTGTTGTAGGGGTAGAAGGTGTACCTGAATCCGGCCCTCTCCATCCTCCAACGTACCCTTCAATGATTCTACATTTTCCCTATGGTGGCTCAATGTTCTCACACATATATCGAGCAATTCTAACTTTAATAACGATTGAAAAAATAACGTGGACTGTCCTCCACCCAATTCAACAATCTGATAGGGTTGCTCCCGCCGTTCCACACGACGAATGAGATGAACCAACGCACTCTTAGCTATCTCCCTCTCAGTGTAACCGGGGGCCCCTTCAACCCCCACCGAATCCCTCAGGGCACATTCAATATCACGTACAATCATGTATCTTCCTCCCAAGGAATAAGATTAGGATTTTCATCTAATATAGAATCATACTGTTCTTTGATTCCGTACTGTGCATCGGGATCCAAACGTCGATAACGCTCATATTTCTCTCTCCTATCCTCCGAACGAGCCCACCCATAATGGCGTATACGTGCCGAATGGAAACGATAGGGAAGAAGTAAGACGTTGAAAGGAAAACGACCACAGTGTTGGGGGGTATTCCTCCAAATATAAGTAAAATTAGGCAAATAACGAATAAGATAGGGCCGGGGAAAACGATGGGCACACCACAGGGGATCATCCCGATAATGCTTTTCATCCCACATATCATACAAACGAAAATAAATAACATGGAAATCGTTCTGATTCAACCATTTGTGCTTGTTATCAAAAAATGACGGATCCAAAACTTCATCCGCATCCAAATTCAAAATCCATTCAGGTTGTAGAGCAATGGTTGCCTCCCATTGCTGTTCCCTAAGAGTAACTTCATTACCAAACTTTGGAATCGGATTGGAATGGATATACAAAGGAATCCCGGACAAAAGTTCCTCACACACCGCCACGGTATGATCTGTACTACCATCATCGATAATAACCGCGGCATCCACCCACTCACGATGGGCCATCAAAACCTTTCTTAGATAACGATCCGCTTCATTGTGTACAATCATCGATAAAACCAACTTGGGACAGGAACCATTTTCCCCTACTTCTCTATTTTCTCTCATCGCACAAAGCCATCCCCCATGAATCACCTTATCCTTATATTTATTAAATAATTTCCTACTTGTAAATCGCCACTGGAACTAGCCATCACAAACCCAAACAGTCGGCCAAATTCCATTCCCGCATATCCATCTCGCCCATCTTTGCATAAACAACCAATGCTTGTTCCCCGCCCCACATACTCCCTGGTACGTTTGCACAATCCTTCACCCGAAACACAACCAACTGCGCTCCCCCAATCTGAAAGGGAAAGGTGGTATAGTCCAAACGACACTGGTGTTCTAAAGGTAGCCTATTCATAGAAAATGATACTAAAATAACAAGATACTTAACCGTATTAAGTAATATATCATGTACAACCTTAATTGGTTCATGAAAAAGATGCAACACATGCGAAGCAAAGACAACATCATACATATCAGGTAACTCCCGTAGATCACAAACAACAAAATCGCAAGAACCATATTGCCGTTTTGCCTTCCCTATGGCCCGTTCCGCAAAATCCACTCCCACACAACATGCTTCGGGGAACGCTTGACTCCAGATATTGGTGGCCTCCCCGGACGCACAACCTACATCACAAAGGGTCAGTTTACCATTCTCCAGATTCTCCTTAATGCGCTGTGGTAACATTCCCAAAGCCAACCGCCCATGAAAAGCTACCTGTTCAGGACCCCCGTTAGGTACCCAATCTGTTTTGAAACGATGTTCCCAATACGCACGACTATTGAGGACGGGTTCTTCTGCCAAGGGCATAAGACGGGGGTTTTCATCTAGGATCGACTCATACTGAGACTTGAAACCATATCGTGCATCCTTATCCAACTCCTTATATCGCGCATACTTTCGTTGTCGATCCTCGGGACTAGCCCATCCGTAATGAAGAACACGGGCCGAATGGGTACAATAGGGAAAATGTAAAATATCAAGGGGGAATCGGCCACAATGTTGAGCCACATCCTTCCATTTATAACAAGGTTTCTCCTTATAACGTACTAGAAAGGGTCGATAAATCTTATGAGCATTCCAATGAATATCTTCACGATAATGATCCTCATCCCACATATCATACAAACGAAAATACACCGCATCATAATCCTTCTGTCCTAAAACACCATCCATCGTGTCCAGGAAGGAGGACTCCAGAATCTCATCCGCGTCCAAATTCAGAATCCAATGGGGTTGTAATTCAATCGTAGCTTCCCATTGCTGACGGCGGAGGGAAACCTCATTGGCAAAACGGGATTGTTCATTGAGGATGAGGGTGAGGGGAATGGACTGAAAGACATCCCGACATATTTCCACGCTGGAATCCGTGCTCGCATCATCAATAATCACGGCGGCATCCACAAAACGGCGATTGGCCAGTAAAACGCGTTCCAGATGACGGTCCGCTTCATTGCGTACAACCATGGAGAGGACTATCCGGGGTCGCGATAACATACCATTACCCCTTCATATACATATAATTATATATAATTACACATATTATTATTTTAAAAATAATAATAATAAAAATATAAGGAAAATTCCCCAAGAATCCTGCTAACCATTTCGCTGTTCGTAGGTAACTCCCCCACCCTACCTATATTCCCCATTCATACCCTATGGAGAATCTCATCCATGAATCCCTCCTCCGTCTACAAGTTCATCCCAATAGGGTCGCAATTCCACCAAATAATCAAAAAAATGAGACCCCTGCCCGCCCCGAGGGAGAGATCTTATAGGAAGTGGGCAGGAATATAAAGATGCTGAGGCCCCCCTGTAGCTCCATGGCGATGCCTTGCACCGTACAAGACATCCTGCAAACCAACAACGGGGCTCTGCTGCCCCCTATGAAGAGCCCAGATACACCGCATCGACACGAGAAGGGTGTGAATTCGTACCCCCCAGCTCTCCCTCTCAGCATAGACTTTCCGTTGCCGAACCATCCTCGGATCCTGTTTTTCCTCCCAACCCTGCCGGAGGGCCTGCTCCCATTCTTCTACCGTTTCTGCTGTAATTACATGGGGACAATCGAGCGCCTCCTGAATCGGTGTAGAAACTACGGATAGACCTGCAGCAAGGTATTCATACATCTTGATGGGCGAGCTACTATGGGTCATTGCCCGTACCTCAAAGGGAATAATACCCACATCAAACTGTCCAACGTAGGCGGGTAGATCGTAATAGGACTTTTTCCCGAGAAAGATCACATTGGAAAACGGGCGCAACAACTCCCGGACCCCTATATGATCGGGACCAATGAAAACCCACGTACCCACATCGAGATTCCTAACGATCCCCTGCAAAAGTTTATGATCAATCCATGTCGAAAGGGAACCCATGAAACCAATGATGGGTCTCGGTACACTCAGTAATTCCTGCGGACAAGGTTGTTGACCGGCAGAGTGAAAATGTTCCGTATCGGCCGCATTAGCTAAACGTAAAATATGTTCTTGTTTGGGAAACTGTTCGCAAAGCAACCGATGCAGGCGCTGACTGACAACTGTGACTAGGGAGGCCCCATTCACTTCCCTAACAAAATCTTCATTACCCCAAACTGAAAATTCGTCCGTCATCTCATCCATACAATCGAAAACAAAGCTATCGGCACGAAATATATTCTGGAAACGGCTGTGTGAGGGATGCGTAACCCAGAGAAACGTTGGTTGCGGGGAAGGGGGGATGGCATAGGGGAGACCAACCACTTTCACACCATCCCTAATCTGTACCCGACTGTCTGTTCGATTGTACTCGAAAAAAATCGCCTCCTCCCCCGCTGCGGCCAACGCTCGGAAAATCTGTTGAGGGCGCTGAAAAACCGCCTCCTGCTCATCCTCTCCCTCCCAGGCAATGAGCGGCGGATAAATCCAACGCATAGCACCCTTACCTCCGTTTCCTCTTGCCCTTTCTATTCGATACCGCCTTCTGTTTCAATTTCCTGGAAGAATTGGATCGCTGGGACCGTTCCGTGCGGTGAGCTACCGGAACTGCTTCCCCGGAGGATGGGATGAAAACATCCCCCTCTGTGATTCCCCTTGACGCTTCCCCCCGGGGTAAACACCCTGCAATGGATTTCTCCGCTGACTCTGACGATTTTGGGGTCGGGACAGAACCTTCCGACATTGCATGATCTAGTACCGCGTCCCCCTCTTCCACAGACCCCCCTTCCCGATCAGAGGGTTCCGAGGATGAAATACCGGGCCTATCCCTACCACTGGGAATCCCACCGGTGGAGGGGGGTGACACAGAAACATCCGCTGTCTCCTCTCCCTTCATCCATTCTGCCTGAACACGAGAAAACCTTTCTCCAGAATCTTCCCTATCGGTCCGCAGGATAGCCTTACGGGCCTCCGCAAGCGCCTTTTGTACCTGCTCCCAGGTAGCCGGCCTTCTCCCCCCCTTGTTTCCCCCCGTGGGTCCCCTCCCTTCTAAGGCATCGGGTTCTACCCTTACCGCATCCTCCTTCACAACAGAGACACCGGGTTCTACCTTTACCACATTTCCTCCAGAACCCTCCGCTCCCGTAACGTCCTCTGACTTCCTTCGCCACGGTAGTTGGCCCGCCAACCATTCCTTGGACGACTTCAAACCTTCTTTCAGATATCCCCCCGTATCCTCCTTTCCCATCTGCCACTCCCCAGTCACTCTCTGCAAAAATCCTTCGGGGTCTTCCAAGGGTTTCTCCCCTCCGGAATTCATATCCCTAGAGTTATTAGAATGATCCTTCTGTGAATCACATTTTTCTTTATGGGAACAAACTGGATCAACTTCATTCATGTCACTATTTTTTGAATTACTAGACTTTTTCAATGTAGATGGAACCTCACGCGGTGCACCCGGTCCTATCTCAGGTGGAATCATGAAGGGGGACGCCGTACGTTTCCCCTCCCGAGCAGCTTCCCTTTTTCCAGCAAAGTACTGCTGATTATGCAAAATACTGGGATGAAGAGGATTGTAAACCATGGCCCGATTGTTATGCTCCTCCGCTTTCTCAACATCCCCAAGTTGATCATAACAAAGACACAGCTGTAGATGAGGCAACCAGGTCCAGGCGGATTGATCTTGGGTACCCATAGTAGCCGGTGGATCGCCCAACTGTGTGGCCAAGGTATACCAGAAAATAGCCTGCAGTAACTGCCTACTTTGGAAAAAGAAGAGGCCAATCCGACAACACACCTCTGCGCGGGGTTTATCATAGAGAAAACTCCGCACCAAGCAATCAAACTCTGGCAGACGCTCGCGCAAATAGCCATAGCACTCTGACATTTTCATACAAGCCTCGACGTTGTCCTCTACCCATCCCTGCTGTGTATTGAGAAATCGTAAATAATAAACTACTGATTCTTCATAAAAACCATGATCACGCAATTCATTGGCAAAATAATAGAGATCGCGCGGATTGAAATCCTCGCCCTTCTCGTCACGACTTCGGTAGATACGGAGATTCCTATCTGTATAGGACTTTTCTTTTTTATGATATATTCCTATATCACTTTGTATGATATTACCTGAAACAGCAAGATATTCATGAACAGGACCATGCCAACGAAAACCCCT